>JANMIF010000128.1:0-46465 GCA_031375695.1 Planctomyces sp.
CCCACCAACCACGCCAGCCACGTTTCCGACCAGCCCGTGAAGTACGCCTCGCCGCAAGTCCAAATCATCAACAGCGCCAGCAGCGGCACCCACGCGAAGAGATAGAAGTAGTTGACGAACATGTCAGACACGGTGATCAGCAAGGCCGTAATCCCTGGCAGTTCGGTCCCGAAGCCCTCGAAGATCGCCTTGAACTTCGGCACGATGTAGTACATCAAAAACATGGTGATGTTCATCGCCACCAGGATCAGCGATCCGAAATACAGCACCGGCCCGGAGGCCGCCGTCTCCATCGAATCGCGTTTGAGCGAGTTCGTCTGCCGCACCGCCGACTCGCGCAGCACCTGAGCCAATCGGCCGGTTGGCTCACCGACGCGAATCGACAGCAAATCGGACGGCGACACCAGATCGCGGCCAGCCAGTGCTTCCGACAGCCCATCCCCCGCTGCCAAATCGCGAGCCACCTCCAACACTAGCGCTCCGAATCTTCCCCGATGAGCCATCGCCCACTGACGCAGTTCCGGAGCCAGCGTGCGCTGCTTCTCCACGGTCAGTGCCAGAAACCACAGAAACTGTGCGCGCTGCGATTTCGCAAACACCGCCCAGCGAGCAAACATCAACGCGAAGAACCCCGGCACCAGAATGATCATCCCCAGCAGCATGATCGAACCAAGCCCACTGGCAAACAGCGGTTCCAGACCGACCAACAACACGCCGACGATGAACAGCGACACCGCGATCAAACACCACAACGCGACCGCTCCGATCGTGGTCCACCGCCGCCGCACCGATTCCTCCGTCACATTCGCCGAAGGCTCATATTCGGGAAGCAACTGAGCCACCTCACGTTGAAGGTCGCGATCTTCACCGAACTGACGCAGCACCGCGAACTGCTCACTCGCCGCACAGGCTCGCAGCGACAGCACGCTCACGACCGCCATCACCAGCGACCACAACGTGACCATCAATCCGCTCAGAGCCGCCTCCGGATCGTGATTCACAAAGCCGCCGACCATGACCACTCCGATTAACGCCCCTCCCAGCCAGATCAACAACGCCACGCCGCTGAACTTCGCAAACGTCCCGCCATCCACCGCCGCGTCCGGATCGGCCACCCACGCTTCCACACGCTGTGCGACTCGCCGAGTCCACAGCAATTGGATCAACGATCCGATCGCCAAGAAGATGCAACAGGTAACAAACGTCCCATTCACGATCCGCAGTCCTTCAAATAACCCGAAGCGTCAGCGAGGGCGAGCGCTCCACGACACCATCTTTCAGTCAGTAATTTCCAGTCAGAATCTTGTGAAGCGTTCGCCCTCGCTCACGCTTCGGGTTAGTAACTTTCAACTCAAATCATTCAACAGCTTGATCAACGGCATGAACAACGCAATCACGGTGAACCCGACCCCCATGCCGACGATGACCGTCACCGCCGGTTCGCAGATCACCGCTAGAGTGTTGGCGTGAATGCGGCTTTGTCCGGCGAGGACTTCGCTGGCATTTCGCAGACCTTCTGAAAAGTCGTCCCCTTGGTCCGCCCAGCGAAACAAATGAGCCAGTTCACCGGGGAATCGTCCCGTCTCTTTCGCCGCGGCCGGCAATGATTGCCCGCCGTCCAGCTTCAGCGCCAAGTCGTAGCACGCCGTACGCAAGTCCACATCGTTCAAACTTCCAGCAGCCAAACGAACCGCTTCTGGCAGAGTCACTCGATACCCGACCAACAAGCTCAAAAGCCGGCAGAACTCCGCCAACGCGCCGCTCCGACGGGCTTCGCCCAGCAACGGAATTTGACTCACGAACGCATCGCGCTGACGTTCAATGCCCAATGCGCCGCAAGCCAACCAACTGATCCAACCGACAATCACCACCGCCGGTAAAAACCAGAACCCCAGATAGTGCATCACGTCCGAGACGCTGATGAGTGCCATCGTGATCCCCGGCAACTCCGTGCCGAAGCCCAGAAAGATTACCTTAAATTGAGGCACGACCCAGCCCATCAAAAAACTGAGCAGGAGCCACGCCGCCATGATCAACGTCGCCGGATACGCCAGCCCCACGAATAACTGCCGCCGCACATCAGCAGACGTTCGCAAATGCTGCACGCACTCGTTGAGCATTTCCGGCAGCTTGCCCGTCCGCTGTCCCGTCTCCAACATCGCCATGAAGTATCGTGGCCAAGCGCCATCCGCCTCGCGAGCCACTGAAGTGAGCGATTGCCCTCGTTCCAACCGATCACTGATTGCTAGCAGCCACCGCCGTACCCGCGCGGCCGGAACCTCGCAACTCAACGCCCGCAATCCCGCCGACAACGGCAACCCAGCACTCGCCACATTTGACATCTGCCCGGCCAACACCGCCGCATCCGCCGAACTCATCCGCCCCAACGTCTCCGAGTGAAACCCGCTCTCGGCGAAAGCGGGGGTTCCAGCCGGCCTTCCGACCGAGCCGCTTTGTGATTTGCCAAGCTCCGCTCTCGGCGAGAGCTGGCTACACTCAATCACCTGCCAACCCCGATGTTGCAACTCCTCGCGAGCGATGCCAACAGACTCAGCCCCCAACTCCCCTTCGACGCTGAGGCCATTCTCATCCAAAGCTCTGTACCGAAACTGCGCCATGTTCAACTCAACTCACCCGAAGCATCAGCGAGGGCGGACGCTCAACGAAACCTTGATTTCCAAGACTCTGAATTCACTGTGTTGTGGAGCGTCCGCCCTCACGGGTCATATCGCGCCAAACTCCGCAACAATTCTGACAGCGGCCCGAATACCGCCAGTGCATACACCAGCACCGCCGTCCCGCCAACTACGACCACCAAAACCGTCGGCAGCATGATACGCAGCCAATCCGATTGTGCCGCCGCTCGCTGCCGGCAGACATCAGCCACCTGCCGCAGCGTTTTAATCAACGTCCCTTGCCGCTCGCCGACAATCAACATCCAAGAGACAAACGGCGGCAACTCACGACCGACCGCCAAACAATCGGCGAACGAATTTCCCGACCGAATCCCGTCCGCGATCCGTCGAGCCACACGCTTCAACGGCGAATCCCCCGCCGCATCCGCCGCCAATAGCGCGGCGTCCGGCAACGGCAATTGATGATCCAACAGCATCGCCAGCAAGTCACAAAAGTTCGCTCGCCGAAAGTTCGACACGATCGAACTCACGCCCGGCAGAATCTGAAACGCCGACCACGGAGTTGTCTCCGTCGTCCCGCGAATCCCACGTCGCCCGCGAGTCGAAAACCACCACCAACCGCCTAGCAAAAGCACCCCACTCGGAATGATCCAAGCCCAAGACCACAGCCGCTGTTCCAACCAGACCATCACCGACACCCATTTGGTCGCCGGAAGCTGCAACGAATAAAACGCATCGCTCAATCGCGGTGCCCAGAACGACACCAGCCCCGCGAACAAACTTCCCGCCATCAGCACCACGAGCGCCGGATACAACAACGCCAAATCAATTCGACGCCGCAGTTGCAATGTTTGCTGAGCGAACTCCGCCAATGATTCCAATGCTTCTGGCAGCCGCCCCGTCCGAGCTCCCGCCTCCACCACCGCCCGATACATCCGCGGCAGTTCGCCACCTTCCGATTCCAGCGCTTCCGTGAATGACCGTCCTATTCGCATCTGTTGAGCCAATCGCAGCATCAACACTTCCTGATCTCCCGACCCGGAATCCCCTGCCATCGCCAAACTGGATTCGAGCGGCACGCCAGCCCGCACCAACGCCGCGATCTGCTGATTTAGCAACGCCAAATCTTGCAAGTTCAGTGATTTCGTCTGTGCTTCCGGCATTATCAAACTCAGTAATCCGAAGCGTCAGCGAGGGAGAACGCACCGAAAGACAATCAAAATCCGTGTTCCGTGAAGCGCCTGCCCTCGCTGACGCTTCGGGTTACTGTCTCGCAACTCCGTCTTCAAACCACCTCACTCGCCACGCGAGATTCACTCCAACCCAGCACTCGTCGCACTTCCTCCGGACTCGTATCACCCACCTCGACCGCTCGCAGCGCTCGCTGCCACAGCGTCAACATCCCCGACTCCGCCGCCAGACCTTCCAACTCCGTCGCATCACCGCGAGACAAGATCGCACGCCCCAGCTTCTGTAGATCCGGCTGCAACAATTCCGCCAACACCAACCGCCCGCGATAGCCAGTGATCCCGCAACGCTCACAACCAACCGGCCGCTTCGCACGACTTACATTCAATCCCATGCTTGTCTGTTGGTCAGATTCACTCTGATCAACATTCGTCGCACATGCACACAGCCGCCTCAACAATCGCTGAGCCACAATCCCCACAACACCGCTGCGCAACAGATACGGTTCAATCCCCATGTCGCTGAGGCGGCTGATCGCTCCCGCCGCGCTTGATGAATGAAATGTGGTCAGCACCAACTGCCCCGTCAACGACGCCTGAAATGCAGTCTCCGCCGTGAGCCGATCTCGAATCTCGCCAACAAAAATCACTTCCGGATCCGGCCGCATCAGCGACTTCAGCCCCGTCGAATAATCAAAACCCGCGGGCCCGTTGATCTGCGATTGAGCCACTCCCGGCACAACCGCCTCGATCGGGTCTTCCAAACTCGAGATGCTTCGCGTCGAGCCGCTCCCTTTCACGATCTCGCGCAGGCAGGCATACGCCGTCGTCGTCTTGCCGCTTCCCGCTGGTCCTGTGATCAGCAGCAATCCATTGCGTCGTTCCAGCAGCCGCTGAACCGACGATTGAACATCCGCCGGCATGCCCAATTCGCTCAGATACCGAAACGTCCCCGACCCGACAAACAACCGCACGACCGCCTTCTCGCCGAACAATGTGGGAAACGTGCTGACACGCATTTCGATCGTCCGATCGTCCGATCGAATGCGACCTTCCTGCGGCACGTCCGTCCGATACGTCAACAATTCCGATAGCACTTTCAGCCGAGCAATCACATTCGCCGAAGTCTCTTTCGGCAACTCCGCCACCGGCTGCAACACGCCATCCAACCGAAACTGCATCGCTAAGCTCGACTCTTGCGGCACCAAATGCACATCACTGGCACTTGCCTCGCGAGCCGTTGCCAGTACCGCATCCACCACGCTCATCACCTGAGCCGCATCACCCGGACTGTGCCCGTTCAACCGCTGCCGAAATTTTTCTGACCAAATCGTGGGGGTCATGTGGTGCTCAGTGGTTGATTGCACGTTTGACAGTCAGTTTCATCAGGCTTTTGCGACGAATGTATTTTCATCAGTCGCATCCATCCCATTGGTCCCATCCCGAGTCCATCAGATCCACGCCGGACGAATTCTTGTCTATCATTTTGCAAACTTCGCAATAATTGAGTGTCAGTCCGACTTTCGCAGCCAGCGCCGGATCGCTCGCCAGCGCAACAGCAGCCGGCCTCGCCCGCGCAACTTTGCGAACGTGGCCTTGATTGCCAGCTTGATTGCTGACAGTCGCGCTCGCACTCGCCGATACAACGGCATCGCCCCGATTCGCGAATACAGCCAGTTCCGCACGCCGATCAACCAATCGTGCAGGCGAGCGAACCAGGCAATCGTCATCAGCTTCGGCAGGCAGACCACATACGACCGAGCCACGATCGCCGTTCCCAGCACTTTCGCCGCGACGATTACGGCAATCCCCAACAGCAACTGACCGTGAGTCATCAAGAACAGTGCGCCCAATTTCACCGGGAACAACAACGCTCCGGGGATCAAGAAGACGAGCATCGTCGGATACGGCGGCAATTTTTGAATTGCCGACTCATACCAGCGGATCAGCGGAAACTTCGCGATCCAGCCGGTCAGCGTTTTCAGATGCTCCCACAGCCATTCCTCGATCCACATCGCCACTGCGGCCATGACGATCAACGGCGGAGTCAGCCAGCGCTTCAGCCAATTCATGCAGACAACCTCAACGCTGATAGATCGGCAAGAATTGGTACTCGGCCGATAGTGCCAACACGGCCAAGCTTGTGGCGTACACGGTTCCCATGCCTTGCTCCTGACCTTTGCGGCCGTGCCAACTGCCCCCTTCAGTTTGCAGGTTCAGCAACATCGGGATCAGATGCGGTTTGGCTCGGCCCCAAGATTCGCCACCGACTTGGAACATACCGATCGTGCAGTAATAGACGCCGTAATAAAACCATTCCTGATCCGGCCGTAACGGCTGTTGTTGCAAGAACTGCGCGGCACCTAGCGTTTCATCAGCATGATGCACTCCGCAAATCTCCATGCACAGAATGCCGGTCCCGGTCATCGTCGGTGTCGGCCCCTGACCCGGCTGATAGCTGAAGCCTCGATTGCCGCGAGTGGCGCAGCGTTTCACATAGTTAACCGCCGCGTCGATCTGTTCGGCCGGAACATCGCAGCCGAGATTTTTCGCAGCTCGCAGCGCGAGCAACTGCCAGCCAGTGACGCTCAAGTCGCTGTCTGGGCTGTTGATCTGATAGCGCCAGCCGCCAGCGTTGTTTTGATCTTTGCGAACGCTCTGCGATGCCAGGATAACGCGCACCGCTTTCGTGAGCGCTTCGCGGCAACGCTGAGATTGGCCGTCATCGGTCATACCCGCCACTTCGGACAACATTAAGGTCGCAATGCCATGCGAATACATCGGTCCGTGAGATCCTTCTTTGACCAGCAATCCATTGTCTTTCTGTTGGTCAAGCACCCAGCGAATGCCGCGTTGCAGCGGTTGATCGTAAGGCCCTTCACCCGGCACATGCCCGGCCGCTAGAAACGCCATCACGGCCAAAGATGTCGCTGAAGTCGCTTCCCCCATACCGTCGAACGCCCAAGCTCCCGAGGCCAACTGCTTCGACGCAAGATGTTCGAGTGCCTTTGTGATCGCTCCGTCGATCCGCTTTTCTTCTTCCGTAGGTTCCGCCGCGCGAGCTGCCGGTGCGATAAATGACAAAAGTAGGATCAGCAGCGCGAAATTAAACGATTGATGAAGCGTCATTAGCGCAAACGATTTGCGGTTTACGCCGTTTTCCGAAATCACGAACTCGTACCGAGCAGTCATGGCTTGGCTCCCGCGTTGTTCGGCTCAGACTGTGTCTTGGCGATTTCCTCAAAATACAGCTTGATGAGTTTGTTGTAATCGCCATGAGACTGACTCTTGGCTCCTTGCAGCAGTTCGGTTTTGAGCTTGCTCGACAGCTTGCCCCAATCGCGCCCGGTCAGTTTTTTCATCTGATCGGCCAACTCAACCGGCAAGTCCGCACCCTTGTCGGGTTCTTGATTCCCTAGACCGCTTTTTCCGCCTGCCGCCGGTTGACCGTTTGGATTGTTGCTAGGATTCGGCTGTCCATTCGGTTGAGACTGTCCGTCGCGAGACGCCATTTGCGGCGCGGCTTGATTGGCCGCTTGAGACAATGCACGAGCCGCCTCACGCAATCGCTCGGCCATTTGTACGAGCGGCGAAGTCATTTTCGGAGCGGACTGCTGCGAAGCATCCGCCGAACCCGGCTGACTCGGCATCGGAGATCCAAATGGCCCAGCCTGTTGTCCTTGACCTTGCTGGCCTTTCTCTCCCTGACTCTGCTGACCTTGCCGCCCCTCGTCCTGCTGACTCGCTTGTCGCAGCGCTTCGGCAGCGTCGGCCACTTCTTTGCCGAGACCGCGCGGCAGCGGAGTTGATCCTGGTTTGTCTTGCTTCGATGCGGCTTGAGTTTGCTGGGCCGCTTGCTGCAATGACTCGGCGGCTTGTTGCGCCGATTGAGCTGCTTGAGCGGAGTTGCCTTGTTCCGAGTTTTGCTTCGCTGACTGCATCGCCTGCTGAGCCTCGCCGGTTTGCTGAGCCGCTTGTTCGGCTTTGCTGGCGGCCTTCTGTTGATTGAGCGGTTGTTGGCCGAGCCGTTCTTGAGCTTGGTCCAACTTCTGGCCGAGTTGCTTCGTGGAGTTGTTTATTTCCTGCTGACTTTGCTGCTGTGCGGCGGCGGCGGCTCCCGGCTGTTGAGCCAGTTGCTCCATTTGCTGCGCCGCCTGCTGTTGTCGTTGCGCGAGCTTCGCGGCTTGCTCGCCAAGTTGTGGACTGGCTTTTGCGTTCTGCGACAACTGATCGGACAACTGCTGAGCAGACTGAGCGGCACTTTTTCCCGATTGTGAAGCCTGACCAAACTGGCCAGAGGACGATTTCCCCCTTCAGGACTCACACAGACGAGCGGTCTGCTGCGCCTGTTTGGCCTCGGCCGATTCGGAACCCAGTTCGCGCTGCACTTGCTGTTCGAGTTGCTTGGCCTCATCCGCCAATTCACGTTGCGCGGCCTGAGCGTCACGAGCTTGCTGTGCAACGGACGGCGGTTCTCCGCTCTTCGGCTGTTGAGCCTTTTGACCATCTGGCTTTTGACCATCGGGTTGCTGTCCCGGTTCTTGTGGCTTCGGTTGTTCGCCGCGCTGTTCCTGAATCGCCTGAGCCACTTCTTTGGCGAGTTGCCGTTGTTCTTCCGCCAACTGCGCAAGCTGTTGAGCTTGTGGATCGGACGGCTTGGCATTTGGCATCGGCTGGTTTTCACCAGCGGGATTGTTCTTCGGCGGATCGTTACCGGGTTGCGGCTTCGCTTCGGGCGAATTCGCGTTTGGTTTGTCGCTCTTCTGCTGATCGGCTTTCGGTTGATCGACCTCGCTGGGTTTGGCCGGTTGCGGTGCGGCGGCTTGCTTGGCGAGTTCATTCAATGCTTGCGCGGCTTGCTGCTGCTGTTGCGCGGCTTGTTCGAGATCACTGTTTTTCAGAGCCTGCTCCGCTTGTTCGGCGCGCTGCATCGCTTCCTTGCGAGCCGACTCGGCACGATCCGATTTCGGTTTATCGTTTGCAGCCGGCTTGTCATTCGCATTCGGCTTGTTATTCGCAGCCGGTTTGTTGTCCGATGCGGCTAGCTTGTTGTCGCTGGCTGCGTCATCGGATTTGTTGTTGGGCTGCGCGGCATCGGGCTTCGGAAGCGCGGCGATTTGGTCGTTGAGTTTGGCTTGATCGGCAGCGAGTTGTTCGGCGGACTTTTGTTTCTCGTCGGCCGAGTCGGACTTGGCGGCTTCGGCGGACTTCTTGGAGAGGTCGGATTGTTGATCGGCCAGCTTCTTTGCCGCGTCAGCAAGCTCGTTCGGCTGCGACAGCTTTTGGTCCTTTGAGTCGCTTCCGTCCTTCGGATCATTCCCTTTCGGCGTGTTCGTCGGATCGGATTTGGATTCATCCGCCCCGCGCTCACGCTTCGGGTTATTGAGGTCGGCCTTGGCCTTTTCGAGATCGTTGGCCAGGCGGTCGAGTTCGCTGGCGGCTTGTTTCTGTTGCCTCAAGGCTTCGGCCAGATCGCCTTTCTGCAACGCCTCGGCCGCCGCATTCAGCGCGTCACGGTTGAGCGGCTGCGGGGCCTCCGGCGAATTGTTGTCTTTCGGTTGATTGTCGTTTGCGTTCGGCTTCGAGTCGGCGTTTGGTTTTTCGGTCTTTGGTTTCGAGTCACCGTCGGGCTTCGCGGCATTCGGTTGATCGGGCGAGTTTTTATTGGGCGAGTTTGCCGCGTTGTCGTTTGGTTTGTCGGCAGATGGTTTGTCAGCGGCCTTCGGTTTGCCTTCGTCGGTCGCTGGGTTGTTGCTGTCAGGTTTTGACGCATTCGGTTTGTTGGCGGCGGGAGTTTTCTCGGCAGCTTGTTCGGCGTGGGCTTGCAGGTCGCGTTGCTTTTCGGCGAGCTGAGCGGATTTCTCGGCGGCTTGTTGCTGTAGTTCTTTGAGGGCGTCGGCAAGTTGCTGCTGTTGCTCGGCGAGTTGGCGGGCTTCGTCGGCAAGTTTTTCCAACTGCTCCAATTGATCTCGCTTGGCGGCGTTGAGAAGTTCGGGGCGACGCTTCAACAAATCGGCGAGCGCTTCGGCGAGTTGTTTTTGTTGATCGGCCAGACGCTGGCGTTCCGCGGCGGCTTCGAGGGATTCGGGCTTGGCCGTTTCAGGTTTCTCGGCGTCGTCGGGTCGAGGATCGTTCGCCCTTGCTTGCGCGTCGGGTTGGTGCGAATCGGGTTTCTCGGCTTGAGCCAATTCCTCGGCGCGTTGAGCCAACTGTTCGGCTTGTCGGGCGAGGCGTTTGAGTTCGAGCAAATCTTTTTGCAGATCGGCCAGTTGCTGGAATGGTTTGTCGATTGCGGCCAGCTTCTTGGCGGCTTCGTCCAAATCTTTTTTGGCCTGACGCAAGTCACGTTGTTGCTCAGAAAGTTTTTCGTCGCGAGCGGCAGCGACTTCTTTTTCGGCTCGTTGCAATTCTTGTTTGGTGACGTCGCGAACTTGCTCGCCGAGTTCCTTGAACAGCGGGTCGCGAGCCAATTGCTCGGCAAGCTTCTCACCGCGCTCAGTCAGCTTTTCGAGTTTTTCGGTCAGAGCGTCGAAGCGTTCTTTGTCCGGGACGTCTTTGTCGCGACGCGTCTTTTCGAGTTCCTTTTGGAATTGCTCGATCTCGTTCGCGCGGTCTTTGGCATCACGCTGCAAGTCTTGCAACTCGTCGCGAAGCTGTTCTTGAGACTTGGCGAGATCGTTGGCTCCCGGTGGCGCGGCCTTGCGGTTGATCCGCAAAACTCGTGGCTGCGACCAGACTTCGTGCGGGCCGGGAGGGGGCTGCTCGTCGGTCAGCCGCACCTTGTAAACCAATAAGTCGCCATGAGTCAGCTTGAGCGAATTGAGGTCCAGCGTGAAGCGGTGCTCGATTTGTTTTTGGCCCTGCACGTTATCGGCCGGTTGCAACGGTTGCTCGACGTCGGCGATCGACAGATGCAGTTCCAGTTGCCCGATGCCGATGTCGTCGCTGGCTGTAACTTCGATTGGCACGACGTCATCCGGGCGGACTTCGGTGCTGTGCTCGCCCCGAACGGCCAGCTTCGGCAGTTCGTCGGTCGCGATCAGCAGTTCGCGAGGAGCGATGTCGTTGTTCTTCAGCTTGTGTTCATCAGCGACAGCGAACGAAAACGGTCCCGCCTGTTTCGGATCGGCGGCAAATTCCAACGTCGCGGATCGGCGGTCAGCGGCGAGTTGCACATTGAGCGGATCGCGGCCGTGCTGCCACGCGAGATGCGCGGTCTCGACCGGCTTGTTGAATTCCAACGAGAACCGCAGCCGCGATTGTTCAAAGACGCGGATCGAACCGACCGCCCCGTCAATCGACTGTGCCGGCCAGCCACAATACGCTGGCGGTTCCACATCCAGGCGAATCTTCGTGACGACCGGCGGTTCAACCACTTGGATGCGGTACTCGCGAGATTTTTGTTTCTCCGCGACGACACGGAATTGTACGTCTCGCATGACGTGCGGCACGAGCGCGACAAACGCTTTGCGAATCTCATCAAACGGCATCGCTCGGCGATCGGCCGTCCCCGCCGCGTCACGCCATTCGAGCATCAGCGTCTTCGGCGGATCGGCCACATCGTTCCGCTTCGCCGTCGCCAGCAACTCGACATCCGCCCCGCGAGCCACTACGCGATCACCGTCGGCCACGTCGATCTGCCATACTCCGGCCGATCCCCAGTTATCGTTCGGCGTAAGCAACCGTCCCCAAAGTTGACGATAGGTGCTCGGCGCGATGAATACTGGGACGAACAACAGCACCGCTGCGGCGAGACCAGCTCGCACTGCGTTCCACGCTCGCCGGGACGAGACGACTTCTTCAGGATCAAGCTGCTGTGCTTGCTGCTTCGTTTGCTCCAACATCAGTTCGCGCATCACCGGCGATCCGGCAAAGCCGCTGACTTCTTTCGACCCGCACAACTCAACCGAAGAGGTCAGCGATCCATCCCATTCCGGATGAGCCTGATCGGCCAGCGCCGCGAGTTCCGTCCAACCCATTCGTCGGCACAACGGGATCACTAGCCACATGATCGCCGCCAACAACACGATTCCACTGATCACTCCAATTGCCGCGAGTCGCGTGGCTGGCGACAAGTCATATCGCCAATCGGCCCACAAGGCGGTTCCGAACCCAACCGCCGCGATCACGCCGATCCGTCCGGCCCCGCGCAGAATCCACTGCCATCGAACCCACGTCTTGAGTTCCACCAACTGATCCGCCAATTCATCCGGCAAGCGAGTTGTTTCCAAAGACATGAGCAAACTCCTGGAATCGAGCGGCCAACTCGATCCGGCCAAGACAAGACGCTGAGGATTGTATCGGCCGATTGCGCGGAGGCCACGCCAGTTAATCGGGACGGCTTGGCCCCAGGCAGCGAGGAAAGGCGGGGCTGAATCTCGAATATTCGATTCACACGAAAGCCACGGCCACATGATCGGCGAAGAACAAGCCGACACGAGTCAGCCGGATTCCTGAACAAAAATCCTCAATGTTGCCGGCCGCAATCTGTCGAGTGATGTCTCGGCCAGCGAGATCGTCGAGGTCGAAATTCGTGAGATCACGAAACTCGTCGCGGAGCACGCCGTCGATCTGTCGCACGCCCAGCACGAGGGCTTCGCGGGCGCGGGCTTCCGGCGATAACTCTTCGCGCATCGCGATGCCGCTCTGTCCGGCCAGAACACGCGTCAGCCAAGTTGTTGTGCTGCGATGATTCGATTCCCGAACGCCATTGATGTACCGAGCCGCTCCGGGTCCGAATCCGAAATACGGGAGTGCTCGCCAGTAAGTTTGATTGTGCCGGCAGCGAAACTCCGGCAACGCAAAATTGCTGATCTCGTATTGTTCGTAACCAGCGGCGGCGAGGCCGTCGATTGCGGCGGCGTACATGTCGCGTTCCCAATCATCGGGAGCCGGCCGGATCAAGCCTTTCGCGCGACGCGACCAAAACGTCGTCCCCTTTTCCCAAGTCAGCCCGTAAGTCGAAATGTGAGTCGGCCGGAGTTCGATTGCCTGCTGCAACGTGTCACGCCAGTGATCCAGTGATTGGCCGGGGATTGCGAAGATCAGGTCCAACGAAAAATTGGAGAACCGCTTCCGCAAGCGAGACACTACGTCGCGGATGTCGGCCGCCGTGTGATCGCGCTCCAGCAGTTTGAGCAATTCGTTGTCAAACGATTGCACACCGAGACTGATCCGATTGACTCCCGCATCAGCCAGCAGTGCGAGCTTCTCGTCGGTTAGCCCGAACGGATTCGCTTCCACCGAAAACTCGCCGCCCGGCGCGAGTCGCAACCAATGATTGGCCAAATCCAACAACTCGCGCAAGAGTTTCGGTTCGAGATGCGTCGGTGTCCCGCCACCGAAAAAGAGCGTGTCCACTTCGCGCGGCCGCTCCAGTTGGCTGAGTTCAATTCCCAGTGCCCGCAGATAACTCTCGGCCAAATCGTCGCGTCCGGCCACCAGCGTGAAGTCACAATAGCCGCAGCGATGCCGACAAAACGGCACATGCACGTAAGCAGATCGCGGTTCGTCAAAGATCGGTGAGGTCATACAGCAGACTGTATCAGCAGCGTGACGTCCTCGCGGCTGTGTCAAACCGAATTCCGCAGCGACAGCCCACACGCTTCGCGAGCTCGATTCAACACGGCGACTGCTTTCTCGCGAGCCTTCCCGGCTCCCGTTTGCAACACGTCTTCGACATATCCCGTCTGAGCAGCCAGCGACGCACGACGCTCACGAGCCGGTCCGATGAACGCATCCGCCGCTTCAAACAAGGCTTGTTTCGCTTCACCGTAACCCATGCCGCCGACACGATACCGCTCCGCCAGCGCCGCTTGTTGTTCGGCATCAGCGAACAGTTTGTAAAGCGTGTAAACCGAACACTGCTCCGGGTCTTTCGAAGCTTCGACCGGCGTCGAATCGGTCTTGATCGACATCAATTTCTTGCGGAGCTTCTTCGGATCATCGAACAACTCAATCGTGTTGCCGTAGCTCTTCGACATTTTCTCGCCGTCGGTGCCGACAACCTTCGCAGTCTCCGATAGCACGCGAGCTTCCGGCAACACAAAGACCTCACGTTCGTATGTCCGATTGAATTTCTCGGCAATGTCACGAGTCACTTCGACGTGCTGAACTTGATCGACGCCGACTGGCACGATGTCGCTGTCGTACAACAAGATGTCGGCCGCCATCAAAACCGGATACGTGAATAACCCGGCATCGGCCGACAGGCCTCTGGCCAGCTTGTCTTTGTAGGCATGACATTTTTCGAGCAAGCTCATAGGCGTGAGCGTGGTGAGCAGCCACATTAGCTCGGTCACTTCCGGGATGTCGGACTGTCGAAACAATGTCGCCTTGGCCGGATCAAGACCGAGCGCCAGAAGATCGAGCGCCGCGTCGTTCGTGAATCCGCGTAATGCCTCGCGATCATGGATCGTCGTCAGGGCATGCAAGTCCGCAATGAAATAAAACGCCTGTTCGTTGTCTTGCAGCGCGATGTACTGCCGGATCGCGCCGAAATAATTGCCCCAATGAAACCGACCCGTCGGCTGAATGCCCGAAAGAACTCGCATCACGTCCCTCAAACTACTTCTTCAATGTCCCGACCAACTCTGAGACATGCTGACACCCCTCGCTTTGAACGACCTCGGCCAGTTGATCGACCAGTCGTGTCGCCAAAGTCGGGTCGTAGAAATTGGCTGTTCCAATTTGCACCGCGCTCGCACCGGTCACCAGGAATTCGAGCACATCGTCCAACGATTGAATTCCACCGACACCGACAATCGGAATCCGCACCTTGCTGGCAACTTGATAAACCATGCGCAGTGCCAAAGGCTTGATCGCCGGGCCGCTCAGCCCGCCTAGCACGTTGCCAAGGATCGGTTTGCGCCGCTTCCAATCAACGGCCATTCCTTGAAACGTGTTGACCAACGTAACCGCATCGGCCCCGGCATCCGCCGCCGCCGCCGCGATTTCCACGATGTTGGTCACATTCGGAGTCAGCTTCGCCAGGATCGGCAGATTGCACGCAGCGCGCACATCGCCGATCACTTTCGCCGCAAGCTTCGGATCGGTCGCGAAGTCGATCCCGCCGCTGACGTTCGGGCACGAGATGTTCAACTCCAGCGCCGCGATCCCCCGAAATTCGTTGAGCCGCCGCGCCATCACTCCAAATTCGGCAATGTCGTGCCCCGCGATGTTCACAATAACCGACGTTCCCAAACTCAACAGATAAGGCAAATGCTTCTCGAGGAAAGCTTCGAGTCCGTCGTTGTCCAAGCCAATCGAATTCAACAACCCCGACGACGTCTCAACGGTGCGAGGCGGCGGGTTTCCGATTCGCGGCAGCGGCGTGACAGTTTTCGGTACGATGCCGCCCAGCTTCGTGAAGTCGGCGAACGAGGTCATCTCGCGCGCATAGCCAAACGTCCCGGAAGCGACCAGGATCGGATTCGGCAATGTCAGTCGGCCCAATGTTGTTTCAAGCGGATTCACGCGCGGAACTGTAATTCACACGAACCCGAAGCGCAAGCGAGGGCGACCGCTTCGGAAGACTTCTAATCGAGAATCTTTGGAAACGTTCGGCCTCGCTGACGCCCGAAGCTTTGGGTTAGTGTGTGAAGGCGCATTCCCGTCGCGCTTCCAGGAATACATTCATGAGCGAAATCCGCGAGTTGCCGGATAAGCCAGTTGATCCACGCGACGATTGTCCGTTGCCGGTCAACGTGCAGCGGCGGAACATCGCCTGCTTCGCGACGTATTGGGGGATCGTGTATCTGACCGCGCCGATCACGTACGTCGGTTTGGTTCACTCGAATTTGCTGAACACGTTGAAGAACAACGACACGATCTGCAACTTTCCGTCCGCCGTGTATCTGTGGATGACGATTGTGCCCGTTGTGATCGCGTGGAGGTTTCCGCAACCTCGATTCTTGAAGCTGTTATCGTGGATTTCGATCAGCTTGATGGCGGCGATAACAGCGGCGGTGGCTGCGACGTTGTGGTTCAACCTGTCGCCAATGGTGACGACGATCATGGTGATCGGGCATGCCGCTGTGTTCGGTATGTGCAACGGAGTACTGATGACGGCCCTGTGGGATTCGCTACGGCGCGGAGTCTCGACGTCGCGCCGTGGCGCGGCATTGGGCTTTGCGTTTGGAGCCGGGCCGGTGTTGGCGTGCGTTGGCGCATTGCTTCAAGATGCTGTCTTTGATGGCAAGATGCTCGGCGGCTGGTCGTTTGGCTTGCAGTTTCCGCACAACTATCTGGCGATGTTCGCCGCTGTTGCGCCGCTGCTGATGGTGGGCGGGTGCGTACTGAGCCTGTTCACCGTCCCGATCGCGTCGGTATCCGAGTCTGGTTCAGGAACCCCCTTGGTGGAAATCATCTCCGGAGTGAAGCAGTTTGCTCGCAACCGAACCGTGCTATTCGCCGTGGTGATTTATGTCATCGTCTATTCCGGCGGGAACGCGATCTTCGCAAACGTGTCGCTGCACGCCAAAGATTTGCTGGGCGACAAGACCGACACGGTTGGCGCACAGACTTTCTTGAGGTTTGGTTTCAAAGCGGTAACAGGAGTCGTGCTCGGATGCCTACTGGCAACCGCCAGTCCACGAGCCACCTTGATCGCGACGACCTCGATCTTGTTGTTCGGCATGGGCTGGGCACTCAACAGCAACGCCGAGTGGTTTTTGTTGACCTTCGGACTACTCGGTTCCGGCGAATTGTTCGGAGCCTACTTTCCGAATTATGTGACGACCGCCTCCGAGAAGAAGTTCGTGCGAGTCAACATGGCCTACCTGGGCGTGCTCAATACTTTGACCGGTTTTTCGTCGCTGGCCTTCGGCCTGATTTCCGACAGCTACGGTCGTATCGCCAGCTTTTACGTGTCGGCCGGGATGCTGGTGCTGGCGCTGCTGCTGATCACGCTGTTACCGGCCGACCCGACGCCACACGAATCGACTGTTTAGACCGATAACGCTCGTCTCAAGCTCAAGTCAGCATCCACTCCGCATCGCGAACTTGCCGCGCTTCCAGTTGCGCTGTGACGGCGGCCTCGAGTGCCGCTAGCGAACCGCTGGAAACATCAACTCGGCCGGCTCCTGATCCCGATCACAGAAAACTTCCGCGCGTCGTGAAGCGTTCAGCTCATCACGCGGGAGCGTGATGGCTACGTAGCCGTCACCGCTCCGCGTGACGAGCCGAGCGGGACAACGCGCAGGTATTTTCTGCGATCCGTATGAGAGGTCGTTGTGCAACTGGCTGGCGGCAATGTGAGTCGAATGTCAAACGCTTGCGGCGATCCAGGTGCGCAGCGACTTCGCCGCAACCGATTCGGTCAAACAAGAGAACTCGGCAAACCCCAATGCCTCACTCAAGCACAACCCGCCATCGAGTGGCTGATCCACGGCCAGTCTTTGAACTTGGACATGGAGCTCAATCCTTTGACCGACAAACAAACAAACTGTTTGCCAAGTCCATTACTTTTGAGCAGAATTCCGGAACGGTGAAAAGTCTCGCCGTGAACATCCATTTCACGTTTTTTCACCAATGGGCGACCATCCGATTGACCCGCTTCGGAGGGCAGCCCTACAGTCCCTCACATCATGCCGAAACCAGACTTGCCGCCGACCAAATCCAATGATCCGATCCCGCCTCGCCGACCCGACAAATCGTCCGGGTCGAACAATTTCTTTTGGTACTTGATGTTGGGCCTCGTGACTGCGGCGCTGGTCTTTTCCGTGTTTGGGCAACGCCAGACGGCCAAAGACCTGACGTTTAGTGAGTTCGTGAAAGGCCTGGAAAAAGGGGACTATCACAAAGGGAACGTTTACGAACTCCGTATTCGCCGCGGATCGATCACGTTCCAAGATCAGCCGAAGGACTCCAGCGGAGACACGCCGCGCGGCACCGCGTTTTATCAGGTTCCGATTGACGGCTGGCAGGAGGTCCATCAAAAACAGCTCGACGACATCTTGAACTTGAAGGGAATCGATAAAGGGTTTCCGTCGCCTCCGTCTGCGTTGCCTGAGCTGTTGTTTTACACCGGGTTCTTGATCCTGTTTTTCATTGTGCTAATGATGATCGTGCGGCGGATCGGCGGGCCCGGGGCAGCCATGTCGTTCAGCCGTAGCCGCGGAAAATTGTTCGCTCAAGAAGACGTCAAAGTCACGTTCGACGACGCGGCCGGGATCGACGAGGCGGTCGAGGAACTCAAGGAAGTCGTCGAATTTCTGAAGACGCCGCAAAAATATCAGGCTCTCGGCGGGCGAATTCCGCGCGGTGTGCTACTGGTCGGGCCGCCGGGTACGGGCAAAACGTTGTTGGCCAAAGCGGTGGCCGGCGAGGCAGGTGTGCCGTTTTTCAGCTTGAGCGGTTCGGACTTCGTTGAGATGTTTGTCGGCGTCGGAGCGGCTCGCGTGCGCGACATGTTTCAGCAAGCGGGTTCGCGCGCGCCAGCGATCATTTTCATTGACGAACTTGACGCGCTGGGGAAAGTTCGCGGCAGCGGCATGCCTGGCGGACATGACGAACGCGATCAGACGCTCAACGCCCTGCTCGTTGAAATGGACGGGTTCAGCTCCGATCAAAGCGTGATCGTGATGGCCGCGAGTAATCGGCCGGAGACCCTTGATCCTGCCCTGCTCCGTCCCGGCCGATTCGACCGTCATGTGCTCGTCGATCGTCCCGACATTCGCGGCCGCGAGGCGATTCTGAAAGTCCACGCCAAGAAGATCAAAATGGACGACAGCGTGGACCTGATGCGTCTGGCCAAGATCACGCCGGGGTTTGTCGGGGCGGACTTGGCGAATCTGGTTAACGAAGCGGCGCTGCTGGCCGCTCGTGAAAACAAGAAATCCGTCACGATGCACGAATTCGAGGAAGGGATCGACCGCGTTGTCGCCGGACTCGAAAAGCAGACGCGGATCATTCCTGAAGACGAAAAGATCCGCGTTGCGTATCACGAATGCGGTCATGCTCTCGTCGCGTGCAGCCTGCCGCACACCGATCCGGTTCACAAAATCTCGATCATCCCACGCGGCTTGGGAGCGCTTGGCTACACGATGCAGCGGCCAGAAGATGACCGGCAACTCGTCACGCAAAACGAACTCTATAACCGCATCTGTGTGCTGCTCGGCGGGATCGCGGCCGAGCAGATCATCTACAAAGAAACTTCGACCGGTGCCTCAAATGACTTGCAGCGCGCAACCGACATTGCGCGTCGCATGGTGATGGAATTCGGGATGAGCCTGAAGCTGGGCCGCGTGTATTACAGTGAGTCGCGCCGCTCGCCGTTCCTGGGCACGGCTACCAGTGGAGACGCGGTTCACAGCGAAGACACCGTTCGCGAAATCGATTTGGAAGTCCGTCGCCTAATCGACGAATCGAGCCAAATTGCGCTCGACATTCTGAACGAACGTCGCGAGGTGCTCGAACACATGACGAAAGACCTCCTGGAAATCGAGGTCATGGATTCCGAGCACCTCAAACGCATCCTCGAAGAACACAAGACCGGCCCGCAACTCGTCCCCGGCACGTCTGCTCAAATCTCCGTCGAGCCGACCGAACCAGTCGCCGGCTCGACCGCGCGCGAAGCGGCCGATGGGTGACTCACTAACCCGACGCGCGAGCGATGATGAATGTTCCACGAAACGTGGATTCTTTGTCATGGGAAGCGCTCGCCCTCACTGGCGCATCTGGTTAGTCTTGAAACCAGCGACCTTTTCCCAGAAAGCTTTGTTGAGCCATTCACAGAAAAGAAATCTCTGAGTGATTTGTAGTGTTTGAGGGTGGTCAACGAATCATCGCACACCAGTCACGGAGGGATTTCGAATGAATAGCAATGCCGGAAGAATCGCGAGGAAGTTGGCTCGTCGGGCGGATTGAGAACCGGCTGAAAGCGTCCGGGACTCGCGTTTTTGCGGAGAATGTCGGGAGCTCCAGCGGTGCTCAGTTCGACGGGGCTGACGTATTAACTGGCGGAGAAGACGCAAGCCATCGTTTATGGCGGTGTGCCGCTGATGTTGCGAGTCGATCGCGAGAGCGAACTGATCGATGCCATTGATCGGGGCGCGCCGATTCTCAAGTGGCGCTGTCCGTATGATGAGTCGGATCATGTGCTGAACCTGGCAATGAATGCGTTGTGCGAGGGGACGTGCCTTGAACACCTCGTGCGGCGGCGGAACGACGAAGCGTTCCTCAACTCGAGCGGAGCCGACTCGATTCCCAATCCGACCACCGCCGGGGATTTCTGTCGGCGGTTCAGCAGCACGCAAGTGCGGCAGTTGCTCGACGCGATCAACCGCGTGCGGCTGACGGTGTGGAAGCGGCAGCGGAGGAATTCTTCGACGAAGAGAAGACGGTGGCGAAGGTGATGCGTGAAGCCGGCATCCAGGCTAAGTTGCAGTGGAAGTTCCGCGTGACGACGACCGGTTCGAATCACACTCAGCCGGTGGCCGAGAACGTTTTGGAACGGGAAGTCACGGCCGAAAAGCGAAATCAGAAGTGAGTGGCAGACATCACCTATGTCGCGACAAAACACCGATCTGATCAAGTCCGTCTGCGCTAAAAGCTAGATCCCGACGCGCAGCTAATTTCTGCGAACCGGATAATCACGAAGGGCCGGCGAGGCCGTGGCGCTCCGTCTGGCCAGCGTAACGGTGGTAAGCCGCGCAGGCACCTTCCGATGAGACCATCGGGGCTCCCAACGGAGTTGCGGGCGTGCAGGTCGTACCAAAGTGACGGCACTCCCGTGGCTTGATGCGGCCTGAGAGAACTTCGGAAGCTGGGCAGTCGTTGGTGAGACATGGCAGCGATTCAGTGGCTTCGAACCGCTGTGTCGCGTCGAAGCGTTTTAGTTCTGGACGCAACCGCAAGACTCCGCGTGCAATGTTTCCGAAGCCGCGCCACGGTCCGTCGGTGATCTGATAAGCCCGGTCGATCAATTGTTGAGCATCGGCATTTCCGGCACGCTGCACGCTGCGGCCATAGCAGTTCGCGACCGACGCGATCCGCGCTTCCAATTGAGTCACGCATTCTCGGATTCCGACCAGCAAGTCGAGTGGCTCGAATCCGGTGACCGCGACGGGCACATGAAACTCGCGAACGAAATCATCGTACGCGGCGAAGCCGGTGACCGTGCAAACGTGACCCGCGGCGAGGAAGCCTTGCACGCGGTTGTCAGGTGCCCGCATCAGAAGGGTCATCGCCGGCAACACGCGCACGTGCGAGACGATCATGCTGAAGTTCTCCAACTCCAGCCGATCCGCTTGCAGCACGGCTAGAGCGGTGGTTGGTGCCGTTGTCTCAAAACCGACTGCGAAGAAGATGATTTGACGATGCGGTTCACGTTGAGCAAGAGCGACCGCATCGAGCGGCGAATAGACCATGCGGACATCCGCCCCGCGCGTCTTCGCATCAAGCAAGCTACCAGCATTGCCTGGCACGCGAAGCATGTCCCCGAAGCTCGTGAGGATCACTTCCGGCCGTTGAGCCAACTGGCACGCCAAGTCGATGTCTTCGGCCGGAGTCACGCAGACTGGGCAACCTGGTCCGTGAATCAGCTCCACGACGTCGGCCAATGCGGCGTCGATGCCGTTCCGCAACAAGCTGTGTGTCTGCCCGCCGCAGACTTCCATCAGCACCCAGCGCCGAGTTGCTCGCTGCCGAATGTCAACTACCAGCGATCGAGCCAGTTCGACATCACGAAATTCATCGACGAGTTTCATGGCGGCGACTCCTCGTATGCGTCGGACAGATGGCGAAGCTCTTCAAGGATGTGCTGTGCTTCCGCAGCATCCACGCGACTGATCGCGACACCCGCATGGACGATGACAAACTCGCCGACTTCCGTGTCAGGCACGCACGCCATGTGACAGGCCCGGCGCACTCCTTCAAACTCGATCTCCGCGCGCGCAAACAGTGGATCGCGATCCAACCAACGAATGACTTTTCCAGGTACGGCAAGGCACATGTCAAACGCTCTCCTGCAGCATCATCGCCACTGCCAACTGACCGGCAGCGAGGCCTCCATCGTTCGGCGGAATCATTTCCGATAGCCCTATCCGTGATGCGTCTGCCCCCAATTGTTCGATGATCGATTCTACAAGGAACCGATTCTGAAACACTCCACCAGACAAGACGACCGGCAACTCGGGATGACGACGCGCCGTCGCGACGGCGAACTGCGCGAGACTGTGATGAAACACTTCGGCGACTCGCGACGTCGGCACTCCATTCGTCAAGTCTTGCCAGACTCGGCGAACTAACGGTCGCCAATCCAAGTTGCCTTCAACGTCGGTCTTCACGAAGTCGATCGTGCCTGTTCGACGTTCACACAGACTTTCCAGCAACATTGCTGGCTGTCCCTCGAAATCACTTCGCGAAACTTCCAGTGCCAACGCGGCCACGGCATCAAACAGCCGACCGATGCTCGAACATCGCGGTGAGAAGCTTTCGGAAGCTGCGATCGAAAAGAAACGTTCGTGCTCGGTCACCGACATGTAACGTGCGACAAACTGCCGAGCTGCTGTCTCTCCCACCGCCTCGCGCAAAAGCACGGCGGCCAAGCGCCACGGATCGCGTATCGCCGCTTCGCCACCGGGAAGTCGGAACGGACGACACGAGCCGACCCGCTCGAATCGACTGCCGCGACATCGCAATGTCTCGCCTCCCCAGATCGAGCCATCTGCCCCGTAGCCAGTTCCGTCCCAAGCCAGGCCCAACACTTCACGGTCCAGCCAACCGAATTCCCAACTCGCTGCCGCGACGTGAGCATGATGATGTTGCACGGCCATATGCCGCACATCACCAAGAGTCGCCGAAGTTCTCATGGCCCATTCCGTCGTGAAGTAACCTGGATGCAAATCATGAACGACAAGCTTCGGCGTTGCTCCGAAGAGCCGGGTCGTCTGCTCAACCTGTTGCACGAATCGTTGCCGAGTCTCCTCGCGATCCAAGTCACCGACATGCGGTCCCAACACCGCTTGTTCGCCGTTGTCGAGTGCGAACGCGTTCTTCAAATGCCCGCCCGTCGCCAAGACAGAACTCTGACCGTTCCGCTTCCATGGCCACTCCGGCATCGCGATCGGAGCAAAACCTCGCCCCAATCGGAGCGTCACCGCTCTGCCAGCGATCACGCGCACGACACTGTCGTCGACGGCATTCGCGATCGGCCGATCGTGATGCAACCACAAGTCGGCTATGTTCGTTAGACGCACCTCGGCCTCGGCAACTTCGACGACCAACGGCTCGCCTTCCAGATTTCCGCTGGTTGCTACGAGAGGCCGTCCGCAGTGATGTGCAATCAGCCAATGCAACGGACTCGACGGCAACAATACTCCCACGTCCCGCAACCCCGGATGAATCTCGGCAGCCAATTGGGAATCGGCTCGCGCGGCCAGAAGCACAATCGGATTGGCTCGTGATGTGAGTGCCTCCGTGTCGGCAGCGAAGATCTCGGCCAGCTTGTGAGCGACTTCCAGCGATTCGACTAACACGGCCAGAGGCTTCGACGGCCGCTGCTTGCGACTTCGCAATCGCCTGACGGCATCGGATGACGTCGCATCACACAACAACTGATAGCCGCCGATGCCTCGCAGCGCGACGATCTGGCCCGCCTGCAAGGCTTTGACCGCCACGTCGATAGCCTCATGTTGCGATGCTACGCAGTTTCCCGGACGATCGACGCACCACACGCGCGGTCCGCAGTTCGGACAGGCAATCGTCTGTGCATGAAACCGTCGATCATTCGAGTCCGCGTATTCCTTAGCGCATGCCGGGCACATCGCGAACGAATGAAGCGTGGTCGTCGATCGTTCAAAGGGCATCGCGGTGACGACCGAGAATCGAGGGCCGCATGCTGCACAGGTCGTTAGGGGGTACTCGGAACGCCGACCCGACGTGTCACGGATGTCGTCGAGACACTCGGCACACATCACGACATCCGTCGGCACTTGAGCACGCACCGCCCCGGCCTCTGACGTTGCGTCAATTTGAAATCGTTTGTCGGATGAATCGCGAGTCGGACAATCTTCCGACTCGCGTCGATCAACGACCGCTCGTTCGGGAAGTGCAGAGGCCAATTGTGCCTCGAACGCAGCGACGACTTCGGACTCACCGTGGACTTCAATCTCGACCCCGCTCAGCCGATTCCGCACTCGACCGGCGATTCCCAGTCGCTCTGCCAACCGCGCGATCGACGGCCGAACGCCGAGTCCCTGGACTCGTCCCTCGATAATTATGCGTCGTGCGATTTGCATGCAGGTGCCGTCATTGTTGAATCTGTGAAGCTTGCTGAGCAGCCAACAGCCTTCGTCGTTGCTGTTCGAGAAAAGAGCACCAAGACTCGATGCCCGTGCCGTGCAGTGCCGACACCGAGAATACTTCCAATTCCGGTTGAATCTGGCGAGCGTCCGAGGTTGCGTGTTCGACAGAGAATGGCACGTAGGGCAGCAGGTCCGTCTTGTTGATCACGAGCGCTTGACTGGTGCGGAAGGCTTTGGGGTATTTCGCGGGTTTGTCGTCACCTTCCGGAACGCTGAGCACGATGACGCGCAGGTGTTCGCCTAAATCATGCGATGCCGGACAGACGAGGTTGCCGACGTTTTCGACGAACAAGAATTCCACGTTGTCCGCAGCCAGAGCATCCCAGCCACGCTGAACTAAAGCCAGATCGAGATGACACGCGCCACCCGTTGTGAGTTGCACGGCTGGAACCAGCGGAGTTAGCCGTTGAGCGTCGCGATCAGTGGCGATGTCTCCGACTAAGACAGCCATCGAATGTCGTCCCTGCCAATGCCGCGCGGTCGCTTGCAACAGCGATGTTTTCCCGGAACCGGGCGACGAGAGCAGGTTCACAACCAGTGTGCCCCGCCGAGCAAATTGCTCGCGGACCTCCGCCGCAGTTTGCTTCGCGACGAATTGGACATCGCGGGCAATAGTGATGGTGCGATGTGTCATGATGTCGAAACCGATTCAAGGAGTTCATCAGAGGTGCGAGCGGCTGCGACATCGTCGGAGATGTCCACAGTCACGCTCATCAATCGGAATGTGTCGCCGCGCACGATGCTCGTCTCGCGACTGCTGCAATGCGGGCAGGCGAAGCGGAAGTCTTTCAGCTCGAATTCGCGGGCGCAGGAGTGGCAACGAGCCGTCAACGGGACTTCGTCGATGATCAGAGTTGTCTCTCCTGACAACTGACCGAAGGCTTCCTTCACGAGCAGTGGTTCGACGCCGGACAGCGGGCCGATCTCGACGCGAACGTCGACGGCCGATCGGCCGCCTTGTTCGGTGACGATCCGCTCAACCTGTTCCAGCAACGATCGAACCAACGAGAATTCATGCATCCGCGAAGTCCTCCAACAACTGCTGAGCCAATCGCGAACAGGCATCGCGCACGGGCAACGACGGCTCGGTCCCTGGCGCGAACGCCGCGCAACCGATCGTCCGAATCTCAACTTGCGCGGGAAGCCGTCCCAATGTGGTGGCCAAGTCCAGAACCTCTGGCAAACCGAGTTGATGACTGTTCGAGGACCGAGTTCTTACGACTCGATCCTCCGGCCAATGCCAAAAACGAAGCTCTCCCAGTTGCGTCGCGGACTCGCAGGCATCGCAGACAATCAAGTGCGTCACCTCGTCTAGCCAATCCAGCAGGTCGCTGGGTGATTTCGCCAATCGGCACGCCAGCGTCTTTGAGTAACCAGCCAATCGCTGTTCAACCCCTGAAACAACCAACCAGCCGGCTTGATCGTCGCCGTGCGGACTGCCGAGCCCGACCAATAAATGCGACTGTCGTTTGATCTCAGCCATCGCGTTGCACCGTCAGCTTGAGAAAGTGCGTCGAGCAACTGATGCACGGGTCGTAGCAGCGGACGAGCTTCTCGCAATGCCGTGCCGTTGCCGCTTCATCTTCGGTGAGAATATGCGGCAAGTAGTCGCGAAGATCGTCTTCGATTTGCCGTTGGTTTTGCGACGTGGGAGGAACGATCTTGGCGAACGTGACCAAACCCGCGTCATCGACTTCGTAGCGATGATAGATCAGCCCGCGCGGCGCTTCAGTCGCTGCGCAACCTTGGCCAGCGCGATATTCGTATTTGATGCGCGCGATCGCTGGTGGCCGATAGGTTCGCAGAATGTCGAGCGTCTCTTCATAGGCGTGAATCAATTCCAAGCCGCGAGCGATGATGGCTCGAAAGGGATTCCAGCAGGGCGTCTCGAATCCGATCTCGTCGGCAGTTCGGCGGGCGGTCGGGGATAGTCGGTCGCGATTCAGATTGATCCGCGCCAGTGGACCAACGTGATAACACGCCTGTCGCTCGCCTCGCGACGACTGCAACGCGGTCGAATGGGCGACGTGATCTTCGTGGAATTCCTGCTCGTAGTCGCGAACGTCCCACGAACTGCCGGTCGTCGAGACGACTCGGCCTTCGTTCATCGGGTATTCGTCAGGGTGGACGAGGCAGACCATGTCGTAGGCTCGCGTGAAGTCCGGGAAGTCGAGGGTGGCCAACCAGCGAGTCGTATCGACTGCGGCTTGCAATCCCCATTCAAAGTCTGGGATCAGTGCCGCGACTTCATCGCGACGTGGCGCTCGATAGAACCCGCCGACGGCGACGTTGATCGGGTGAATGGCTCGACCGCCGAGCATCTCCAACAGTTGGTTGCCGTGCTTCTTCAATCGCAAGCCGCGATTCACTTCGTTCGGGAAATCCTTGGCCATGTCGATGCCGCTGTCGTAGCCGAGGAAATCGGGCGCGTGCAGCAAATGGACGTGCAACGCATGGCTCTCGATCCACTCGCCGCAGTACAGCAATCGCCGCAGCCGGCGAATGTCTTCGGTGATCTCGATCCCCAACGCCATTTCGAGCGCATGGACCGAGCTCATCTGATACGCAACCGGACAGATCCCGCAGATGCGAGCCGTGATGTCTGGCACCTCTTCCAGCTTGCGGCCACGCAGCAACGCCTCGAACAGACGTGGCGGTTCGAAGATCGTGAGCTGCACGTCTTCAATCCGGTCCCCCACCAACCGGACGAAGAGCCCCCCCTCACCTTCGACACGAGTGAGGGCTTCGACTTTGATCGTTCGAGTGTTTTGCGGAGATGTCATCGCGTCTCGTCCTCAACAGTAGTGGCGGATCGAGTTGAGCTGACCGCGTAGCTCGCCGCGGAAATCGGGATGCGCGATCGAGATCAACGCGTCGCCGCGCTGCCGCAGCGAGAGACCATGTAAGTTGACCGCTCCGAATTCCGTGACCACCCATTGAACATGCCCACGAGTCGTCACGACACCCGCGCCCGCAGTGAGTTCCGCCGTGATCCGCGAGATACGACCGCCAGCAGCCGTCGAAGGGAGCGCGATGATTGCTCGGCCGCCTGGCGACATCGCTGCGCCTCGGATGAAATCCATTTGTCCGCCGATCCCCGAATAGATCCGATGCCCCAGCGAATCCGCGCAGACTTGCCCTGTGAGATCAACCTGCAACGCGGAGTTCACGGCGACCAGCTTCTCGATCTTTCTCAAGAGGTTCGTGTCGTTCGTGATGTCGCACGGATAGAAGGCCACTTGCGGATTGTCATCCACGAAGTCGAACAGCCGCCGCGTCCCCGTGACGAAACTGGTCACGATCTGACCGGGATAGATTCGCTTGCGACGATTCGTGATCACGCCCGCGTGAACCAAATCGACGACGCGATCGGAAAACATCTCCGTGTGGATCCCCAAGTCGTGTTTGTCATGCAGTCGCGAAAGCACGGCATCGGGAATCGCACCAATCCCTGTTTGCAGAGTCGCTCCATCTTCAATGAGCTTATCGATCTGATCGCCGATGGCCGCCTCCACAGGTGTTTCGACACCGGGCGGATGTTCGTGCAGCGGCCGATCGGTCTCGATGCACGCGGCAAACGAGTTCAATGGCAACACGCTATGACCGTGCGTTCGAGGCATCTGACGGTTGATCTCGGCAATGAGCAACGGCGCACAATCGGCCGCCGCGCGAGCCGCATCCACGGACGTTCCCAACGAGCAAAGCCCATGACGGTCGGGGGGCGAGACCTGCAAGAGCGCCGCATCCAGCCGAATCAGACCGCTTCGAAACAAGCCGGGGATGTCCGACAAGAACACTGGCACGAAGTCCGCGTGCCCTTCCTGAATGGCTTGCCGCACCGACCCTCCCGCGAAGAGCGAGATCGACGTGATCCGCCCATGACAGGCCGGCTCGACAAACGGTGCCGGTCCCTCAAGGTGCATGTGATACAGCCTCACATCGGTGAGATCCGTGCGACGGCAGAGCGCCTCAATCAGCGGCGTCGGCGTCGCCGCGCCTCCGTGAATGAAGACATTCATACCACTTCGCAGCTTCTCGACCGCCTCCGTCGCGGAGCCGACTTTGTGCGATTGATGACTCATAAGACCTCCGTGCTGAGCTGCACCAGTTGTTCGCTTTGTTGTCGGAACTCCGGAGCGTAGCCGTTGAAATTGCGCAGTAACGGGACGAGTTCGGTGGCCAACGTTCCCTGGGCGAGCAAGTGTTGGCAAAGACTGCCGGTGTTGCACTGCTTGGCGGGGCCGAAGCAGCCGTAGCAACCGCGATCGAAGGTTGGACAGATCGCGCCGCAACCGGACTGCGTGACGGGGCCGAGGCACGGCACTCCTTGAGCAACTGTGATGCAGACATTCCCGCGGCGCTTGCAATCGAGGCAGACGCTGTGCGACGGCGTCTTCGGCTTGCGACCATTCACGAGCGAAACGATCACTTCAACGAGCTGAAACCGATTGATCGGGCAACCGCGCAACTCGAAGTCGACCGGCACGTGATCGGCGATCGGGGTCGATGTCGCCAGCGAGTCGATGTACTCCGGCCGCGCGTAGACGGCTCGCAGAAACTCGTCGTGATCGGCCCAATTCCGCAACGCTTGAATGCCCCCCGCCGTCGCACAGGCTCCGATCGTGATCAGGTACTTGGACCGCTTCCGAATGTCGCGAATGTGACCGATGTCAGCCGGAGTTGTGATCGAACCTTCGACCAGCGCGATGTCGTACGGACCTTCGTCGATGTGGCTGGTTGCTTCGAGGAAGTAGGCGATGTCAATCTTTCCGGCAACGGTCAGCAATTCGTCTTCGGCACAGAGCAACGACAACTGACAGCCGTCGCAGGACGCGAATTTGAAGACTCCGACCTTCGGTTTCGCAGACATCACAGCCCCTCCACGTTCAGAAACGGAGCGAGCTGATTATGTCGATACACCGGGCCGTCTTTGCAGATGAATGTCGGGCCGAGCTGACAATGACCACACAGCCCGATCGCGCATTGCATATTTCGCTCCATCGACATCCAGATGTGCTGTTCCGGAATTCCGCGAGCCAACGCCGACTTGCCGACGAACCGCATCATCACCTCCGGCCCGCACATGAACAGGGACGTGCGCTGCGGATCGCTCAACGGCAGTCGGTCCAACAGCAACGTCACAACGCCGACATGACCGGCCCAATCAGGGCTCGCACGATCGACGGTGAGCTGCACGCTCATCCCGCGCTGCGACCATTCGGGAAGTTCGTGCTCAAACAAGATCGTGTCCGGCGACCGTGAACCGTAAAGCAGTGTCAGTGAACGAAACCGATCCGCTTGCCGGAGCAACTCGTAAATCGCCGGCCGAAGCGGTGCCAACCCGAGTCCTCCCGCGACGATGACGACATCATGACCATCGGCCATCGACAGCGGCCAACTGCTGCCGAACGGACCGCGCAGGCCGAGCGTGTCACCGACTCGCAATCGAGCCAACTGGTGCGTGACGTTGCCCACCGCACGGACCGTGTGAGCCCATGTCGCCGAACTGCTCGGATCGGCGCTCAACGAGATCGGCACCTCTCCGACACCGGGTAGATACAGCATGTTGAACTGCCCCGGCTGAAACCGATACGCGGCGGCAATCGCGGAATCATCGAAGCTGAGATGATAGGTTGCCACGTCGGCGACTTCGGGAGTGATCTCCTGGATGCGCACCGTGTGACAAACCCACGGATTGATGATCGGCGAGCAGGTAACGTTCATGGCGTTCCCTCCCGCAACGCGGCGACCTCTTCCGTCAGGTCAATGCCGACTGGACACCAAGTAATACAGCGGCCGCAGCCGACGCAGCCGGACGAGCCGAACTGGTCGATCCAACTGGCGAGCTTGTGCGTCAACCACTGCCGATACCGCGACCGAATATCGCGACGCACCGGCCCGCCGCTGACGTAACTGAAGTCGAGATTGAAGCACGAATCCCAACGCCGCTCTCGTTCGGAGTGCTGGCCTTCCAGATCAGAGACCTCTTCGACGCTGCTACAAAAACAGGTCGGACAAACCATCGTGCAGTTGGTGCAAGCCAAACACCGCTGAGCGACCTCGTCCCAGCGCGGATGATTGAGCCGCGTCAGCAGCAGGTCTCTCAGACCGTCCGTGTCCATGTGACGGCTGATTTGATCGACGGCTCGTTGCCGACGCTGCTCGGCGTCATTGAGTTGTTTTTCAGCGATCGACGTCGTGGGCAACTGCGACAACAACTCTTCTCCAGCGGGCGTCCCGACTTCGACCTCAAAGCCGTCGGGCAACTCGGTCAGCGCGAGATCGAATCCGGATCGGCAACGCGGTCCGGTTTCCATCGACGTGCAGAAACAAGTGCTCGCCGCTTGTGTGCAATTCACGGCGACGATGAACGCGTTCTGTCGACGTCGTTGATAGGCCGGATCGACGTACGCACCTTCGAGGAACACTCGATCCTGCACCCGAATCGCCGCCAGTTCGCAGGCTCGCACGCCCAGAAACGCATACTTCGGTGGATTGTCGTCGGCCGCGCGCATCTGCCATCCGTTCGACGTGAGGTCCGCCGTCGACAACGTTGTCAGCGGCGGAAACAGGTATCGCTTCCACGAGTGCGGCCCGACTACGTACCCGAAAAGTTCGTCATCGTTGCGGCGTTCCAAGCGGTACTCGCCCGGAGCCTGCCGATCGGTCCAACCCTGCGGTAATTCGCTCACGGATTGGATTCGGTCATAGACGATCGCCGCTTGCGAGACCGTCGGACCGATCACCTCAAAGCCCTGATTTGCCAAACGGTCGATCAGAATTTGCAAGTCGGCCTTCGCCAGAAACATGGGAGAGTCAGCGTTCATCAACGGCTTTCATCAGTGTGGTTTGGCGAACAAGTCGAGCAGTTGCAGCCGCGTGGCCAGCAGGCGTTTCGACAGCGCGGACGCGACTTGGCTCATGACGTGAAATCCGACTTCATGGTCTGATTGGCAAAGGCTTCTCAACTGCGATCCGGAGATCGCGATCGCTTGCGTCGGTTCAGTGGCGATCGCGCTGGTTGTCATAAAGCCGTCGCCGAGCAGGGCCGACCACGCCAACAAGTCTCCCGATCGAACGGTCAATATCCGAGTATGGCCTCGGCCGGGGACGTTCACTTCTAACACGACGTGCCCCGAACTGAGGATGTACAAGTCGTCGTGATGCTCACCCTCGCGAAAGACTAACGCGTCCTCGTTCCACTCGACGACACGAGCAATCGCCGCGAGTCGTTCCAGCACGGCGGCTGGCAATTCGCTGGCAAAATGAGCTTTCCGTAACAGATCCAGGGCGATCATCGGGACTCCTTTCTGATGCTCACCTCGAAGGTGTGCGGCCTGTGCGGATTCACTCAGTCTTCGGGGACAATGAGGCTAGATCGCTCACTTCGTTATTATGACCGCGGAGAGCTTTCCTCGAATAGGATGCTGCCTGACGGTCGGCCTCACGGCAAGCAATCCGAATGCCAGAGCAGGCCGGCAGTATGCTTCCCGACTTCGGCCGATGGGATGCTCGCGACCGACCTGTCGGCATCGAGTGTTCGACGAAGCCGAAGAGGATTCGTTTCAGCAAGGATTTCAACGAGGAAGCGTGTGCGATCTCATGAGCGAGGCGACAACAACCTGGACATGTCCGATATCACCGCCGTTGGCACACGACGAGATCATCAGCTTGGCACACGGAGACGGCGGATTACTGTCCCGTCGCCTGATTCAACAAGAGGTCGCACGCATCCTCGGCTCAGAGATTCTGACAAAGTTAGACGATGCTGCGCGGCTACCGACCATCAAGGGCGAAATCGCGTTCACGACGGACAGCTTCGTCGTCTCGCCGTTATTCTTTCCCGGTGGCGACATCGGGTCACTGGCGGTATTCGGCACGGTCAACGATCTGATCGTGGCGGGAGCACGGCCGCGATGGCTCAGCCTGTCGCTCATCATTGAAGAGGGCTTGCCAATCGAAGTACTACGCCGCGTGCTGACGAGCGTCGCCGATTCGGCGAAGCTCGCCGGAGTCTCCGTCGTTGCCGGAGACACGAAGGTGGTCCCACGCGGCGCAGCCGACCAACTCTTTCTCAACACGGCGGGTATCGGCGAATTGATCGAGCCAATTCCGCCCGGACCTCGCGGGATTGAAATCGGCGATGAATTGCTGGTCACAGGCAACGTGGGTCAGCACGGCGTTGCAATCTTGTGCTGCCGAGAAAACCTTGGTTTCAATCCCCCGCCAGCGACCGATTGTGCGTCGGTTTGGGAAGCGGCTCAGGCACTGCGCGACGCGGGCATCGTCGTGCGAGCAATGCGCGATGCCACTCGTGGCGGCGTCGGTGCCGTCCTTCACGAATGGGCTGCTGCGTGCGGACACACGTTGGCTATCGAGTCTGCTGCGATTCCGGTCACACCGGAAGCTCGCGGAATTTGCGAGTTGCTGGGCTTGGACCCAGTGTTCCTCGCCAACGAAGGGATGATGGTCGTCGCCGTGCCGAACGGAGCTGCCGGTCGCGTCCTGAGCGCATGGCATCAATTGCCACATTATCAATCCGCTCGGCGCATCGGCGAAGTTCTCACGCGAACCTTCTCTCCTGTTGTGATCCGACGAGGATTGGGAGGCCGACAGGCACTCGACGAACCAATCGGTGCCGCGTTGCCACGAATTTGCTAAATCGACTGACGTCGTTATTTCCAAAAGACCACCAGCGCCACACCGCTCACGAGCGTCAGGCCGCAGAGCCACAGTATCTGGTTCAGCAATCGACGATGTCCCAGACAGGCCACGAGACCGGCTTTGAAACCGAGGTTTGCCAGGCTAGCCGTCAGGATGACTCGCCAGGCGATGTCTTGTTCCAGCCGGCCGACTTCGACCAGTCGACTGGTCGAGAGCGTGATGGCGTCCATGTCGGTGAGACCCGATAGGATGGCCACGCCTTACAAGCCCGACTCCGGGAGGTACTCTTTCCCGGCCGCGACACCCAGTAGCACTCCTCCATACAGCAGGCCAAACCAAAGGGCGGATTTGAGTTCCGTGGGATTGCCTTGGATCGGCATGGACTCCGACTCGCGACGGGATCGCCGCCACAGGCAGGCTGCTATCGCCAGGGATAAGACGAGTTGAATCAGTAGCGGTGCGGCCGCCGTCAGAAACAAGCCGCGCGACACAATCGCAATCTCCAACAAGACGCGTACCAAGCTGACAGACGTTGCAAGAACGATGATGGTCGCAGCGGATGACGCCACTTCGGGCGAGTGTGCCGTGCGTCGCGAGTAACTGGCCGTCGTGGCCGTGCTGGAGATCAAGCCCCCCAGCAGGCCGCTCAGCACGAGCCCCGCCATTTGTCCAAAGAACTTGTAGCTGATGTAGCCTCCCAGACTGATTCCCACGACCAGCACGACCATCAGCCACATGTCATGCGGATTGAGCACATCCAGCGGCCCATAGGTTTCATTGGGTAGCACCGGCAGCACGATGAACGTGATCAACACAAACTGCATGATCGCCTTGACGTCCACGTCCCCCAGCCGCGCGATCAAGCCGTGTAGTTGTGGTTTCAGTTGCAATAGTACGGCCACTCCGGCTCCCACTGCGACGGCCACAATCATGGGACCATGCACACACAAGGCTCCGACTGCGAACATCAACAGCATCGCCATTTCGGTGGTGAGACTGCGCTCGCCTTCGAGCTTCGGGGACGGATGCTGATGCCCGACGACAATCACCGTCACAACCGCGAGCAATCCGGCGGCGATCATCCAGCCCCCAAACGGCTCCGCCAGGATCGCACACAACGACCCGAACACCGAGATCAGTGGAAATGTCCGCACGCCACCCAGCGGCGCTTCGACGTGCTGCCGCTGCAAGCCGACCAGCCCACCCAGCAATAACGAAATCGCCAAACTCTGAAACATCAACGTGGTCATGTTAGCTGATCCCGAAGACTTCACCGTGTTCATTGACCCCGATCCGCAAGGCGGCGGGCGAGGCGGGGAGTCCAGGCAGCGTCGAGATGTCTCCCGCGAGAGCATAGACAAAGCCCGCTCCAGCGGAGAGTCGCACTTCACGGATCGGAAAGCGAAAGCCCTGAGGCCGCCCCAACAGCTTCGGATCGTGTGAGAAGGAATACTGCGTCTTGGCGATGCAAACCGGCAGACCGCCGAAGCCCAGCGCTTGATAGGACTCCAACTGTTGCCGAGCGTGGGGTTCGACATCTAGTCCAGCGGCTCCGTAAATCTCACGAACTACCACTTCCAGTTTTTCCAACAACGGCAGGTCGAGCGAATAGAGATAGCGAAAATGGCTGGGCAGCTCACAGGCCGAGATGACGGCCCGCGCGAGTTCCTCGGCCCCCACGCCGCCGCGAGAAAAGGCGTCACTGATGGCAACGTGGGAAGCTCCCGCTTGTATCGCGATCTGACGCACGGCCTCCAATTCCCGATCCGTGTCGGTGGGAAACCGATTGATGGCCACGACGATGGGAATTCCAAACTTTCGCAGAATGTCGATATGGCCTTCGAGATTCGCTCGGCCGGCTTGCAGGGCGTCGAGATCCTCCTCGAAGAGATCCTCCGGCAATGGCTTGCCTGGTTTGATATCGAATCGACGACTTTGATACTTCAATGCGCGGACCGTACACACCAGCACTTCGACATCGGGTGAGATGCCGCTCACTCGGCATTTGATGTCGAATAGTTTTTCGGCACCGCAGTCGGCCCCGAAGCCACTTTCCGTTACGACAAAATCCCCCAGTCGGATCGCCGCCAGATCGGCCAGCACGGAACTGTTTCCGTGAGCGATGTTCGCAAACGGCCCCGCATGAACCAATACCGGAGTGTGTTCGCAGGTTTGAACCAGATTGGGGCGGATGGCATCGCGCAACAAAGCGGTCATTGCACCGACACATCCGATCTCACGAGCCGTGACCAGCTGGCCGTCGCGGTCTCGCCCGACCACGATTCGCCCCAATCGTTCTTGCAGGTCAGCTAAGCCGGTGGTGAGAGCTAGAATGGCCATCACCTCAGAGGCGGCCGTGAGATCGAATCCGGTTTCACGCAGTGTTGTGTTTGGGCGCGAACCAAGCCCCGTGATGATCTGCGACATCCCTTTGTCATTGAGATCAATGACGCGTCGCCAGGTGACGCTGGTCGGATTCAACACCGGCGTGAATTGTCTCGACATGTGGTTGTCGAGCATGGCCGCAAGCAAGTTATGAGCTGAGGTCACCGCATGCAGATCGCCGGTGAAGTGCAGATTGATGTCATTGGCGGGCAACAAGTGAGCCATTCCGCCACCAGCCCCGCCACCTTTGATTCCGAAGACCGGGCCTTGAGAAGGTTGCCGCAAAGTGGCGATGGCTCGCCGACCCAATCTGCACAACCCCATTGCCAAACCGATGGCCGTCACCGTCTTGCCTTCACCAAGTGGAGTCGGGCTGATCGCGGTCACGCCGATGTACTTCCCCCTCGGTCGTTCGGCCAACCTACTTTCCAGGCCAAGGGCAAGCTTGCCTTTGAACCACCCCATTGGTTCCACATCTTCAGGTCGCAATCCCAAATCGATCGTCAGTTGGCCGATTGGCTGAGGTTCAGCGGATAGGCTCATCTTCGATTTTAACTCCTTGGATTTTTCAGTCAGGGGGAGGAACAACTGGATTCGAATCTGCCGCATTCTTTGGAACTGCAATTCGAGTGCGCAAGCGTGACGCACGTTTTACACCGACCAGAGTTTCGCCAAGAGAACAGTTATCCCTGAACCCTGGCCGCCTCGACGAGCTTGTCGCCAATCAAGCTTGTCTTCGAATCTCGCAACCGCTTTTCATTGAGCCAGAAGGGGCTGGTGATTTCCTTGAACGCATAGATGGCAGCTTGAATTCCCTCGGCCCAAGCGACCGCAATTAACTTGATGTCGCCGTGAACGTCGCCGACGGCAAAGATCCCGGAACGACTGGTTTCAAAATACGAATCGACTGCGACGCTGCCGTTGTCGTTCATTCGTAAATCGAGTCGTCGAAAAATCTCTTCGGACGACAAGAACCCGATTTGCACGAGAACGAGATCGAACGTGTGTGTTTCTCCATCGGAAAGTTTCAACTCCAATCCATTACCCGCGCAGCGTGCGTCGGTGATCTCGGTGGTCATGTGGATTCGACCGTGTGATTCTTGAATGCGTTTCAGAGTATCGGCCTTGCCGTTGGTGTCTTTGCGGACAATCAAGTCAACTTGGCCATGTCGCTCCAGCACCATTACGGCCGCATCCAGTGCGGAATCTCCGCCTCCCACAATGGCGACCCGCTGACCTGAGTAATCGGCGATACGAGGAACTTTGTAATGCACCAGCTTGCAATCGAGAGCATCCAAGACCGGTAGCTTTCTTGGAAAGTGCAGTAGGCCACAGGCGAGAATGACTTTGCGGCAATGATAGGTACGTTGGTTTGTCGTCACTTTCTTAAGCGAGTCTTGTTGTTGAGTCTCGTCGGTGTCGTGGATGTCGAGCAGTTCTTCGTTGAATCGAAATTGGACGAGCGCGTTGACGGCCTGCCGGTACACGCGCGCCGAGAGTTCTTCCCCCGTGATACCGTCGGGAAAGCCAGGGATATCGACGATTCGCTTATCCGGATACAGAAACTGCGGCTGACCGCCAGGGGCGTCTTTGGCTTCGACAACGAGAGTCGTCAGTCCTCGATGTGCGGTCGTCAACGCGGCCGCCAAGCCGGCTGGCCCAGCGCCAATAATCACGACATCCCAATATGCGAGATGGTCGAAATCAACGGCTTGGTCGAGTGGAGTCACTTGGTAGTCGGACATCGAGATGCTCACTGGTCAATCGAGGGATCGCCATCGGCGAGGGTTCAGTTCAATTCGCGGTCAGCGAGAAACCGTAGACTCATCGTTCCTCGGAAATCAATCTGACAGGCTTGAGGACGACTGGCGTGAGTACCGAGATCAATTGGCGCAGTCGATGCAATAGTCTCCGGAAACGCGAATCGTTTGCGTCAGCGCCGACGATTCCCGTGATCGAGTCCAACGCCGGTCTTCCCACTGAGCGGTATTGGCTCAAAGTGAGCGAAGCTGCTCGCTTGATAGCGTGTGGCTACAAATGGCGTGGTTTGGTTTACAAGGATTTCTTTTCTCTTCAAGAAAGCGACGAACATGATTTACGAAGTCTCCGGTGACATTCTGCTGACCAAAGCTCAGGCCATTGCACATGGCGTGGCCCCCAATGACCACTTCGATCAGGGACTCGCGCTATCCCTGCGAGAGAAGTGGCCGTCGATGGTGAAAGACTTCCGCCACTATGCTCAACAATGTCATCCTCGGCCCGGTGAAGTCTGGAGCTGGAGTGGGGTTGGCGGCCGGGTCATTAATCTCATGACGCAAGAGGGGGAACACGGCCATGGAGCGAGGCCGGGCAAGAGCAGCACCGCGAACGTCAATCACTGCCTCAAGCGACTCCGACACGAGTTGGACAAACAGGGCATTGCGAGTGTTGCGCTTCCCCGACTGGCTACTGGGGTCGGAGGACTGGATTGGGCGGATGTGTTGCCGCTGATTCATACTCACTTGGGGGATTTGAAGCTTCCGGTTTACGTTTACACCCAGTATCAGAAAGGGGTTCCGGCCAAAGAGCCGGGCGCTGTTTGAAGGGTCGGTTTCTTGGTGCTCTTGGGGATCGAGTTCACGACGACTTCAATCTGTTATTGCCTGCATTTGTCATGCGTTCGCGACGGAGAAGACATGGGCCAGGAAATCGCTAGCCCCCGGTTTAAGTACTACGATTTCCATCGCTTCGACAAACTGGTCAAGCACGAAATGGAGGTCTTGCGGCAGTGGTTTCGCGAAGACCGGTTCTCGGCGAAACGCTCGATTGTCGGTGCGGAATTGGAGGCTTGGCTGGTCGACGCAGAGTGCCAGCCGACGCCATGGAACGAGCAAGTCATCGCGTTAGCGGGATCGCCCGATATCGTGCCTGAATTGTCTCGGTTCAACCTCGAGTTCAACGTCGCACCGCAACCGCTTGCCGGACGTGGGCTCGCGCAGCTCGCCAGCGAACTCGGTGCGACTTGGCAAAATTGTGATGCGGCAGCGGGTCAACTCGGCACGTCGGTGGTGGCGATCGGTTTGCTGCCGACGATCACGGATTCGATGCTTTCGTTGGCCAACATGACGAAGCTGCATCGCTATCAGGCACTCAACGAGCAAGTGCTGCGGCTGCGTCAGGGAAGGCCGATCCGCCTGAGCCTGAAGGGACGAGAGACACTCATCACGGAACATCGCGACGTGATGCTCGAATCCGCGACCACTTCGTTCCAACTGCACTTGCAAGTTCCGATGCAGGAATCAGTGCGCTATTACAACGCGGCCGTTGTCGCGTCGGCCCCGATGGTGGCTGTCGCCAGTAATTCGCCGTTCTTGTTTGGCGCGAGTCTCTGGGACGAAACTCGTATTCCGCTCTTTGAACAGGCCGTGGACATCGGCGGCGATGCGCTGCCGCGCGTGACCCTTGGTTCTGGCTACGCACGGGAAAGTCTCGAAGAACTCTTTTGCGAGAACGAGGAGTACCCGGTTCTGCTACCGCTGGCGATGGAGAGCATGTCGGATCGCTTGGCTCACGTCCGTCTGAAGAATGGCACGATCTGGCGTTGGAACCGACCACTCATCGGTTTCGATGACGACGGCACGCCGCATCTGAGAATCGAACATCGCGTGATGGCCGCTGGGCCAACATTGATCGACATGACCGCCAACATGGCTCTGTTTTATGGACTGGCGGAAAGTCTGGCACAAGACGATAGGCCCCCCGAATCGTCGTTGCCATTCGAGGCAGCGCGCGACAACTTCTATCGTGCTGCACGTTGCGGTCTTGATTGCGACGTTCAATGGCTTGATGGTGCTCGGCACCCGCTTGGTGAGTTATTGCTGACGGAACTTCTGCCGCGAGCCGCCGCCGGACTGCGGCGTTTGGAGGTTGACCCCACGTTGGCAGCATCGTGGCTGGCGATCATCGAGGCGCGGGTTCGTAGCGGCCAGACCGGAGCCGTTTGGCAAAGACGTTTTGTCGAACAACACGGCAAGGACTTTGTCGCTTTGACTCAGTCTTACCGTGAGCAGCAACGTCGTGACGAACCGGTGCATACATGGACGTTCGACCGTTGCACAACGACGCCGTCGATCCGGATAAAACGATCGATGCTGCAAATCATCGAAGAGCTTCCTCGCGGTTTTCTCGAAGCCCGATCCACTGACCTTGCCGATCTGCTGGGACAACCGACGTTGATCCACCTGCCCGGTCGCCGTCACGAACCTCTCTTTCTTTCGATCCTGCTGCACGGCAACGAAGACGTTGGGCTGCGCGCCTTGCAAGCGTGGTTCCAGAAGCAAGGCGACCGACCGCTCCCCAGAGCTTTGTCCATCTTCGTCGGCAATGTGGCCGCCGCGAAGGCCAACGTGCGGCACCTGCCCAATCAACCCGATTACAACCGAGTATGGCCAGGTTCTGATCGCGAGGACTCCCCCGAACATGCCCTGATGCGGCACGTCATAGCCGAGATGCGCGACCGACACGTTTTCGCCAGCATCGACTTGCACAACAACACCGGCTGGAACCCTCATTATGCGTGCGTGACTCGATTAGAGAACCAGCACCTGCAATTGGCCGCTCTGTTTGGTCGGCAGGCGGTCTTTTTTCAGCATCCACTGGGCGTCCAGTCGCGAGCCTTCGCGGAATTCGCTCCGTCGGTGACATGCGAATGCGGCAAAGTGGGAGACGAAAGTGGCGTCCGCCATGCGGCCGAGTTTCTGGATGCGTGCCTGCATCTTGCCGAGATTCCCTCACACCCTTTAGCGGATGGAGATCTCCACCTGTTTCATACCGTCGCGACACTCTCCGTCCCTTCCCGAGCGAATGTTGTGTTCGAGGACGCCGGTCGTGCTGCATGTCCATCCGAGTTCGATTTAGCTCTCCGCGACGATCTTGAGCGACTCAATTTTCAAGAGCTTCACCCCGGATCGTGGTTGGGTTGGTCTAGGCCAGGGTTCGCGATGCCTCTGGTGGTGACCGACGAATCGGGACGAAATGTGACCGACGAGTTTCTTGCGTCTGAAGAGGGACGGATTCAGCTCCGCAGAACCGTGATCCCCGCGATGCTCACCTGCAACCAGGCCGTGATTCACCAAGATTGTCTGGGATACTTCATGGATCGCTACCCGCTACCGAGCGAAACACTACGAGGTTCATCGTGAGTGCGATGAACGCAGTTGATCGGTATTGACCGCTTCGGCGAATGTTTGGGACTCTAATCCGCATATCAGAGTTGAATGCTCGACGAGACAGTAGGTAGGTCGGCATCAATCAATTCAAGACTCGCCGGGAACTTGTCACAGGAGGGAGCCAAAATGCTTTTGCAATCGGAAGACAAACTGCTGGTCGTTCATCGTCGCCTGTTTGAACGGGACGGCAGCCGGTTTTTCATCGGTCGCGTTGACGCTTATGACGCCGGGATCGTGCGGGTCACGGGTTATACGTTCGTTCGTGATCCTGTTGGTGGCACCGTCACCCGCAAGAACGACAGTCGCACGAAACTCTTTTCGCTGTCGTCCGGAGCGCTGATGGTCTATGTGTTGCCGCGCGATCTAGAAATCGCTTCCGCGCGGCTTGTCGCTGAAGAATCGAGTCTCGCTCTGACCGCTGGCAGCTCGTTTCGAATGGATCTTTCGGAGTGGGCTCATTCGGCCTATATGAGAGTCGGTTAAGTCCATTTCAAATCGCTTCACACTCATTTATGGAGAACTCAAAATGAGATACTTGGCATGGTTCGTCCCTTTGTCGTTGGTCGCACTCGGAGTCCTTGCGGCATCGGATAAACCGCCGGCTCGGAAAAAGGCCCCTGTTGACGTCTTGATGCGCAGCAAACTCGCGAGTTCGCAGAAGGTCGTCGAAGGACTCGTCGCCAAGGATTTTGAATTGATTGAAAAAGGGGCTGAGGAACTCCTGAAAGTGTGCGACGCTGAGGATTGGCGTTCGTCCGACGAACAAGTTTATACGCACTTCAAAACCGAACTTCGCCGCCAAGCGGCAAAGCTCGATGCCTACAGTGACGCGCAAAACCTCGAAGGGACAACCTTCGCTTATCTCAACCTGATCTCGACCTGTGTTGATTGCCATTCTCATTGTCGTGATGTGCTGCGTATCGCGGCTGAACCGCCGAAACTCAAGCCGGTGCCGTCATCCAGCGACGTCATCAACGCGGATGAAAAGCGACCGATGCGACGGTGATCATTGGCCGCGCTCAACACCTCAAATTGCATCGTAGGAGTCTCAAAGGAAGGTCTATGAGCGAACACATTCGCGTCAGCCACCCAATCCAAGATCTTCTGCCGTTAAAAGTTGAGGGGTTCGATGCGTTGGCCGAATTAGCACTGGATCTGCGTTGGTCCTGGAATCACGCGACGGACAAGGTTTGGCGACAGCTTGATCCGCATCTGTGGGAAATCACGCAAAACCCTTGGGTTGTCTTGCAGACGGTTTCGCGCGATCAGATCAAGCGTGTCTTGGCCAATCCGGTTTTTCGCAAAACCGTGGAAGACTTGTTGCAAGCCAAGCATCAGGCTGCGGAGTCGCCCGCATAGTTTCAACAATGCTATCCGCAGACTCGATTGAACTGCGTTGCCTATTTCAGCATGGAATTCATGTTGAGCGAAGCGTTGCCGATCTACTCAGGCGGGCTTGGCAATGTCGCTGGCGATCAACTCAAAGCCGCGAGCGATCTGGGTGTGCCAGTGGTCGGCGTGGGGTTGCTGTATCAACAGGGTTATTTTCGGCAGGTGATCGACAAGGACGGAGCGCAACAGGCTCTCTTCCCATACAACGATCCCGGACAGTTGCCGATCACACCGTTGCGTCAAGCAAACGGCGAATGGTTGCGACTGGAGATCGTCTTGCCTGGTTACTCGGTGTGGCTGCGCGCCTGGCAGGTCCAGGTCGGCCGATTGAAGCTTTATTTGTTGGACAGCAATGACGCGGCGAACTTCCCCGTTCATCGAGGGATCACCAGCGAACTGTATGGCGGTGGACCGGAGCTGCGTCTCAAGCAAGAACTGATCCTTGGGATCGGAGGATGGCGACTGCTTTGCGCGTTGGGCATTCAGCCGGAAGTTTGTCATCTGAATGAAGGACATGCCGCCTTTGCCGTCTTGGAACGTGCCCGTAGTTTCATGAAAGAGACGGGGCAATCATTTGAAGTTGCGCTGGCTGTGACTCGCGCGGGCAACCTCTTCACGACTCATACTGCGGTGTCCGCGGGCTTCGATCGATTCTCACCGGAACTCATTGAGCACTACCTCGGCGCTTATGCCAAAGAGAGATTGGGCATCTCAGTCCATGAGCTGCTTGCGCTGGGTCGCCAGAATCCCAACGACTCGTCGGAGCCTTTCAACATGGCGTATCTGGCGATTCGCGGGAGCGGGGCAGCCAATGGTGTGAGCCGCTTACACAGGAAGGTGAGTCGACAAGTTTTCCAACCGCTGTTTCCGTGCTGGCCGGAAGAAGAGGTGCCGGTCAGACATGTCACCAACGGGGTCCACATGCCGAGCTGGGACTCGGCCTTCGCAGATGATCTCTGGACGGAGGCTTGCGGAAAGGACCGCTGGCTGGGGACGACGAAAGCCCTGGAGCAGGAGATTCGCCGCATCTCCGACGCAAAGCTCTGGCAGTTTCGCCGCACCGCTCGAAAGTCTCTTGTTGAATACACGCGCCAGCGATTGTCCCGGCAACTGGCGGTCGCGGGCGCGTCTCGTCAATTGATGGACGAGGCGAAACAGGTCTTTGATCCTGACGTATTGACGTTGGGTTTCGCGCGGCGGTTCGCGACCTACAAGAGACCGAACATGTTGCTGCACGATCCGGCGCGATTGCTGCGTCTCTTGGCAAACCCTGAGCGGCCGGTGCAACTCATTATTGCTGGCAAGGCCCATCCAGAGGACGGGGCGGGGCAAGCGTTGATCCGAGAATGGATCAACTTCATCCGCCAGCCGGAAGTGCGACCGCACATCGTCTTTCTCAGCGACTTCGACATGCTGTTGTCGGAGCGCTTGCTGCAAGGGGTGGATGTCTGGATCAACACGCCAAAGCGCCCCTGGGAAGCGAGCGGCACGAGCGGCATGAAAGTGCTCGTCAATGGTGGCATCAATCTATCGGAGTTAGACGGCTGGTGGGCAGAAGCCTACTCCCCGGAAGTGGGCTGGGCGCTGGGTGACGGCCTGGAGCATGACAACGATCCCGAGTGGGACGCCTTCGAAGCCAATGCGCTCTATGACCTCTTGGAGCGAGAAGTGATCCCAGAATTCTATTCCCGCGACGAGAACGGCATTCCCTCCGCTTGGGTCCAGCGGATTCGAGAAAGCATGGCGAAACTGACGCCGCATTACTCCGCAAACCGCACCGTCTGCGAATACGTAGAACAACATTACCTCCCGGCAGCGACGGCCTTTCATTCTCGTGTCGCGAATCAGGGTGCAATCGGCCGGAAAATTGTCGATTGGAAAAACTCTCTGGAACAGAACTGGACCACGATCGATTTCGGTGACATGCAGGTTGAGACTCGTGGCGAGCAACACGAATTTGAGGTTCAGGTCTTTCTCAATGACCTCGATCCCAATGCGGTGCGAGTTGAGCTTTATGCGGATAGCGTCATCGGCAGCGGTCCTGTGCGGCAGGAGATGGCACGTATTCGCCAACTGGATGACACACCGGGAGGTCACCTTTACCGCGCGGTGGTTTGTGCGACTCGGCCACCGGGGGACTTTACGGCACGAGTGATACCGCACTATGAGGGGGCTGCGATCCCGCTCGAAGTGGCACGAATCCTGTGGCAGCGATAGTTCAACGGAGACAATCGGAATGAGTGCGCTGCCAAAGGGGCGTCGATTGCAGGGGCAGGTTGTCGCCGTCCGTGGGACGGTGATCGACGTCTTGTTTGATGACGTTGTGCCACCGATTGACGCAGCCCTGGAATGCCGGCTGAACCATACCGGGCTGATTACCGCAGTGGTGCATTCGCATTTGGGTGGCTCTGCAGTACGCGCGATTTCAATTGACTCAACACGCGGGTTGGATCGCGGGGCGCGTGTCGAATCCGACGGTCGGCCGTTGGAAGTTCCTGTGGGGAACGAACTGATCGGGCGCGTGATCGACTTGCGGGGTCGGCCATTGGATGGATTGCCCGAACTCTCTTTCGCGCAAACGCTGCCGCTGCGTCGTCCGCCGCCACCGCCGTCGGCGCGTCGCGGGTTGGGTGAAATCTATCCGACTGGAATGAAAGTGGTGGATCTGTTTTGTCCGTTCACGCACGGCGGTCGAGTCGCCGTGTTCGGCGGGGCGGGCGTCGGAAAAACCGTCGTGCTGACGGAGTTCATTCACAACGCGGTCGCAAATCTCAAAGGGGTCGCCGTTTTCGCGGGGATCGGCGAGCGGTCGCGTGAAGGACGCGAGCTGTGGCAGGAACTGCAAGACCGAGGCTTCATGGATCGGACGACGATGGTCTTCGGACAAATGAAGGAGCCGCCCGGAGCACGGTTCATGGTTGGGTTGGCGGCGTTGTCGGTGGCCGAGTACTTCCGCGATGTGGAAGGGAAAAGTGTTTTGCTGCTGATTGACAATCTCTACCGTCATGTGCAGGCCGGGATGGAGGTGTCTGGCCTGCTCGGCCGGTTGCCGTCGCGAGTTGGTTACCAACCGACGTTGGCCGCCGATATCGCTTCACTGGAAGAGCGGATCACTGCCACCGATCGAGGCGACATGGTTTCTGTTCAAGCGATGTATGTCCCGGCCGATGACTATTCGGACCCCGCGATCACGCACGCCTTTTGGCACATGGACAGCGCGTTGGTTCTCTCACGCGACATCGCGGCGGAGGGGATTTATCCGGCAGTCGATCCGATGGCGTCGTCGTCCAAGGCACTTGATCCTGCAATCGTCGGTCAGCGGCATTACGACGTCGCACAGCAGGCTCGCCGAGTGCTCGGACGATACGAGGAATTGCGGGACTTGATCTCGATGTTGGGTTTAGACGAGTTGTCTGCTGAGGATCGCGAACTGGTGGGCCGTGCTCGGAAGCTGCGAAACTTCATGACGCAACCGTTTTTCGTGGCCGAACACTTTACCGGGATGCCCGGCCGTAACGTTTCGCCGGCGGCCACGGTGGACGGTGTCGCGGCCATTCTCGAAGGACGCTGCGACAAGATTCCGGAGCAGAAGCTGTACATGATCGGCGCGATCGACGAGGTACTGCCTCATGCCTGAAGCGACGTTGCATTTTGTGATTCGGACGCCGCGCGACATCGTGCTGGACAGCGACGTCGTCTCGATCCGTGTCCCCACGGAGACCGGTCAGGTGGGACTCAGGCCACGCAGTGAACCGACTGTTCTGGCGGTCGAACCGGGATTGATTGTCGTCCGTCTCAACAACACGTCGCGCTTCGCGGGCACAGCGGGTGGGCTGCTGCACTGCGACGGAAAGACGGCCAGCCTCCTGACGCCGGTGGCTGTGGTCGGCGACGAACTTTCGGCGGTGCTGGAAGAACTCGATCGAACCCTCTCCGCACCCAATGCCGAGCAAGAAGTCCGAGCGATGTTGAAGCGGCTCGAAAAGAACATTCTGGAAGAACTGCAACACAGTGGCAGCGATCCGCTCCGTGCAACGGGAACCAAACGGTGAGCAACCCCGGCCCCATCAGACGCCTTGACATTCGCGCGACGCTGGAACGCGATGCGTCTCGGCATGCGCGGCGCGAGGTTGGGCACAGAAGTTTCTGGCGTTCGCTCGGAGTGTTGGGAATGGTCGGTTGGCCGATCGCATTGTCGTCGGTCGGCGGAGCGTTTCTTGGACATTCCCTCGACAGCCGTTGGAACACGGGTGTGCGGTTTACGTTGCTGTTGCTCATGATCGGAACGGGAATCGGTTCATTCATTGCCTGGAAAACACTCAAGCCGCCAAAACGATGACGATCACAAATCCAATCTGGTTGACGTTGGGCGTTGTGCTCGGCGGTCTGCATGCAGCCTCGCTGTGGCTGACGACTCGGCGCGCGTCCGCGCTGATGGGAGCAATCGGCTTGCTGCGGTTGCTGGCGGTGGCGGCGGTCTTGATTGGCGCGGCGTTCGCGGGTGGCGTGTTGCCAGCGGCTGTCGGGTGGGGGATCGGCTTCCTGGCCGTTGCCGTGATTTACTTTGTGCGAGGCAAGACCTCATGAAACTGCGGATCTTCGGTGACCCCGTGCTGTTTGAACTCGGCCCAGTGCCGATCACGGAAACGATGGCGACGTCGCTCGCGGTGACGATCGTACTCGTCATC
>JANMIF010000146.1:0-26898 GCA_031375695.1 Planctomyces sp.
TCGAGCCGCGACCGTGAGGGCGTGGTGACTCGCAAGGGCTTTTGACCGCTCCCTCACGGTCGCGGCTTGAATTTTCACAGACGCGGGGCGTCGCGCCACAATCTTGCGACCCTGGTCTGCGACGCAATTCCCCTCGCTCACGCTTCGGGTTACTTGAGTCACGGAGGCTGAGATGGCTGCGAATGACAATCGTGGGTTTCAGGGAAAGCTGCCGCCACAGAACGTCGAAGCGGAGATGGGAGTGCTCGGTAGCATCCTGTTGCTTCCCGACACGATTGATGAAGTCGGCGACATTCTACATCCCGACCACTTCTACGCTGACCGTCATCAGCGAATTTACGCGGCAATTCAAGGCCTGTACGAAAACGGGGTGCGCGGCGTCGATGCGGTCACGCTGGCCGAAGAGTTGGATCGCCTCAAGCAGCTTGAGGAAATCGGTGGCGTCGAATACCTCGCCAAGATTTTAGAGACGGTGCCGAACGCGGCTCACGCGAAGTACTACGCCAAGATTGTGCGCGATCGGTGGATTCAGCGGAGCCTTGTTTACGCCTGTACCGAAACGCTCGACGAATGCTATTCGGGAACTAAAGAGACGGAAGAAGTTTTGCACTCGGCCGAGCAGCGTGTGTTTAGCATTCTGCAGCAGCAGGACAAAGTCGAGAAGCTGGTCCTCAAGGACATCCTGGTCGATGCCTACGATCGCATCAAGAAACGGATGGAGCAGGGGGGCGACATCAGCGGCTTGGCCACCGGGTTCTCCGATCTCGATGTGCAACTCAACGGCTTTCAGGGTTCGGAATTGATCATCCTCGCGGCCCGTCCGTCGATGGGCAAAACGGCGTTCGTGTGCAACATCGCCGAGGCGGTCGTGTCCGAATCGAAACAAGGCTGCCTGATCTTCAGCCTAGAAATGTCGAAGTTGGAACTGGCCGAGCGATTGCTGTGCATCCGAGCCAAAGTCAACGGGCATCGGCTGCGTGCCGGGACGCTCGACGAAGTCGAACATGAAATGCTGCTAAGTGCCGCTTCGGAACTGAGCGAAATGCCGATGTACATTGACGATCAGCCTGGCCGTTCGATGGCTCAAATCAGCGCGATCGCCCGCCGACTGCAACGCCGATTCGGACTCGGCATCATCATCATCGACTATTTGCAGCTCATCGAACCAGACGACAAGATGGCTCCGCGCGAACAACAAATCGCGCTGATCACGCGCCGGCTGAAGTACCTTTGCAAAGAACTCAACATCCCGGTGATCGCGCTGGCTCAGCTCAACCGCGGCGTTGAACTGCGTGAAGACAAACGCCCGCGACTCGCCGACTTACGTGAAAGCGGAGCAATCGAACAGGATGACTACGTCGTGATGTTCCTGCATCGCCCCGCCGCCTACGACCCGGAAGACCGTCCCGGCGAAGCGGATATCATCGTCGCGAAAAACCGTAACGGCCCCGTAGGCTCGATCACGCTCTCCTGGCTCAGCGAGTCGATGCGGTTCGGCAACTTGGCCCGCATCAACGAACCTGACGGCGGCTACTTCGGAGGCAAGAGCAGCGGCGGTTTCGATCGGTAAGAACCAGTCAGTCCGCCCGGCCGAGGCCATACAACCACTCTTGGCGTTTGCCGTCGCTGCGCTGAGCGACTCGGAAATAGATGCGGTTGCCGCAGAACGTCGGCGTGGCGAAGACTTCGTCGCCGAGTTGGTTTTCGCCCACGAGTTCAAGCTTCTCCGGGGTCGCTTTCCAAATGAACGTGTGCCCCGCTTCGTTCGTCGCGAACAAGTTGTCGCCGACCAGCACGGGCGACGCGCTGAATGTTCCGCCGAGCCGCTCTTTCCAAAGTTCCTTGCCATTCTCGCAACGCCAGCACATGGCCATTCCGGCATCGAGCACGCTGTAAAGATGGCCGTCGCGAACGATCATCGACGGGACGTACACCCGCGAACTGTTCTCCCAGGCGACCTTGCCCGACCCGTCAGCCAGTACGGCCGACAGATGATTCTTGGGGTATCCGCCGCTGGTGAAGATCAACTTGCCATCGGTCACGGTCGAGGTAACGCATTCGGTTGTCGAGCCGGCAATCTCCCACAGCGTCTTGCCGGTCAGCGGATCGAGGCTCGTGACTAGGTCGCAGCCGGTGAACAGCAATTGATCGCGGCCACCAATCGGCAGGATGATCGGCGACGTGTAGTTCGGTACCTTCGGACGTTCAATCTTCCACACGATCTCGCCCGTCGCGCGATTCAACCCGGCGATCGCACCAGTCCCTTTGTTGTCGGCCGAGACAATGACCAGGTGCTTGTAAACCGCTGGCGACGCTCCGAATCCCTGATGCATCACGAAGTCCGTGATCTTCGTCTGCCAAATGATTTTCCCCTCGCGAGTCAGCGCCGAAGCATGAACGGCTCCGTCATGCACGAAGTTGATGAACAGCCGCGTCCCGTCGCAGGCGACGCTGGCCGAAGCCAGCGAACTTTTCTCGTTCCCTTTTTTCTCAAACCCGCCCCGATGCACGATCGCTTCCCACAGCTTCTCGCCCGTGCCGCGATGAAAGCACAACACGCTTTGCAGATCGCGTTCGCTGTCAGCGGTCGCCAGCAGAATCTGATCACCCACAACGGTCGGCGATCCGTGACCTCGACCGGGAACTTCGCTCTTCCACAACACGTTCTCCGTGTCACTCCAGGTCAGCGGCGGAGTCTGCCCCGCCGCCGCGATCCCATCTCGATTCGGCCCTCGCCACCACGGCCAATCGGTGGGAGCAAACTGAATCGGTTCAGCCGCCGCAGGATTCGCGGTCTTGTCTGCGCAATAACCCCACTCGGACGTCAACACGCACATCATCCAAACCAGCACCAGCAAGAAACGTTTCATCAACAAACCTCAAGTTCCGTTTTGTGGATGTCAATCGTGGGGCTATTCCGGCTTCAACAGCGGAAACGCGATCACATCGCGGATTGTATTCGTGTTGGTTAGCAGCATCACGAGCCGGTCGATGCCGATTCCCATGCCACCGGCGGGGGGCATTCCGACTTTGAGGGCATACACGAACTCGTGGTCCATCTTGGCCATTGAGTCTTCTTCTGCCTGGCCTGCGAGTTGCGTGCGGAACGTTTCTTCTTGCAGACGCGGATCGTTCAACTCGGTGTAAGCGTTTGCCATTTCCAGGCCGTGGATGAAGAGTTCAAACCGCTCGGCGATTGCCGGGTCGGAGCGTTTGCGTTTCGTCAGCGGGCACATTGACGACGGGTAGTCGATGACGAACACCGGGCCGATGAGTGCGTCTTCGACCGTTGCCTCGAAGACTTCGTTGACGAGCACATCCGGATGCTTGCCGTTCGTCTCGATGTGCAGCGATTTCGCCTTGGCCAGGACGGCGGTCGAGTCGTGCATGTCGCAGCCGGCATGTTCGCGGAACAGGTCGCCGTATTTCGCGCGCTTCCAGGGCGGAGTCAGATCAACCGTTTTGTCCCCCCACGGGATCACGAGCGACGGCAGGCCGATCGCTTTTGCGGCGTCGAGGACGATTTGCTCGCACAGGTCCATCATGACTTCGTAGTTGGCGTAGGCTTGATACAGCTCGATCATCGTGAATTCGGGATTGTGCGTGGCGTCGATTCCCTCGTTGCGGAAGACGCGACCGATCTCGTAGACCCGCTCGATGCCGCCGACCATCAGCCGCTTGAGATGCAGTTCCAACGCGATTCGCAGATACAGATTGATGTCGAGTGCGTTGTGATGCGTGACGAACGGCCGAGCCGCCGCCCCGCCGGCGATCGCGTGCAACACCGGCGTTTCCGCTTCGACGTAACCCTGCCCGGCCAGCGTCAGGCGGATCGAGCTGATAATCTTCGTCCGCTTCAGCAGCCGTTCGAGCACGCCGTCGTTGTAGATCATGTCGATGTAACGATGCCGCAGCAGCATCTCGATGTCGTGCGCCCCGTGAAATTTTTCCGGCGGGGTTGCCAGCGATTTGCACAGCGGCGTGAACTGCGTCACGAAGATCGTCTTCTCGCCGGACTTGGTAACTCGCAGCCGACCGTCCACGCCGACCAGATCGCCGAGGTCCAGCAGTTCAATCGCCTGCCAAGTCGTCTCTGGAACGTCCTTCATCGAGATCATCAACTGAATGCGGCCGGTCGCGTCTTGCACGTGAAAGAACTTGAGTTTGCCGCGATCATTTTGCAGCATGATCCTCCCGGCCACTCGGACGGTTTCGCCGTCAGTGCCGTATTCCGCGGGGCACTTCTCGCGAGCGACCGCAATCGCCATATGCCCATCAAACCGTTGCCCCCACGGGTCCAGTCCGAGCGCTTCCAGCTTGTGCAATTTTTCCAGCCGAGCCGCCTCCAAACGATGCGGCTCTTCAGGCGATTTCGGTTCGGGAACGTCAGACATTGTGATCCTCAAGTCGGAGTTTCGTAGCATACGCGGCTCGCGTGTGCCCGTTGTAGTTGGCCGTCTCGCGAACCTCAACCGGCTGCAAGCGAGCCGCGTGCGCCACAATCGGTCGGCCACCGCGCCGTGGCCGACCTGCTGGGTCGAACTTTGATCGCGTGTAGAGAACAAATGACGGCATGGAGCGTAGAACTGGTGCCTATCGGCATCAGTTCAGCGACGTGAATCGTTCGCGATGCGACTCTGGGATATCGATACGGCGACGGACTCAGGCCGCGTGAGAGTTTGCTCGCTGGCGTAATCCGTTTTTCGCCCGATCCGGCACAGGTCTTTGAAAACCTTCATCTGGGAATCGACCAGATTGATGATCCAGTATTCGGGAATTCCCGCTTTGGCATACAGCCGTTACTTTTCACGATCGGTTGCCAATGACGTATCAGCAACCTCGATCACGAGTGGAGTCGCAAGAGCTGGCATAAAAACGGCCTGGTTCAAAATGCGTTCGCGTAGGGTAGCAGGCAGTCGATGGCCTCCGGCCGGCTCGGGATGCAATAAACCTTTTTGTATCATCGGTTTACAAACAACACTTGGCATGAAGTTAGCGAACCAAGCTGCTACCCTCCTTTGAACCACGCCATAAAAACGATTCCTGAAATCGACAGCGTAGCCCTTCGCCTTAATCGTTCCAGCCGTGAGCGTCGCGAACCTTGATCATCGCCCCGAGGATCGTATTCGCAGTCTGCGGACTTTCGAGCACGGCGTTTGGAAACATGCAGCCGTCCCAGCAGAGGTGTCGGATGCCGCGGTCTTTGGCTCCCTTTAGCCAGTAGCCGGCGGTGGCGGTGATGTCGAGCTTGCCATTCGGATCGTTGGCTTGGCAGTGACGGCCAGTTTTGTCGTGAGTCCCGCTGCCATGCACTGTGCCATCGTTCTGAGCGACGTGGAAGTCGATTGTCCACGGCCGGAGCGAGTCGGTCATCTTCGTGTACGCCGCATCGAACTCCGCTTGCGTATAGCCCGGCTTGAGCAGCGCGTGCTCCGGCGCGTTGTAGCCAAGCAAGTACAAATAGGTGTGAGCTTGATCGGCTTGAAATCCGACCGTGCCTGGCATGTCGGTCTGTTCGAGCAGATCGACCATGTCTTTCCACGAGTGCATTCCCGCCCAGCAGATTTCCCCTTCGGCCGCGAGTCGTTCGCCGTGCGCCGCCGCGACAACGCCTGCTTCGCGAAACGTGGAGGCGATCCGTTTTGTGTTGGCGATTGGGTTCTCAAGCCAGTGGCTCGGACCGTCCGCAGCATCAATGCGGATGACGCCGTACCTCCGCACTCCGTGCCGATTGAAAATTCCGGCGATGCGACAAGCTTTCTTCACCGCGAGCACGAACTTGGCTCGTTGTTCAGGGCTGCCCATCGCGCTGTCACCAACCGTCCCGGGCCAGACTGGTGCGACGACTGAGCCGACTGCGAGGCCAAGGTTCGCGATTTTATCGGCGATGCGTTTGATGTCGTCGTCTTTCAGGTCGATGCCGATGTGCGGGTCAAACAGAAATAAATCCACGCCATCAAACTTCTGGCCGTTGACGTTGGCCTGAACAGTCAGTTCCAACATGCGATCAAGGCTGATGAACGGCTCGGCTCCGGGCGACCCTTTGCCGACAAGTCCGGGCCACATGGCGTTGTGAAGTTTGGGATAGGCGTTGGTCATGATTTGGCTTTCGTCAATGGTCTGTTGAATCACACTAACCCGAAGCGCCAGCGAGGGCGGACGCTCCGAAAACGGTGGTATTGGCTTGGAATGAAACGATCGCTCGCGTTTTGATCCCTCGCTGGCGCTTCGGGTTGGTGAGACATTCCGTCACACAACCTTGGAAATGCGGCAGGTATCTCAACCGGCACGTCGTTGCGATGCAAGCGAACGAAAGTCATGATCTGCCGAACGTGGAAACTTGCCCCGGAGTTTAAGCTAACTTCTTGCCGATCTAGGGGTGAGCTCGGTAATCTGCCGACTAGTTTTCTCGCCGATGATCCCAGACATAATTCCCGCCAAAACGACTCAGTTCGTCCTCCATCAAGCCAATAGGATACGATCATGACTGCGAACAAAGATGTCATGACTTGGGCCGAAGACCTCGCTCATTTTTCCATGCCAGGGCGACGTGACTTCATCAAGGTCGGAGTCTGCGGAGCGCTTGGGCTGACGCTCGGCGACTTCTTCACTAAGCAGGCTCAGGCCGAACAAAAATTTTACGATAGCAAAGAAGGACGCGCGAAAGGTGTCATTCAGATCGTGCTTCCCGGAGGAATGGCTCATCAGGAGTCATGGGATCCAAAACCGGACGCACCGCTGGAATATCGCGGGCCGTTCGGAGTCGCGAAGACATCGCTCAAGGGTGTTGTGTTCAACGAGAATTTTTCCAACTTGGCGAAGATCGCCGATAAGCTGACGGTCATTCGTTCGATCGCCGGCAAGGAAGCGGATCACGGTCGAGCCAGTTACGCAATGTTCACCGGATATCGCAAGAGTCCCGCGATCGAACATCCGTCACTCGGCGCGGTGATCTCGCACGAACTGGGGTCAAAGCACAACTTGCCGCCATATGTCGCCGTACCGAATGCGACCGAATATGCCGGGACCGGTTATCTCGGTTCGCAATTCGGACCGTTCGGAATCGGCAGCGATCCAGGTCGGCCGGGCTATCAAGTCAAGGATTTGATGCTGCCGCCGGGTGTCGATGATTACCGCTTCTATAAGCGGCAACGGATCCGCGAAACGGTCGATGAACACTTCCGCAAGATCGCTGGCAAGGCCGAGGCTCTCGGCGCGATGGACAAGTTCTACGAACGAGCCTACGCGATGGTCAGTTCGCCCGCCGCGCGCGAAGCGTTCGACATCAGCAAAGAGTCCGAAGGGACGAAATCCAAGTACGGGCAGAACGAAGCGGGCATGCGGTTCTTGTTGGCTCGGCGATTGGTCGAAGCGGGAGTTCGATTCGTCACCGTCAGCTTCGGTGGCTGGGATCATCACGCCAGCATCGAAAATGCGATGCGCCGTCAAGCTCCGACTCTCGATCAAGCCCTTGCTGGCTTGATCAACGATCTCGACGAACGCGGGATGCTGGAAAGCACACTGGTTCTCGTAACGAGCGAATTCGGCCGCACGCCGAAAGTCAACGCGACCGCCGGCCGCGATCATTATCCGCGCGTGTACTCCCTCGCACTGGCAGGCGGCGGATTCCAACGAGGGCTTGTGTATGGCTCATCGAACAGCACAGCCAGTGAACCGGAAGAAAATCCGGTTCGTATTGAGGATGTGTTGACCACGGTCTATCAGCAAATCGGCATCAACGCCGACAAAGAGCTGATGGCTCCCGGTGCTCGCCCGATCGAAATCATCGATGGTGGCGAAGTCCTCAACGAGTTGGTCAGCTAGGCAGTTGACGCGCCCAACAAAGAGCGGGATCGCGTCAGTCCCCGGTTTCATCACCGAGGGACCGCCGCCCCGCTCGCTTGGAGTTCCTAGCGCTGATTCTGCATCTGCTCAAGCTGTTGCCGTGACAGTTCATTCGGCGGAGTTGCCGTAGCCGTTTGAGTGCTCACGCCGCCCATCAGTGTTTGCCACGGAGTCGATCGAGTTGCCGTTGGATTACGTGGCGCTGAGCGATTGGCACCGAAGGGCGAACCCCATCCGCCGCTTGGGAGCGGATCAGCCGGAATGGTGCTGACGGTTGCGGGAGCACCGGCGGGCAATTGGATGCCGGTTTGCTGGATTCCGAAGGCTTCCGTGGGGGAGAGTCGCTGTTCGACAATGTTGGTTTGTTGGAATTTGGTGGTGGTCGGGATCGCGCCGGCGGGGGCTTGCAGATCCGGTCGATTGCGAGCACTAGCTCCGGTCAACAGGGTTTTGGTTTGTTTCTCTGTACGAACTTCGCCGAGCCAGAATTGAGCCTCTTCGAGGGCCGGCTTTCTGGTGATGGCTTGTGAGAAGTATTGTTCGGCCGCATCGAGCTTGCCTTGATCGTGCATGATTAGGCCGAGGTTGTAATCGGCTTCGGCTTCGCCGACGGTGGCGACGAAGTGCGGTCTGGCGGCGGCGATGTCACCCGACTTAGCGAGCGCGACGCCGAGATGAAACCGGATGGCCGTGTCGGAGGGCGCGGCGGCTTGAGCTTGTTTCAACAGGTCAATGGCGGCTGGCCACTTGTCTTGCGAGACATAAAATTGACCGACGCCATCGAGTACCTGCGGGTTGTTTGGAGCGGCTTTGAGAGCCTTGCGAAAGGACTGCTCCGCTTCCTGAGTGCGTCCAGCTACCTGGTCAAGCCGAGCCAAACCGAGCAGTGCTTCCACCGATTGCGGATTGTCACTGATCACTCGCTGATAGCGTTCACGAGCTTCGGTCACGTTGCCGATCTGCTCTTGCCACTTGGCGTAGGCCAGGTCGAGCTTCGTCGGGTCTTTGAGTTTTCGGCGTTCGCGGTCCCCCTTTATGGGTGCTTTGGACGCGAACAAATTGCCCGATGCGCAACCGGTCAAGAGCGAGAAACTCAGGGCCAAAAGAGCCAATCGAGTTGTGGACATGTCACACCTCCGTGGCGGTCCAATGTCCGCCGTGGCTCACACTTCGCTGAAGAAACGCGATGTGGCCTCTTCCATCAGTTTCTGCGAGAGCACAAACCTCTGACTTCGGAATCGGCAGATGGACTGGGCAATCTCTAACAAATCTCGCGGATCAGACGATCTTGGCGTTCGTCCCGGAAGGTAGTGGTTAGTAAAGAGGTACTGGACCGCCCGTTCGTCGAACGGAATTTCGTGCTGAGCACAGGTCATCTGGAAGATCTTCGAATACATCTCATGATTGGGCGGCCCGATCTGAATTTTGTGGCGGATGCGGCGTAAAAACGCATCATCCACGAGTCCGCGGGGGTCCAGATTCGTAGAGAAAATGATCAGTAATTCAAACGGGACGGAGAATTTTTTGCCGGTCGCCAGCGTGAGATAGTCGATGCGCTCTTCGAGCGGCACAATCCACCGGTTGAGTAAATCCTTGGGTGTGACGATCTGGCGGCCGAAGTCGTCGATCAAGAAGACACCGCCGTTGGCCTTCATTTGCACGGGGGCCTGATAAAAATTGCTGGTCTTGTTGTACCGCAACTCCAATTGGTCGAGCGTTAATTCACCGCCTGTGATCACGACTGGCCGGCGGACTCGCCTCCAACGCAGGTCAATGGCCGATTCCGTTTTCTGCCGGCCTTCTGACGTGGAGTGCCCTTCGAACTGCGCGTTATGATCGGCTTCGTGCGTGTCGGTGACGTGATGCACGGTCGGGTCGAAGACCGTGATAATGCTGTTCTCGGTGAGAATGGCATACGGGACATAGATGTCGCCGCCATTGTTGTTGAGGAACCGCCCAAGTCCTTTGGCGACCGCAGACTTTCCGTTTCCCGGCGGACCGTAGACGAAGATCGAACGTCCACTGCAAACCGCCGGACCCAGTTCGTCCAGTAACTTGGGGCTGATGATCAGGTCTTTAAAGGCGGCTATCAGACGTTCGGGGTCGCAGTCGATGCCGGCGACCGCCTGTCGCTTGCACTGTGTAATGTACGCTTCAAGTGGTACCGGAGCTGGCCCGACATAGCGGCATTGTTCGAACGCTTCTCGCGCCCGAGTTCGTCCCAAGTCGGTCAGCGTGAAGCGATACGAAGCTCGCCCCAGAAAGTCGCCCGACGCTACCTGAATACACTTCTCGTCTTTGAGGAACTGCAAGCTTTCGTCGATTAGCTGAAATGGCAATCGCGCCGACTTAGCGATATCAACTCCCAGCAGATTGCCGCTCAAATAAATCTGTTTGAGGATCAATTCGCTGATCTGCATGCGGTTCAAGCCGCTGTCTCGCACGGATTGCGGAGCTTGCGGAGCATTGGGGCTGACGCCGCTATTGGTCTTCACCCCCAACGTGGCAACGTGTGGATCGGCCAACAAACTTCGCGTGTCGGCCGACGTTTCGGAAAACAAGTCCGCGAACAACTCAGACGCGGGCCCTCCGACTACGTTCGCCGGATCGCGAGACAGACTCGGCAGGTCGGGAGTTAACGTGCTCATGACGGCGATCAATTTCCGCTGGCTTCGGCAGCTCCGAAGTTGTTGGAACCAATTGGCGAGGTGATCCGCGGCTTCTCGATCGTTTCCAATTCCTTACGGCGAATGGCGTCGATCTCTTGAGCCGGCCGACCCAGCGGACTGGTGACTCGCACCAGTACGGGCGGCACTGGCTGTATTCCGCACAACGAGACGGCTTCGACTTTTGTGGCCGATTGGCGGACTGCCGTCGTGGCGTCGTCGAAGGTCGCTTGCACGAAGATGTAGCGGTTCTTCGACGGCGCGTTTTCCAGAATCCAACGAATGTGCGTACGTCCCGAAGTGTTGAGCTGATGTGTATCCGGCTCAAAGTGGTAGTCGTAGAGCGTGGTCATCGTGACCCAGCCGTTATTCACATGGGCGTTCGACAGCGCATGGACATACTCGCGGTCCTGGCAGTTGTACGGATGCGGCCAGTAGTGCTCGGCGTGATACAAATGGCTGGGGAGATTGGCCGGCCCCTGCGGACGCGGGAACGGCGGCCACTGTTTCCCCTTTTTGTAGACCTGTTTCGCGCCGATTGGATCGCAAGCCCGCTCGGCGTAGTACGCTTCACGCTCGCACCGCCGCTCGGTCATGACCGGCTCGGAGTTGCGATTCCACGGCCAGGGAATGATCCCAGCCTCCGTTCGCGACGATGTCGCCAACGCCGCCGCCATCAAGCCCAACAACGAACACTGCCGCCACATCCTTGTCATGGCATGTCCCCCCCTCGGTATCGAGTTCTTCCATCTCCTTATCGGCCCGCGATCCGAACGGTCATAACGAAAATTCCGATTCGGCAAGAATGACGATCCTTCGATCAACCCGCAGTAGGCGACCGCATTTGCAAACTACGCAAGGCAACGTCGATCGTGCTCAGCATCCCGATCGGCCGGCCGGATTCGTCAACAACGGGAGCATGTTTCAGTCGACGACTTCGGAGCAGTGACATCGCTTCCGCGACCGTCACCGTTGGATTAAGCGTCCCCAGTTGATCCGAGGCGATGCTGGCGGCGGGAGCGTTGAGGTCGAGTTGTTCAGAAACCACGCGATACAAGTCGGTCCGCGTCAACAGCCGAACAGCTCGGCCGGAAGCGTCGATCAGTGGGATCACACCACGACGCTTTTCGGCGAGAAATTTGAAGGCGTCGGCAATTGTCGCCGTCAGCGGCAGTGATTCGACCGGCGACGACATTACGTCCCGGACCGACAGGGACAACAGTTCCGCTGGCCAATCGGCGTGATGCAAATCGTGGTCGGGCGAGCGGAAACGGTTGGCCGTGTCTTGAAGTGCTTGCCGTATCGCGGCACAACTGGTGAACAACATTCGAAAGTTGCGATGTCCGACCGCCAGCAATTGGCACGGGCTGATCGCGACGGCCGTTGTCGCGCGGTGCTGGTCGTGCAGCAATGAGCCGTGACCGAAATGCTCGCCGGTTTTCAACACGGCCTGTTGCACGATCTGGCCGTTCGCATCGCGGCGAGTCAACTCCACTTCGCCGGATTGAATTACATAAAAAGCGTGGCTCGTCTCCCCTTGGAGGAAGACCGTTTCGCCCGTGTTGACGTGCATCCGCTCGATCGGTTCCGTACGTTGCAAATCGAGGTAGTTTAGGTCGCGCGGGAAGAATAGCTCCAGCGTCCAGTCGATCACGACGCGCAGTTTTCGCTCCAGGCCCGGGAGCAGCAACAAATGAATGGTCCGCGCCAACCACCACGCCACGAAGCCGCCAAACTTCAGGCCGTACAATTTGCACACGCCGTTGTGATGCCCGATCGATGCCAGTTGTCCGACCGATTTGTGCCGAAACGGCGTCAATGGTTGTTGCCGTAGGGTGGCGAGCACATTCTTGCCGACGTGCTGGCCGAGCCGAGTGGCGAATTGGCCGGTCGGTGGACACGTTCCGCCCCAGCCGTCCGGGCAGATCGCGCCGTCGCCGATCGCCCACACGTTGTCAAAATTCTTAAGCCGCAGATGCTCGTCGCTAGTCACGCGGCCTTTGACTTTCTCCACGTCGAGCGAGGCTAACACCGGATGCGGAGTATTGCCGATTGTGCAAACCACGTTCATCGCCGCCAACGGTTCCCCCGCATCGACCTCGACCGATTCGCCACTGATCGCCTTCACGCGAGCCTTCAGCCGCATTGTCACCCCGCGCCGTTCCAGCGACTGTTGCGCGCGATCACCCAGCTCGGCGTCCAATTCCGGCAGCAAGTGATCCTGCGAATGAATCAACGTCACGTGCGGCGACTCGGCCTGCAAGTCGGGATAAAACCGCAACGCCGAATCGAGCAGATCGCGCATCTGCCCTGCGACCTCGACTCCGCTGAACCCGCCGCCGACCACCACGAAATGCAGCAGCTTGCGTCGCTGCGCGACCTCCGATTCAACGTTGGCCTCTTCCAGCCGCCTCACGATGTGTCCGCGCAGTTCAATCGCATCGGCCAACGTTCGCACAAACAGCGCATGCTCCATCATGCCGGGAACCACCTGCATGTCGTTTCCCGAACCGAACGCCAGCACCAACTGTTCGAACTCAACCGGCTCGTGATCGACCAACTCCGAGTCATCGAACTCGACGACTCGCCGCGTTAGATCGACTCGCGACACTTCCGCTCGCCGAACCTGACAATGCCGCAGCAACTGCCGCAGCGGATGAATCACATGACCCGGCTCAATGCTGGCCCCGACCACATCCGGCAACAGCGGATAGAACGTGACGTAATTCTCCGAACTGACCAACAACACCCGAAATCGCGCCTCGCGCCCCAGCACCTTCTCCAACTGTCGAGCACACGCCAACCCCGCAAACCCACCACCAAGAATCACAATCGGCCAATGCTGTGTCACGGGGATGCAATCCTTACTTTCAATCAGATCACCACGGTCTGTTAATTTCCACGCGGTGCTTTTTTGGAATCTTACTGTCGAGCGACCCACGGGGTTCCCAACGGCTGGGCCGCTTTTTGTTCGCCGTAGCTGCCACCTTTGGCACCGATCGGGTTCGGGCCAAAGAATCGGGGATCGGTGGCGGGTTCTGCAGCGGGTTGATATCGAACATCGACCGACAGCCGGACTCGGTTCCGCGGCGAGTGATTATCCAGTGAGCCGTGCATTGTGAAGCCACCGAAGATGATCAAGTCGCCCGGTTGAAAGTGAGTCGTCAGCAATCGCGTGTGGCGAGAATGCGTGAACTCCAGAGTGTCCGTGGCATTGGACTGATACGCTGCCTCTTGGGCCGCCTCAAACGAACCGAGTTGAGCGGCTAGGATCGGTTCAATCAGATCGGTGAAGCGATGGGAGTGCTCGACAACAACCAGCGGGCCGTCGCAGACCGGAATCTCGCCCAGCGGAATCCAACAAGTCACGATGCGCGACGCCCCACCGGCAAAGAAAGGGAAGTCGTAATGCAGATTGGTCGCGTTGCCGATCGGGGCTGGTCGCAAGAACAAATAGTCATGCGGCCGAGCCGGTTCGTCGAAGATTCGCGCCGCCAAGTCTTGCAGTCGCGGCCCGTGCGTGACGCGCCGCAAGGCCGGTCCCTCGCTGACCGACTTCCAATAACTGCCGAGATCACCCGCTATTTCGCACCGCCGGCTCGTTCCAGTCGCGATCCCCAATTCGGTAGGTGAGCGGATTTCTTCAACCTCCGCCAGTCGATCAAAGACTTCGCGTCGCGCGGCGTTGACTTCGTCGTGATCGAGCACGTCACGCAGCAAGACGTAACCTTCGTCGGCAAACGCCTGCCGCAACCGGACCGGTTCGGACAAGTGGCTAGTCGCGTCAACCAGCGGCGCGAGCATCTCCGGCGAGACGACGTGTTGTTGTGTGCGACCGTCGAGCATGGTGAGACTCCTGTCGCGGCGGACTATTCACAGCGTTGGCTACGTGAATCGGTGCTAGGGAGCACGCGAGCCGCGTGCTCTACGAAACACCAAGTGGATCAGTGGTTTGGTTCGATGACGGTCACTAGCAGTTGTTCGGCGGCAGCGTGGCCCATCGCGATCGTTTGGCCACCTCGGCGGAGCACGACGAGGTTGGCGGCGGCATTCGCCGATTCCACTTGGATGGTCGTGCCGATCGTGAGTTTCGTGTCCGTGAGATATCTCAGGAATTCCGCATCTTGATTGAGCACACGCACGAATCGAACATGCGAACCGGCGCGAACGTCGCTCAGCAAACAGGTGGCTTCGTCGCTGACTCGCAACACTCCGTCGGCGGCGGGGATCGGATCGCCGTGTGGGTCGGAAGTCGGATGTTCCAGGAAGTCGTCGATGCGGTCGATCAGAAAGTCGCTGACCGCGTGCTCCATGTTTTCGGCCTCTTCATGAACTTGATCCCACGTCAGGCCCAGCGTGCGGACGAGAAACAATTCAATCAAACGATGTCGCCGCAGCATTCGCAACGCCAGCGTTCGGCCCGCTTCGGTCAGGCTGACTCCTCCATACGGGCGATACGATGCCAGCCCCGCTTCGGCCAGAGCCTTTTGCATGCTGGTGACAGTCCCCGGAGAAACTTTGAGCGACGACGCCAGCTTGCCAGTTGGAACGCTGTCCGAACCGCTCGCGGCACCAATTTGCCAGATGGCCTTCAGGTAGTTTTCGACGGTGAGGCTCGGCATGTTTGGCTCGTTAGAGATCGTGACCGCAAAGTTGGCAGACTTGATTGACCAGCGTGGTTTCTTGTTGGCATTGCGGACAAGTCAAAGTGGCGTTCCCTTTTCGCATGGATGAAATGAGTCCGATCAAGGCTGACAAGCCACGAATTCCGACGATCACAACGACCACCAGGAACCCGACAATCAGAACTAGTCCGATCAAGCTGATCATCTGTTTGGCACTCTTCCAATTTGGATTGTGTTTCTTCGTCGTGACCTTATTGCAGTTCGCGGCCGCAGTGCTGGCAAGTCTTGCGGGTGGCTTGAGTTTGCTGTCCGCAGTGAAAGCAGGCCAGAGTGGCACGTCCTTCCTCCCAAGTGAGCAGCGAATCGACGCTGATGCCGCAGCACCAACAGGCGGCCAGCGTCCCGAGGACACCGATCACGATCACCGCAAAGACGCTGCCGAAATAATAGGCGAAGTAATACACCCACATGTTGGCACGCTCCTACGAACTGTTTAGAGACTACGCCAGCAACTCACGAACCGGTTGCCCGTTTGTCTTCCTAATAAAACCCGAGCGTCTGTCCGAGCGAAAGATGCACTTGAGCATCCAACTGTCGCGCGACACTGACGGCGTCAGAACTCATCACGGCCTTTTCAGGAACCGTCAGCATGAGCAGGCCGACGGCAAGAATGACTGCATTGGACATGGTCGTCTCAGATTTTGGAGCATTGTGTATCCCAACCAAAGCGAGCGGAAGCGTGGCACGACGCTCCGGGTCGTGATTCGCGACGAGGAGTGTTGCGCCACAATCGTGCCGATTCCTCTTTTCAGTTTGCTGTCTTGCCGACAGAATCCGCTCGCGAATCGTGGCCTCAAGGAGGAGCGGGGATGTCTCAGGAATTGCGTCGGCTGGTGGAAACGTCGTTGGTGTTGAGTGGCGATGTCGAACATCGGACGCGAACGATCTTCGATTCGCTGTTGCAGTCGTCGCCGTATCTCGATCGGCCAAACTTTTCCGCACTGTGCGACGATGATTTGGCCAGCTTGTTCGCTCACTATGACCAGGCGTTTTTCGATGGCGGTTGTCAGCAGGCATTGAAGGCGATGGGGAGTCCGCTCGATTTTCGCGTGTCGCCGCGGATGACTCGCGCGGGAGGCAAGACGACGCGGATTTTACCGCGAGCCGCACGTGGCGAATCACCGGTCCCGCGGTTTGAGATCGCGGTCTCGTCCACGCTGCTGTTTCAGACGTTTGCCGATGTCGAACGACCGATTCGCGTGACTGGGTTGCTGTGCCGCAATCGGCTGGAAGCGTTGCAACGCATCTTCGAGCATGAGCTGGTGCATTTGGTCGAGATGCTGCTGTGGCAAGCGTCGTGTTGTGCCGCTCCGCGATTTAAGCAAATCTCTGGCCGGTTCTTTGGCCACACAGCATCGCATCATCAACTGATTACGCCGGACGAACGAGCTCGCGAGAAGTTCGGTATTCGGGCCGGCGACCGCGTCCGTTTTGAGTTGGATGGCGAGCGGTATCAAGGGGTTGTCAATCGGGTCACCAAACGAGCCACGATCTTGGTCGAAGACGCTCACGGCCCGCGCTATTCCGACGGCAAGCGCTACGCGAAGTTTTACATTCCCGTCGGGATGCTGGAACGGTGCGCGTAACGCGGGCCAGGAACGCGATTAGTCGGCGAGCCGACCCGGTCGTGTCGCCAAATCGAATGAAATCGCAGTTCACCCGCTGGCGGTGTCTGAATCCGCTGGGTTAAAGGCAGTTCGGTTACCCCGCAGATTCAGACATCGCCGGCGGGTGAACTGCAACTTGACTCAGTTCACGGATTGACGTTCTAGGTGGCAGACGTGACGATCTTGGCCGTGAGTCGGGACCGCCTCAGGGTTTGCCGGATCGTTAGGGTCGGCTGATTCGGATGATCGCGGTAAGTCCAGGCTGGCGAAACGACGAAACTCTTTGAGACGTTTCCGTCGCAGAGGCACGAGAGCAGATCATGAATCAATTCACAGTATTAGCAGCTGCGGAGATTGTTGAGCGGGTCGCGTCACTTTTGAACCAGCCGGTCGAAATTGTCGAGACGGTTCTGTGGAGTGGGCTGGTCACCGGCCTGGGACTGGCGACGCTGCATCTTGTCACGATGTTGGTGACTCGCTGGGGCGACAAGTCGGTGGAGTGGAAGTCGCTGATGTTTTCGGTGCTGGTTCATGTTTCCAGCATCTTCGGACTGGTGACGGTCAATCCGCCGGATCAACTCAAGGCTCGCAGCGACGACGAGGAAACGGCGGTCGGAACTCAGGAGTTCGAGGTCCAGTCGGAGTTGGCGGAAGCGGAAGATCGCCGACCGGCAAAGCAGGCGGGGAATTCGCCGGTTTGGCAAAAGCTGATCGACGAGGCATCGGACGAGGAATTGATTCGGACCAATCGGGCGGCAACCGAGTTAGTCCCGCTCGAAGGGCCGGCGCGAAAGGCCGGGCCGCTGACTGCGCCGGATGTTGAGATCGCCGACAAGACGGCGTTGCCTGATGAACTGCAAGTTCGGCCGGAGTTGCGGCAGACTGGCGAGCAGGCTCCCGTTCGTGTGGAAGCGGCGGTTCCTTTGAAGATTGATGATCCGACGGCGGAGTCTCGGCCGGAGGTGCGAATTCCGTCAGCGGCTCCGGCACCTCGTAGTCGCATCCCTGGATTCTCGTCGGAGACGGTTCAACGTCAGGCGAGTGGCGGCGGAGGCGGGACCGATCGTCCAGCTCCGCCGATGGAATCAGCCCGCTTGTCCGCGCTGCCGGATGCGACCCCCGGCTCGGCGATCTCGTCGATTGCACCAAGTCGCAGTGGTCTACCGGAATCAACGACTCGACGTGGCGGTCCGGCTCCTGCGACGTTGCCGCTCGATGACGGTGGCAACACGGGAACACCGGGCGCTGGTCCGGGAAAAGGTGGCGGCATCGGTAGTGGCACGGGTACGGGAGTTGGAGCAGGCACGGGAGGAGCCGGCGGCGGCGGGCCGACGTTTTCGCCCTTCTCGCGACGATTGACGAAGGGGCCGCGAGGTAAAGAGAACGGTGGGACTGAGACATTTCATCCCGAACGAACAGCGGCAACTCCGAATCCAATTGCAGGAGATTTCTCCGCCGTTCGCGACGGCATTCGGACTGACTTGCCGAACGACGGGCTGGCCGTGCCTCGTTCGTCGGGACCAAACTTTGAGCCGTCACGGCTCGGCAAGCGAACAACCGTTCCGCCGATTTACGAAGGTCGCAATCTCGCGCGACGCCGCGAAACGGCTCGAAAGTATGGTGGCACCGATCAATCGGAACGCGCAGTCGAGTTGAGCCTGCGCTGGCTGAGCGTGCATCAGAATCCAGAAGGCTACTGGGATGCGGACGGCTTCGATGCGAACTGTCCGGGTAACGATCGCTGTGTCGGTCCGGCCGGGCGAGTCGAAGTAGATGAGGAAGGTGTGAATCGCTTGTGGGCCGGACGAAACGCCGATACCGGCGTTACGGCACTCGCAATGTTGGCTTTTCTCGGGGCTGGTTACACGCACGAAGAGGGGCAATATGCCGATCAGATCGACCGCTCGATCAGTTGGATTGTTCGGCAACAAAGAGACGACGGATTCCTCGGTGGCGGATCGACGAAGTACGAACAGATGTACTGTCACGCGATGGCTACGTATGCGTTGGCCGAGGCTCTGAGTTTGCAAAGCGATCTGTCGTCGGACGTCCGTTTGCGAGAACCGTTGAAACGAGCGGTGGCGTACATCGTGGATTACCAGAATTCCGATGGCGGTTGGCGGTACGTCAAAGGTCAATCGAGCGACATGAGCATCTTTGGCTGGCAATTGATGGCCCTGAAGAGCGCAGAGTTGGCCGGTATCCCGACGCCGGAACGCACAAAGACGTTAATGGTGCAATTCTTGAAGGATCGTAGTCTCGGCAAGAACAAGGGCTTGGCGGGATATCGGTTGGTTCAAGGTCAGCCGTTGCCGCCGACCGATTCGATGTCTGCCGAGGCGTTGTTCTGCAAGCAGATTCTCGGTATCGCGAGGACGAACCCGGCGTGCATCGAAGCTGTTGAGCACATGCTGGCTCGGCAGCCACGACCGTCGCAGCACAACTTGTATTACTGGTATTACGGCACGCTGGCGATGTATCAATATGGTGGCTCCCCGTGGCAACAGTGGAACGAATCGTTACGCGATACGCTGATCAACGAACAGCGAACTCGCGGCCACTTGGCGGGAAGCTGGGATCCGAAAGCTCCGTGGGGCGAATATGGTGGCCGAATTTTCTCGACTGCACTCAGCACTCTCTGCCTGGAGGTCTATTATCGGTTCCTGCCGCTGTACCAAATGGGCGGTCAATACGAAGGCGCGCCGGAAAAATAACTGTAACAGGCGAGCCGGAGGGCGTTAGCCGCCGGAAGGCCGCAATCACGAAAACGACGATATGGTCTGCCTTTACTCGGGGGGCCAACACCCTCTGGCTCGCCAGACTTCACTCCATAGAAAGCAATCGACTTGGGCACCTCGACCGATGCCGCGCCGCCGGCCACATGGAATTTGCACGGGACGCAGGTGGCTGACACGTTTGCCGAAGCGTTCCCGATCGTGGGCTGCCGGCTGATCATCACAGCCGAGTCAGAATTGTGGGCGTTGACCGCAGCCGTCGAAATGTGCGGTCATGCGACTAGCGTTATTGCTTGCGACTGCGAAGCGGCGTTTGAACGCATCCTCTCACCGGACGAAACACTCGATGGGCGGATCGGAGTCAGCGTGCTGGTCTTCGCGTTCAAGCGAGAATCGCTCGAAAAAGTGATCGTCAGCCGAGTCGGTCAAAGCGTGCTGACCTGCGCGACAACCGCCTGTTATGACGGTCTGCCAGACACACCGCGCGACAAGCAGATCGCGCTCGGTCGCCAGCTTCGTTTTTTCGGCGACACCTTTCAAGCGGCGAAGAAGCTCGGCAATCGACGGTTCTGGCGCGTGCCGGTCATGGATGGTGAGTTCGTTTGCGAAGATCGAGTCGGCACGGTCAAAGGAGTCGCCGGCGGAAATCTTTTGATCTGCGGAGTCGATCAAGCCTGTGCGCTGGCGGCGGCCGAATCATCCGTGCGTGCAATTCGTGACGTGCGTGACGTGATCATGCCGTTTCCAGGTGGGATCGTTCGCGCCGGCAGCAAAGTCGGTTCGCGATACAAGACGCTCAAGGCCAGCACGAACGATGCGTATTGCCCGTCACTGATCGGTCAAGTGACAACCGCGTTGCCGCCGGGAACGGGAGCGGTCTACGAAATCGTAATCGACGGCCTGTCGTTTGAAGCGGTGCAAGCCGCGATGCGAGCCGGTCTACACGCGGCGGCGAAGTCACCCGGCCTGACACTGATCACGGCTGGCAACTACGGCGGCAAACTAGGGCCACATCATTTTCAACTGCGTGAATTGGCGTGATGCGTCGTCTTGCCACATGGCATCAGTCAGTCAGTCATCGGCGGAGGTTCCGTCGTGACGTCGTGCCAAGTCATCGCGGTTCGTTCCATCGGTTCGATGCGAAGCACAACTTTGCCGTTTTGAAAGATGCGGACGGTGCCGGTCGATTGCGAAACGGCGATCGCGATTCCTTTCGTCACTTTCGAGATGGCGGCGGCAGCCCAATGTCGTGCTCCCAAGCCTTTCGACAACGGGGTCACGCCGGTTGCCGGGGCATCGAGGATTCGCCCAGCGGAGATCACGACCCCGTCGGCCGAGATGACAAATGCTCCGTCGATTTGAGCCAGCTCTTTGATGCTTTCTCGCGTGCGCGGTGATCGGATCAGGCGTTCTTTGCTGGGATAGCCTCGGAAAGGATCGTGGACTTGTTCGTGCGACATCTCCATGACTTTGCGATGCTGGCCGACGACGAACAGTGCTCCGACCGGTTTCCCTTCCCGCCCTTCGCGACCGATTTCGATCGCGATGTCCACGACTTGTCGCAGCGTTTCCAATGGGACTTGCGTGACCAGCAATTGCAAATCACGAGAGGTCAGCGCGGCCAAGTGATCGGCTAACTTAATGTGCATTAGGGTGTCGAGCGTTTCCTTTTCAAACCCGGCATACACAGCGACTACAGAGTCGCCGGTCTTCAACAAGTCGTCCGAGATCGCTTCCAAAAGCGCTTGGCTGACTTGAAACTGTCGCGTCTGCGGTTCATGTTGAAGAGTGACGACATGAACTTCGTCGTCTTGTGCGGCTTGCAGCACGTCGGCGTGGACCGAGGTGACAATCAGGCGAATCTTTTTGAGCAGTTCGCGAATCTCGGCGAAGTTGTACGGCGCTTCGGCGAGCAACACGACGGCTGCCGCCTGCGTGTCCTCCGCCACTTTGCGAGCGGCGGACAACAAGCTCTCCGATTGCGGGGATAATTCGTGACGTTTAATCACGCGCGGCCTCCTCTCGGCCAGCGACTGGGGGAAGCGGCGACGAGGCAGTCTCCGATTGAGTCATCGTGGTACGAACGAGACTTCCACTGCCAAGTGCGTTGATGACTTGGCGATCCACGCTTAAATCGCGACGAACGATTTTTCCGGCCACGTGGTCAAACACGATCGTGCCGGACACAAGCCGACTGGCGATCTGCAATTCGATGGCCGGATTGTTCATCGGCGTGATCGTCCCCAGCTTCATTTCAATCGTGGCGGCGGAATCGTCCAACTTGGCCAGGCGATACTCGCGGCGAACCTTGATCGCCTGCCTCAGCGACTTCTCAACTTGGGCGAAGACCTCAAAGTCATCGTTCCAAATGTCGCCGACCTGCAACGGGCGGTCCGGAAACACAACCAAGAAATTCAGCGTCGCGTCGTCTTGTAATCCTTGAGCCGCCTTCTCGCCGCCATTGACGCCCGTTGCTTCGAGCACCTTGCCATTGGGCGCGAATTTGATGCGGACCAGTGGCTTTCCTAGCGAGTCGAACAACCGACGATATTGAGTTGGACAATTCTTGCGACCTTCCGCAGAATCAAACTCGGAAACTCGGTCATCTTCGACGCTTTTCATCCGAGCTGTATCGACGACTGGTTCGACCAGTGCCTGGCCGTCGGCATCGACCGAGATGATTCTCAGATGCTTGTGGGCAATCGTTTCGGCTTCAAGATGCTGCTGGAAACCTCTTTTTTTAACGTCCATCGTCATCTGTTGAGAGTATTGGTAGTGCAACGACTGATTCGCCTGAAATTTGTAAATCAGCGAGATCGGTTCGTCGCCTCGCGACTCACAGGGAAGGCCGATGTTCATAAGCGCAACATAAGCCGTCAACGTCCAAGCAACATCAAGGCGGTTCGTCATGTCGAAGACTTTCGCAAAGTGACGTTTGTGGCAATGAATGCTTGTCGTCTCCACGCTAGTCGATCTGCGTGGATGGTGGCCGTGAGCCCAATGTGGAACGAATCACTTCGGTCGTTGCGGCCGGTTGACTGGCGGTCACTCGATTCATCCGCAATGCCCGCTTCAACTCCACATGCTCGCGAGGCATTGTTCCGGAAATCAGGACCATTTCGTCGATCACATGCCGCTCCGATTCTCGTAATAGCGTGACTCGTGCTCCGAATCGGTCGTCACCCAGCACGACAACCGCGCGGTCGCCGGTTTGCTCGATCGAGACCAAGCGAGTTTCCAAATGGGCCGCGACATCGAAATTAAGTGACGGAATACGAGTGGACTGGCTCCAGACTAAGCGATTGAAGTCGCGTGAAGAGTTCCGCGCCAGCACATCGAGTTGGCCGCTTGTGAAACCGTCCGCGAAACTCAACACAGGTAAGACCAAATCCAACGTGGTCTTCAGCGAACTTGGCCGGCCGATGCTCGGAACGAGCACATCGTCCAAGAATAGCTCGCCCCGGCGGTCTTGTAATACATACGTCAACGCCTTCGACCCCTGAGTCACCGTGACTTCCGTGATCGCACCCGAAAAGACCGTTGACTGAATTTTGATCGGACCCTCTTCGATGCCTTGCAGTGGCAGTTTATGCAACGTGTTGGATTGGACCCGTTTCCAAACGCGATCGGCGAAATCGGACGAGGACGTCCATTTCAGCGTTTCCAGGTCACGCGCGGCGAGGGCTTCGGCGAAGACTTGAACCAGTGCGTGCGCCGTAAACAATGCCGACAGCCGCTTTTCCTGCTTCGTACCGAGTTCAAACAGCGTGACATCTTCCACCAGATAGCGCACCGGTTGACTGGCGTCCTCGCCCTCTTGGCGGAGCAAGCTGAGCTTCAGGATTTCTTCCGGTCCCTCGACGATGAAGTCCGAATGCTTGCCGCTCAACTGGCGAATTTGCGGATCATCGCTCGTCGAAAATCCTTGCCAGGCAATCTGAGTCTGCACATTGTCCGGAGACAAATCGCCGCCGGGCAACTTGACCTGTGACAAATCGGACGCGGCCAGACTGTTGTCAAAGAATTTAGGGACTGTGACTTGCTTGAGCGCCGATTTGTCGCCGGCTTGATAGGCCGTCAAGAAGCCGGTCGCCGCCACCGTGATCTGAGCCAATTGCCGCGCGGATGGAATCGCTTCTTTTTCGTTGGTTGAGTTGATCGCCACTTCGTCCACTGCCCAGCGCTTGTCGATGTTCTTCATCGTTAATACCATCTCGCCGACACCAATTGGCAAGCGGACGTAAGCGATTTGCTCGTCCAGTTGTGCTCGCGGCTGCAATCGCTTGCCGGTCTTTTGACGTCCGACAATCTGCTGAGTCAGCCGGCTGAGATGTTCGGGAGGCAACGCTTTCAGCACGTCCGTGAACTCTGGGCTGGTGCATTTCAAGACATCGTCGCGGCCCCCATTCTTCCAAGCCTCGAAGAACTCTCGCACGGACAACAGCAAATCCATTTGCTCGGTGACCGACTTCGTTGCGGTGACACCTTGGTGCTTCTGCTTGAGATAGATGTCATCAACCACCCACTTCTTGGAGTTGGGGTCCAGCTTCAACTGATACTTCAACCGCTGCTTCGATTCGCCGACGGTGACAGTAACTTTCTTGAGCGTGGGGGACGTCTCATCGACCTCGACAATCTCGATGTCCCCGGTCGGTAGGCGCAACACCTTGAGGTCTTCCAGCGCCAATTCTTGCCGCAATGCCCGCTCACCAAACCGAGGCGAGGTACTTTTCTTGAGTTGTTCCAGATCACCCTTATCGAGCGCTTTGGTGAAGGCTTCGATCGTCCGCGTTTCCATGAGGTGAGCGCAGCCGGACCAGGCCATCAAGCCGATCAGCCACAGCGCCGAACACGGACCAGATCGGCCGCGCACAGCGAACAGACTCACGGAACCACGCATAGCGCCATCCAGGGCAGGAAACAAAAACGGTGAGAAATAGTGGCCGGATCACAGACGATCGGCCGATGGGAGGCGGGCTTGTCTCAGATTTCCAGCGGAGGGTCAATACGGCCTATCGCAAGGGAAAGACAAATTCATCATTCGGGTTTCGGAAATCGTCATTCGCCTATGTGTATTCGTTGGTGTCAAACCCCATAGAAATGTCCTCTGGTCGTGGTTCTGTGCTCGGGTACGAGAGCAAATGGACACAGGGTTGGTTCATGGGCGGCGGTGAGAAGCGTTCAAATCGGGGTGGTGATGCGTCGCAGAGGTCCAAACTTTCTTCGTTCGCGGAGCAGCAACAGCGCGATGATTACTACGAGTGTGGACTATCTGCAATTTGCCACGATCCTGTTGGTCGGTTTCGGTTGCGAGTAGTCTGACGCCATGGTTGGCATTTAAAGGAACGCCGCCACATCACTGGATGCGTCTTGAATTGATCGCTCCCGACCGGACGCCATCTCGAAAGGCCTGGGACGGAGACGAATTTCGGGGGGGCGGATTTGTCCGAGTCCAGATTCCTAATAAAATCGGCGTTGCCGTGATCTTCGGCTAGATCCGCGATCAGGTCGCCGATGCAATCCAATAGAGCAGCCCCGATTTCGATGGATTGGTGGAGTTGCCGCTGCTGCGGAGACTCGAATATGGTGGCGATGCCGATCACTTCTGGATGCGCTGATCTGGGCACGATTTTGCAACGCTGGTAATCTCCGCGACCGAATGCTCACCGTGACAGAACGCTCGAAAGGAGTCAGCGATGTCTACTCAATTGCAAGATCCGCAGAAGGCTACGTTTGTTGAAACGGCGCTGAAGCTCAGCGGCAAGAGCGATGAAGAGGCCAAAAAGACGGGCGCGCTCGACCGGGCAGATGAGCAGGTCGAGGAGATGTTCGCCAAAAAGTATCAAACGGGAGGCAGCCCAATTCATCGGGCCGTGTGGGACGAATCCTTTCCGACCGAATTGTTTGTCGCGCCAGAACCGACGACTCCGCCCGAATGCGAAAAGGTCATGTCTGCCTCGCTAGAGGTTGTGCGGCGGCATGTCGCGGCGAACACTCTGCTCAGTGCGGAACGCAAGATTACCGATCAGGTGTTGAGCGAGCTCGGCACGGCGGGCTATTGGGGACTATTGGTCGATCGCGAGTTTGGTGGCAGCGGCACGCCGTTTACTTCGTTTGCGCGATTCTTGCGACAGATGGCGACGGTCGATCCGACGGTCGCGGGACTCGCGTCGGTACATGGCTGCATCGGGGCAGTTGATCCGATTCGAACGTTTGGGACGTCGAGCCAAAAGGCTCTGCATCTGCCTCAGTTGGCAAGTGGTCGGAGACTGTCCGCCTTTGCGCTGACCGAACCGGCCGCTGGTTCGGATCTGACCGCGCTCAAGACGGAAGCGAAATTAAACGGAGATCATTACGTCGTGAACGGAGAAAAACTGTTCATCACGAATGCGATCGCTGGCCGGACGATCGGCCTGGTTTGCTTGATCGACAAGAAGCCGGCGGTGTTGATCGCCGATTTGCCCGATCACGAGAACGACGAGTTTCAAACGAAGCGATACGGGCTGTACGCGCTCAAGCATTCGTTCAACAACGGGCTGGTGTTCAAAAACTTCAAAGTGCCGAAAGAAAACCTGCTCGACGCCGGACGTGGCGACGGGCTGACCATTGCGTATCACGGGCTGAATCGAGGTCGCGTGGCCCTGTGCGCGAACGCGGCTGGGACGATGCGGGCCATGTTGGCGAACATTTTGCCGTGGGCCAAGTTTCGGAAGACCTACGGAGCGATGATCGAAACACGCGAACTGGTTCGCCGCCGCTGCGGGCGGATGGCCGGGCTGATCGTGTCTTGCGACGCGCTGGTCGACTGGTGCAGTTGGCTGCTGGACGAAGGCTATCGCGGCGAGATGGAGTGCATCATCGCGAAGATCTTCGGCAGCGAAGCTCAAAAGGAAGCAGCCATTGAACTGTTCATGAAGACTCATGGCGGCCGAGCGTTCTTGCACGGGCATCTGTTCGGAGACAACGTTCACGAGTTTTTGGCTCCGTGCATTTACGAAGGCGAAGGAGAAATGCTGGGTATGGCGTTCCTTAAGTCGTTGATCAAAGAACATGGCGTGAAGTATTACGAACCGATCGGCAAGGCCCTGGCGGCGGCCGGAGTCAGGAATCCAAATGCCGTCAACGCCGGGACGATGTGGGCAATTCGCGGGGCGTTGATGCCGTATGCCAAATGGCGACTGGGGCAAATGTTTGGCGGAGCCTCCGCGCCGGCAATGCCGTCGTCTGGACCGAAAAAACTTTTGGATCATGCCGAATGGGCTGCTCGGCAACTGCAAGGTTCGCGCATGGCGGTGGACGGAGTGATGCAGAAATACAAACTGGCTCTCGCCGACCGGCAATGTGCGATGGCCGAACTGTC
>JANMIF010000154.1:0-10439 GCA_031375695.1 Planctomyces sp.
GGGAACTCGCACGCAACGCAGAGCAAGTCCGAATCAACTGGCAGTTCACCACCGCCGATGCTCGAATCAAGCTCAAAAGACTCTATCCTGTGATCGAACCGATCAACTTAAAAATGGCGAACCAATAGTCCTCAAACAAGCAAACGCTTCTGCGTTATTGCAGCGATTGCGAGCGTGCGCGCCGAGCATGCCCGACGCCGTCGGCGATGAGTGTTGATTCGTTGGAGTTTTGGCGGTGCGTGGCTTTTGGTTCGCGGGACCGGTGGGGTAATCATCGAGCGGGGCGCGGCGTTTGGGCGGGAGCGCAGTTCTTGAGGCGGGCGATTTCTCGCGATGCCCAGGACTCTTTCAACAGCTCATCGCGGTCGCCAAACAGATTCCGACAGATGGTCGGCCAGTTCGATCAGATTCTTCTTCGCGCCATCGCCGAACTGGAGCTGCACGTCGGGCGTGTCATGCCAGCGGTCAAGCCGCCGAGGGTGGTTGGTCTTAAACGCGGCAGGCACGTCGAACCGTTCGCGGCCATCCGTAGATCGATATGGCGAGGCGGCGTTTTGGATAAGTTCCGTTTGATTGAACGCCGTGTCGCCGCGCAGCCTGATGATTTTGAAGCCCGCTTCGCGACACAGTTTGATCTCGCGATCCACCTCGTCCGCCGCCTTTCTTCGCTGGAACGATTGCCCGAACGATTCACGATCGACAACGCCTCGCTGATGTTCGCCAGCGAGACCACCAACGACTGATAACAGCCTGTTGAAAAACTCGTGGAGCAGGATTTCATCCTGCTCGAATGCCGAAGATTTCAGGCAGGTTGAAAACCTGCCCCACGTTTTTCAACAGGCTGATAATCCCAATCCCCCTGTATGAGCCGTCCATTCCTTCCTTGCACTCGCCAATGGTCACGGTCAGCGTGCCGTCCATGTCCACGAACACTTCTTCAAAGAATTCGTCCGGCTGCCGCTTCCACACCTTGAGCCGCGCGCGATTGATCGCGTCCAACAACTGCCGCACCGGCGTGCTCCTGAACCGCCGGCAGAAATCCCCCGCCGTGGTCGGATCGAGAATCGAGTCGACTTTGATTTCGTTGAGGAACGTTTCGTCATTCCGCCGCCGCTCGGTGTACTCGAGACACGTCGCCTCGCACAACGCGTTCATCGCTAGCTTCCGCACGTGATACGACTTATGGCACGGACCACGTCACTTGAGAATCGGCACGCTCGAATCAATGGCGTCGATCAGTCCGCTCTCGCGAGCAACTCGCAACATCAGCGGCACACCGCCATAAACGATGGCTTGTGTCTTCTCCGCCAGTTCATACTTCAGCCCCGCTCAACTGAGCATCTCTGAAGCCCCCGATATCATCCGCACAAATCGCCCGTCCCGAGCGGCTTGCAGCCTATCCCACGGTACATTCTTCTCTGCCGGTAGCCTTAGTTCCGTTTTGCTTGCGGCGGGTTAAATAGTTTGTCATTGATCGACTTGACCATTTCATCTGCGGGGGCGACTTCGACTTTACCAGTCATCTTCAAGGTCTTGGGAAGGCCGCAGTGCTCGTCGTTGCAGGCTTGATATTTGAGCTGCAATTCAAACTCCTCCGTCTTTCCGGCGGCATCATCCGGGACGGTGAGCGTTCCGAATAAGATGACTTTGCCGTCGTAAATCATCAGGGGCATATCCTGGCCAGGCAAACTGAGTTTCCGGCCTTTGGGATACACGACGTCAGTAAGGTTCGTGCCCAGCTTGGTCTTCATCGTGAATTTGGTCGGTGTCAGGTGTGAGGGATTCTGATTGATGTGCCAGCCCTCCTTGACATCAATCAGCATCGCGATCCGACACTGCCCTCCGGCCGGCAACCGATCGACACTCAAATGGGCTTCGGCAGTGAGTATCTCGTTTTTCTTGTCCTTCGGTTTCGTTTCGACGGACTCTGACTTCGGTTTGGCGGCGACATCAATCTTCTCGTCAGAGGCCTGCACGATATTCGGATCAAGGATTGTCCGAGTCGACCCGACCGTCGGTTGTTCGAGAAATTCTGCCAGGCCCAGCGCCAGATTGGCAAACCCACTGGGAGACTGCTCCAAGTGCGGCGCAAACGTCTTCAAAGTTTGTTCGGCTTTGTCGCGATAGCTCCGATTCTTGGTCATGTTGCCGAGCCGCACCAAGTTTCGCACAGTCACGCTGTTGCCCGACGGCATCACGGAATCGAAGCGGTCTTTGCAACGGACCAACAACTCGTCGTGATCGGTCGCCGTAAAGAAGCAGCCTCCTGCATCGGCATCTTCAAACAATCGAAGTTGATCGTCGGTCAGCTTCGCGGCGGCAGTCAACCACTTGGGATCGTGGCTCGCCAGATGCAGCGAGATCAGACCGTCCACCAGATTGGCGTAGTCGTCCAAATAACCTTTGATCGTGCTGGGCGCACCGCGATAGGAACGGAGCAAACGGCCGTCGCGGTCGCGCATTTCAGACAACACGAACACCGCCGCACGCTCGGCTGCGGCAAGGTAGTCGGCGCGATCCAGTCGGGCTGCGGTGTTGGCCAGTCCGCGGATCATCAATCCGTTCCATGCAGTCAGAATCTTGTCATCGCACAGCGGCTGCGGTCGGCGATTCCGCGCGGCCAGCATTTTTCGTTTGGCGATCATCACGCGCTGAGCCAACTCGTCGTCCGACAATTTAAATGACTCGGCGACTACCGTCATCGGCTGCGGCTGATGTAGGACGAATCCAATCTCGAAGGTCTTCGGCTCACGCAGACCGAACGCGTTCAGAAAAAGGTCCGCGTCCGCACCGATCAGCTGCTTAATCTCATTCTCGGACCAAACGTACGACTTCCCCTCGACTTCTTCGCTGTCGGCATCGAGCGCCGACAGAAAGCCACCGCGTTTGTCGGTCAATTCGCGAAGCACAAAGTCACAGATGTCTTCGGCATTCGCTCGATAGGCCGGATTCTTCGTCAACCGGAAGGCCTCGGAATAGACATCGGCCAGTTGCGCATTGTCGTAAAGCATCTTCTCGAAATGCGGCACCTTCCAATCTCGATCCGTGCTGTAACGGTGAAAGCCGCCTGCCAAATGATCGTGAATCCCACCAGCCGCCATCTTGTCGAGGGTGAATGTGACTTTCGCGAGCAACGCTTCGTCCCGCTCGCGACTGGCGTGAGACATCAACAGCGCCAACTTGCTCGGAACCGGAAACTTTGGAACGTTCGGCCGCGACGAATGAAAATCGAAGCCGCCCGATTTCGCATCGTAAGTCTCGGCAATCTCGTTGACGGTCGCCGTCACCAAGTCGGCCGACAGCGGGACTTCTTTCAAGGCGACTTTCGCCGACATCGTGCGCCGCACGTTTGTCGTAATGATCTCCGAGTTCTTTTCCATTGAGGACTGATCGTCGCGCCACAAGTCGGAAATCTTTTTCATGACCGTCGGGAAACCCATGCGTCCGTCCGTGTCATCCGGTGGGAAGTACGTGCCGCCGACGATCGGCTTGCCGTCGGGAGTCAGAAACATCGATAACGGCCAGCCGCCGTTTTGATCCGAACCGCTCAGCCGAAAATAGACCGACAGCGAGGTCATGTAGATGTCGTCGATATCCGGCCGCTCTTCCCGATCGACTTTGATGCATACGAAGTGCTCGTTCATGTACTTGGCGATCGCGGCATTCGAAAACACCAGCCGCTCCATCACATGGCACCAGTGACAACTCGTGTAGCCGATCGACAAAAAGATGATTTTCTTTTCTTGCTTAGCTCGCGTGAGAGCTTCCGGACCCCATGGATACCAATCGACCGGGTTTTGAGCGTGCAACAGCAGATACGGACTGGACTCTTTCGCGAGGCGATTCGAACTTTTTCTCGCGGCCGATTTGTTCGACTTGTCCGAATCGTCGGCAAACGCCGTTTTGACGACTCGTTTCCGATCGCTTCCCGAAGTTGTCAGATCTGCCGTCGTGGCGTCACCACCAACCGATTGAATGAACTCATCCACTCGAGCCAACTCACGATCAAGCTCCGGATCATTCGGAACTTCGGCTTCTCGAAGCGAACTGCGTTCGGATGCCAGGGGACGAGCAGACTCCGCTTTCGTCTTCTGCTTTTTGACAACCGGCCCTTGAGCGACTTCGATGCAGCCAGAAAGGTGCAGAAGTAGACAAACACTAATCCGAAGCATTCGCGAAGGCGAACGATTCACCAAACGAGGAGTTGCTCGTCTCGTGGAACGCTCGCCATCACTGACGCATTGGGTTAGTGGGCGATCATCATTGCGAATCATGGCTGATCCCCGTTCCTTCGGGTCTCTGCGGGCGGCTCGTCGATTGGCCATTATCAACAGGGGAGCCAGCACCGCCCCGCTGATTTAGCGGAAATCGGTCATTTGGGAACAGGTGTCTTTTCCAAGATTTGCCGAATCACCGATTTCACGCGACCCCGTTCGCCGTCCCGAATCAACCCTTTGCCGACCGCACGATGCGCCAGAACCGGCACGGCCAGCCGTTTGATGTCGTCAGGGATCACGAAATTTCTCTGGTCAATTAACGCGTAACTTTGAGCGGCCCGATAGAGCGTCAACGCCCCGCGAGTACTGATTCCCAATGACAACTCCGGGTGCGACCGCGTGGCTTGGACGATCCGCAATAGGTACTCGTTGATCGCATCATCAACATGCACGTCACGCACCGCTTGTTGCAATTGCGAAAGCCTATCCAGCGACAGCACTGGCTGAAGCTGATCGACCGGCTCGCCGCTGCGATGACTGGTGAGGATATCCTTTTCGACAGCGAGGTCGGGATAGCCGATCTCGATGCACAGCATGAATCGGTCAAGCTGGTTTTCGGGCAGCGGAAACGTCCCTTCAAACTCAAACGGATTCTGCGTGGCCATCACAAAAAACGGCCGCTTGAGCGCGTGCGTGTGCCCTTCGATCGTGACCTGCAATTCGTTCATCGCTTCCAGCAACGCCGATTGCGTGCGGGGCGCGGTGCGGTTGATTTCGTCGATCAACAGAATGTGTGTGAAGATTGGCCCGTGCCGGAACTCAAACTCGCCACGATTCGGCAGATAAACGCTGCTGCCGAGAATGTCGCTTGGCAACATATCGGGCGTGCATTGCAGCCGCTTGAAATCCGAGTTCAAACTTTTGGCTAGCGCCTTGGCCAACGATGTCTTGCCAACTCCGGGCGCGTCTTCGATCAGAATGTGCCCTTCCGCCAGCATCGCGACAATCGCCAAATGCACTGGCTCCGGCTTGCCCAGCAAGGCTTTGCTAAGGTTCACTTCGAGAGCTTTGATCCACGAAAAGTATTCGGCTGACACAGAGACACCCATCAAGTTGAGGATTCGAGTTCGATGTGCGGAGCTGTGTAACCCGTCGTGGGGCAGGTTTTCAACCTGCTCGTCGCCGAAGTTGGTTGATTGTGGCACAGATTGATGTTTGTGCCGGCTTCGTGAGCGGCACGGCTTGGTGCGGTTTATCGAAGGCGGGCGCTGGTTGGTGAGCACCCCGACATTCGGTTGGTGTTTTCGCTGCGGACTTTGACCAAATTCGCGAACCAAGGTTCACGAATGTCGTTTGCCGCTCGCTTTGAAGTCGTCCGCTCGGCCACTAGCCTGTGTCGCTTGTTTGCAGTCTAGACGCGATGCGCGTCCTCCAAGACGATTCACAACGATCCAACAGGCGAAAAGGGCGAATTCATGGCGGGCAGTTTTCCACGGCGAGCGTTGATTTCCGTGAGCGACAAGACCGGCTTGGCTGAACTGGCGAACGGGTTGAATGAACTTGGCTTTGAGATCGTGTCAACCGGCGGCACGCGAGCTTTCTTGCAGCAGCAAGGAGCGAAGGTCATCGACATCGCCGAGTACACCGGCTTCCCGGAAATCATGGATGGCCGCGTCAAAACGCTGCACCCGAAAGTTCACGGAGCGATCCTCGGCCGGCCCGACCTGTCGCATCATGCCGATGCCATTGCGGCTCACGGCATCATTCCATTTGAGTTGGTAGTCGTGAACCTGTATCCGTTCGAAGCCACGATCGCGAAGCCCGGCTGCTCGGTCGAAGACGCGATTGAAAATATCGACATCGGCGGGCCGAGCATGGTTCGCTCAGCCGCGAAGAATCACGAACATGTCGGTATCGTCACGTCGCCGTCGCAGTACCCACGCGTACTGGCTGAACTTCGATCCGGCAAGCTGTCGCATGAATTCCGGCGTGAACTCGCCGCCGCCGCGTTTGCCTGTACGGCTCGCTACGACCGAGCGATTGCCGATTACATGGCCAACTTGGTCGGCAAGCTGGTTCCTGAAGAAATCCCGGAAGGTGTCACGGTCGATCAAGAAAAATTCCCGCGTGTGCTACATCTCGATTTCGAGCGGCGGATGCCGCTGCGATACGGCGAAAACCCGCATCAAGCCGCTGCGTTATTCGTCGAGCCAAACGCTGCTGCCGCAACGCTTGCTTCGTTTGAAAAACTGCACGGCAAAGAACTGTCGTACAACAATCTGCTCGACCTCGATTCCGCGATGGCGATTGTCCGTGAATTCGAGCTTCCGGCCGCTGTTGTGATCAAGCACAACAACCCGTGTGGCTGCGCGATCGGCCCTTCGCTGTCGGCGGCGTTCGAGAAAGCCTACGACGGCGACCGGGTGAGCGCATTTGGCGGGATCTTCGGCTTCAATCGCGAGGTCGATCTTGTGACCGCCGAACAGCTTTGCCTGCCAGACCGATTCGTCGAAGCGATCATCGCTCCGGGCTTCAGCGATGAAGCGTTTCAAGCGCTAACGACTCGGCCCAAGTGGAAGAACAACGTCCGGCTGCTGCGAGTTCCCGGCTGGCCAACGTCCGATTCACAAACAACCGTCAGCCTCGATTACCGTCGAGTTAGCGGCGGCTTGCTCGTGCAATCGCGTGACGATCAGTCCGATCCCGAATCCGAATGGAAGATCGTGACGACTCGCCAGCCAACCGACGCCGAATTGCGTGACCTCCGGTTTGCTTGGCGCGTTTGTAAGCACGTCAAATCGAACGCAATCGTCTTCGCGAAAGACGGGGCGATCACCGGCACGGGGGCAGGCCAAATGAGTCGGCTCGATTCGTCGCAAATCGCTGCGCAAAAGTCTGGCGACCGTTGCCGAGGCGGAGTCGTCGCGAGTGACGCTTTTTTTCCGTTTCGAGACGGCATCGATCAAGCCGCAAAGGTCGGCATCCTTGCCGCCATTCAACCCGGCGGCAGCCGCAACGACCCCGAAGTCATCGCCGCTGCGAACGAACACGGCATGACCATGATCTTCACCGGCCGACGGCACTTTAAGCATTGAGGCCACGGACGGGATTAAAATCGCAACGCCAACAGCTTGCGATTTCCGCCCGCGACTGGCAGGATAGGTGCCAGTCAGACCGACGTTCACCGCGCAATTCATTGCGCGGCCACCTCTGCTGCTGGAGTCTTTCATGACCGACTCACAGACCGTGTTTATCGTGGACGACAATCGCCGGTTTCTGCATAGCGTCCAAGAACTGTTAAAAAGTCATCGTCTGCTATCGAAGGGCTTTGGCTCTGCAGAAGCGTTCTTGGATGACTTTCAGCCCGAGCAGCGCGGTTGTTTGCTTCTGGATGTCCGACTGCCGAAAATGTCCGGCCTGGATTTGCTCGAACACCTGCGACATCAGGGTTGGATGATTCCCACGATCATGATGACCAGCTATGGCAACATCCCGAAGGCGGTCCGAGCCATTCGGTTGGGAGCCATTGATTTTGTGGAAAAGCCGCTTAGCCGAAAGGTCGATTTCATCTCTCTGATTCGCGAGGCGATGGATTTGGAGTCGACAGCACATCGAGTGCGGCGGGACGTTGCCGAAACCTCACGGCGGCTGGAAACCTTGTTCCCGCGCGAACGCGAAACTTTGGATTTGCTCGTCGAGTCGTTGTCGAGTCGCGAGATCGCCGACGAATTGGGGCTGAGCGTTCGGACGGTCGAACATTATCGGCTTGGCCTGATGCCTAAGATGAACGCTCGCAGCGTCGGCGAATTAGTCCACATGATGGTGCAACATTCAGTGGCCACCCAACTCAACGTACTTCCCGAAAGAACCACGCGTCGAAGTCCGGCCGAGTCCGACCCAGATTGACACTGAAACAAACGAGGTCGCAGTCGTAGGACAGGTTTTTAACCCGCCCGTGAAGCACGGACCTACTAAAGGTCGAATGCTATACCGACCGCCGAACGCGATGAACTCACGGGCAGGTTGAAAACCTGCCCCACGAATCCGAAACGAGAGCCCATGCCGCCGATTCCCTTCTCACGTCGCGAACTGTTGACTCACTCTGGCCTCGGCTTCGGCGCGATCGGTCTGTCGGCCGTGATGCAGCAAGCCGGCTTGTTGCCGCCAACTCCAATTGCCACCGCCGCGACGGGGGCTGAATCGCTCAATCCACTGACCCCCAAGCAACCACACTTTCCAGCCAAAGCCAAGCGTGTCATTCACATCTTTTTGAATGGCGGCGCTTCGCACGTCGATACGTTCGATCCAAAACCGAAGCTCGATGAATATCACGGTCGCGAACTGCCGTTCAACCTCCCAACCGAACGGAAAACCGGAGCCGCATTCCGCTCACCGTTCAAGTTCCGGCCGCGTGGCGAATCAGGAATCGAAGTCAGCGAACTGTTCGAGCACACGGCCAAGCACATCGACGACATCTGCGTGATCCGCTCGATGCACGCCGATGTCCCAAATCATGAACCGAGTTTGCTGTTGATGAACTGCGGCGAAGCCCGGTTGGTGCGGCCAAGTTTCGGGTCATGGCTAACCTACGGACTCGGCAGCGAAAACCAGAATCTTCCCGGCTTCATCGCCATGTGCCCCGGCGGCTATCCGATTCAAGAATCGCAAAACTGGCAAGCCGGTTTCCTCCCCGGAGTCTATCAAGGCACGTACCTCGATACGAAATCGAGTGAAGTCGAGAAGCTCATCGAAAACATCCGCAACCCGCATCTCAGCCGGAGTCAACAACGTCGGCAGCTCGATCTGTTACAGACACTGAATCGCCGACATCAACGTCAGCGCCCGGACGACCCGCAACTCGAAGCCCGCATCCAGTCGTTCGAACTCTCATTCCGAATGCAGCGCGAAGCCGAAGAGGCGTTCGACGTCAGCCGCGAACCGAAGCATGTCCTCGCTGCTTACGGTCCCGGCACGCAAGCCCGTCAAATTCTGATTGCCCGGCGGTTGATTGAGCGCGGCGTGCGCTTCGTGCAAGTCTGGCACGGCGAAGGCCAGCCGTGGGACAACCACGACGACATCGAAGCCAACCACCGCCGCCTCGCTGGCGAATGCGATCGCGCGATCGGAGCGTTGCTGACCGATCTCAAACAAAGCGGCTTGTTGGAAGAAACGCTGATCATCTGCGGCGGTGAGTTCGGCCGCACGCCGACAGTCGAGTTACCGAAGAAAGGCTCCAACGCCGGCAAGATCAACGGTCGCGACCACAATCATCACGGCTTCACGACGTGGCTGGCCGGCGGCGGAGTCCGCGGTGGCTACGCTCACGGAGCCACCGACGAATTCGGATTCAAAGCGGTCGAAAAGCCAGTCCACGTCCACGATCTGCACGCCACGCTGCTACACCTGCTCGGCTTCGACCACGAACGCTTCACCTATCACTACGCCGGCCGCGATTTCCGCCTAACCGATGTACATGGGAAGGTCGTGCAGGAGTTGATCGCGTGAGACTCGGTGGCGGGTAATCAGCATGGCTCGTTGTTCGATCTGCGCGTGGTACGGTGAGCGGCTGCAGAGTCTCGCGAACGGGAAGGTCCGCTTCACCGTGCGATATTCACTGTGCGAAATCCACTGTGCGATAGTAGATCTCGCCGCCCCAGCGTCGGCGGTAGATTTCGCCTGCGTCCGCGTCGGATAACGGCGCTGGGTCGAGGATGTCGGTCAGCAAGTAGACGGCGGTCTTGCCGGTCGTGATTTGGATCAAACGCAATCGAGTCGGCGGTTGATTCTGACGCTTGGCGGGCCAGAGATAGACTGTCTCACCAACGACTTCGTGAGTCCCGCCCAGTTCCATCAACAACGTGATGTTCCCCCCACTCGCAACACGAAATGGACACTGCGACGCAGCAATTCGGCACACAGTTCATCGCTGATGAAGCTCGCACCGGCGGTCAGTAGCGAACCGGTGGGCAACATCGGCAGCATCTTCTCAAGATGATGCCGCTCGCTGTCCGTCCCCGGCCCGATGCGAAAGTCCCACGGCAGTTCGCTCCCCAAATCCCACACCGTCGTTTGAAACAACTGCGGAGTCGTGGGCTCCGTTCTAGCACAGCCGAGCACACGGTGGTTTGGCGTCGTCCCCGGGCACACAAACCGAGTGCCGCCCACCAAAACAAATTCATCGCCTGCATATCGACAAGCGGTATCAATTTCACGGATATTCTT
>JANMIF010000180.1:0-5080 GCA_031375695.1 Planctomyces sp.
GGGCGGACGCTCCACAACGCTGCAAATTGAAAGCGCTGTGGAGCGTCCGCCCTCGCTGACGCTTCGGGTTAGTGGCGTCTGGTCTGACAACGTTACGCAAGATGTGACGAAGTGGGCGTTGTTTGATTCGCAGGATAATGAAGTCGCCGAAGTCACGACGGACGGGAAGGTCATCGCGAAAGGGCCGGGGCGAGCGGCGATCACTGTGCGGTTCATGGGGCAAGTCGCGTCGGTCAGTGTCACCGTGCCGTTTGCTGATTCGGTTGATTTGACGAACTTCGCGCCGACGAACTTCATCGACGAGCACGTTCTCGCCGAGTGGAAGAAGGTCGGACTCGCGCCCGCCGAGTCTGCGGATGACGCCACGTTCTTGCGTCGAGTTTCACTAGACCTGATCGGGACGTTGCCGACTCCCGACGAAGTCCGCGCGTTTCTCACATCGACCAATCCGAAGAAGCGTGAGCGAATTGTTGACGAGTTACTCGCGAGACCAGAGTACGTCGATTTTTGGTCACTGAAGTGGGCAGACTTGTTACGAGTGCATCGGCGAGCGTTGGGCGAAAAGGGACTCGGCAGTTTTCAAGGTTGGCTGCGGACGCTGCTGCGGGAGAAGAAGTCGGCTCAGGTGCTAGTCCGCGAACTGCTGACCGCTCAGGGGAATTTGTACACGAACGGGCCGGTCGGGTTTTACTTCGTCGATCAGACGCCGCAGGACTTGGCCGAAACGACCGCTCAGATTTTTCTCGGTGTGCGGATGCAGTGTGCCAAGTGTCATCATCACCCGTTCGAGGTTTGGAGCCAGGACGACTATTACGGTCTCGCCGCGTTCTTTGCCGGCGTGCAACGCAAAGACACGAAAGAAGGGGGCCGCTTCGGCGGTGCTCAGTCGATTTTCCTGACCGGGGCGAACACGATCGCGAACCCGATGACCGGGCAGACGATCAAGGCGAAGGTGCTTGAGTTTGTAGTTCCAACTTCAGGCGGGGGCGGTTCAGAACAGCCTAAAGGTGGAACTACGAACGATCCGCGGCCGGTGCTCGCGGAGTGGATCGTGTCGCCTACGAATCCGTACTTTGCCAAGAACATCGTCAACCGGTATTGGGGTTATTTGTTTGGTCGTGGCTTGGTCGAATCGATGGACGACATGCGAGCCACCAATCCCGCGTCGCATCCAACGTTGCTGAACGCACTCGCCGACGATTTCGTCAAGCACGGCTACGACTTTCAGCATCTGCTGCGAATGATCTGCAATTCTCGAACGTATCAACTGGCCACGAACTTGAATCCGGAGCGAGACCGGAGCGGAATGTTTTACACGTTTCACTTGCCGCGGCGGATGCCAGCCGAAGTGTTGCTCGACGCAATCAATCAGGCGACCGGAGCGAACGAAAACTTCCCAAACCTGCCGCCGACCACGCGAGCAATCGCACTCCCCGACACCGCGATCGTCTCGCCTTTTCTCGACACGTTCGGCCGCCCGAAACGAACGATCACCTGTGAATGCGAGCGAATGACTCAAGCCGACATCACGCAATCGCTGCTGCTCGCCAACGGCTCCACGATTCACGACAAGGTCATCAGTAAAGAAGGCCGGCTCGCAAAGCTGCTGGTCGCGAACAAGACGGATGACGAAATCGTCTTGGAACTGTACTTGGCAACGCTGTCTCGCTCGCCAACCGACACCGAACGAACAACGGTGACTCGCCTGGTCGCCACATCCCCGTCGCGACCGGAAGGTTGGGAAGATATCCTGTGGACCTTGATCAACAGCACGGAGTTCAGCTTTCAACATTGAGTCGGTCGTCATTTGTCCGGGGGCCGATATCCATATATTTCTTCCGAAGAAAAAACGATATCGGCCCCCGGCTCGTTCAAAGCGGTGCCGGACATCGCACTCCAAATTGGGGACCAACATGCTCACGATCGGAACTCAGCAAACACGGACGTGTGGGGGTCTCGATCGTCGCGGCTTCTTGCGGGTCGGCGGATTGACGACGATGGGTCTGGGGCTGCCGCAGTTACTCGCAGCGGGGTCGGCTCAACCGGCGGCAGGGCGTAAGGATGTGAATTGCATTCTGCTCTGGATGGGTGGCGGCGCGTCGAATATCGACACATTCGATATGAAGCCGGATGCTCCGGTCGAGAACCGAGGCGAGTTTCGGCCGATCGCATCGAAGTTGTCGGGACTGCCGGTCTGCGAATACTTGCCGCAGATGGCGAAGTTGATGGACAAGGTTTGCTTGCTACGATCGGTCACGCACACGGAGAGTGGCGATCACGTCGCGGCGGTGCATTACATGCTGACCGGCTATCCGCAGCGGCCCGACCCGACGGGGCAGCCAGCCAACTCACTGATTCATCCGTCGTATGGTTCGGTCGTCAGCCGCGAGCTAGGCTGGCAGAACGGATTGCCGCCGTATGTCGTGATGACTGGCAAGGCCGCACCGTACACCGGGGCTGGCTACATCGGTTCGGCGTTCAACCCACTCACGATCAAAGATGATCCAAACGAAGCGAAATTCTCCGTGCGAGACGTGACGATACCGGAAGTGGTCGGAGCTGATCGGACGTCACGGCGGCGGTCGATGCTCGCGGAACTCGATCAGTGGCAGCGGCTGACCGATCGTAAACTCGGCTCGCTCGTCGATCGCGACCGGTTTTATCAGCAGGCGTATGACTTGATCACTTCGTCCGCCGCGAAGAAGGCATTTCAGATTGACGAAGAACCGGCTTCGGTTCGCGACCGCTACGGGCGACATCGCTTCGGCCAATCTGCTCTCGTCGCGCGGCGGCTGATCGAAGCGGGCGTGCGATTTGTTTCCGTCGAAACGCACTGGTGGGACACGCACCAAAACAACTTCAAGGATCTGCGCGAGTCGCGCTTGCCGAACCTCGATCAATGGTGGTCAGCCTTGCTGGAAGACCTCGATCAACGCGGCTTGCTGAGCAACACACTCGTGGTTTGGATGGGCGAGTTCGGACGGACCCCGACTGTGAATGGCCAAGCCGGCCGCGATCACTGGGCACCGACAAACGCGATCTGTCTCAGTGGAGCAGGCATCAAGCACGGGACGATCGTTGGCCAGACGGATTCCAAATGCGCGTACCCGGTTGGCACGTCGCACTCGACACATGATTTCGCGGCGACCATTTATCGATTGCTCGGCATCGACAGCACGAAGGAGTATCTGACCCCCGATGGTCGCCCGGTACTGATCAACTACCACGGCCAGCCGATTCACGAGGTCATGACCTGATCCGACTTGTCGTCGGTGCCGGTGGAACCGTGACCTTGGGCGAGGAACTGGCGGGCACGAACGGAAACATTTTCTGGCTGGCGGACGGCTTGGCCCATTGTAGGTTACTGCCATAAGGCGAACGGCAGGACTTGTCTGACCTCGTAGGATAGGCTTCCAGCCTGTCATTTGGCCGGCTGATTGACAGGCTGGAAGCCCCGATCCCACGGTCCGTTTTCATCTTCCGTTCGCCTGATCAACGAAAAGAGCCCGTGCCAATCGGCACGGGCTCTCGAAGTCAGATCACTCGGGATCTTGAGTTTTTCCTAGAGGCCACTGATCGTGAACAAGCTTTTCTGCTTCTCGTTGATCACGTCCAAGCCGGCTGGGTTATCGATCGCGTCGGTCCCAAAGTTACCAGCCAGTGTGTCTCGGCCCAACTGCAACAAGCTGCCGATCAAACCACCGGTAATGATGTCATCCCCATCGTCGCCGGAGATCTTGTTGTTGCCGTCTCCACCTTGGATGACGTCGTTTCCGGCACCACCTTCCAGTGAGTCGTTGCCGGTTCCCCCCAGGATGAAATCGCGACCACTGAGAACATCGTCAATTCCCGCCATGATGGCGTTGATATCGGCAGCAATGTCAGTGTCGCCGGTCACTTGATCGTTGCCAGTTCCCGCGTCGATTGTATCGTCACCGGAGCCCCCCTTGATGGAGTCGTTGCCGGTCTCAAGACCGGGGCCGTTCGGGAGGACGGGAATGTCGTCACCCCAGATTTGGTCATTCCCCTCACCACCATCGATCTTGTCGTTTCCGTTATTTCCTTGAATGGAGTCCACACCGGCACCACCCTGGATCGTGTCGTTGCCGATTCCGCCGTTCAGGGGGTCATTGCCGTCACCCCCTTCGAGGCGATTGCCTGCGAGGTCTCGTTGAACCGTTTGGCGGTGGGGACTTGGCGGCGGTGGGACGCTTGGGAGGAACTGACGCTGCTGGAATGCTCGGAACCGACGCGATTGCGAGCGGCGATTCGCGAGACGCTCAAAGACGCGCCGCGGCGGGTTGTCCGGGGACGTTTACCGCCGAGCGCCACGCACGACTGCCGAGTCACTTCCCTGTGACTGATTCATCGCTGACTCCTAAAAGTGATCCCTCACATCAGCGAAACAGATTCTCCATTCGACGAACAGACAAAGTCCCCGCGGCGACCACAAGTTTGCATCTCCCAGCATCACGCCCACCAAAAGAGAACGCCTAACCCCCTGCGCAATCGCAGCGGGGTTAGGCATTGATTGTCACCCATTGGCATTCGGTGACAAAGTGGAGGCGGGGGGACACCAATAGAACTTTTTGTGACCGGAGTCGGTGGTTGGGAGGCTGCTGCAATCTCGCTGGTTTGGTCGCTCGCAATGCCGAGTTGCGAATGAGACAAGACTTCAATTGAGCTTCTGCGAAATTCGTGTCAACAAGAGCGAAGTTCGCAAACTGCAAGTTGCAAAATCGCGATCAGTCGGCTTGGAATTTGGAAATTCCAGACGTGCGCCACAAGCTCACACGTTTCGGTCAACGGCTCGATTAGATCTCGTCCAGGACTTCGGCCAGGTCTGACAGGATGTCTTTGGTCAGGCCCGCTGTGGTGTCGGCGAAGAACCAATCGCTTCCGGACTCCCCTTTCAGCGAGTCCTTGGCCAAGTCAGCGTGGACGGTTCCCACCGTGCCGGTCGTCAGGAACGTCGAGCCATTCAGACCACCAAGGGTGCCACGAAGGTGGCCGATCCGTGCGGCAATGCTGTCCGGACCGAACCACTCTTTCGTCAGATCCATCAGCGCCACCGTGTTGG
>JANMIF010000213.1:0-15279 GCA_031375695.1 Planctomyces sp.
CTCCGCCGTGGACCAGCGCACTGCAACGTCGGCATCCTGACTCAAAAAAACTCATCGCAGCCTCCTTGCTACGTGGGACTTGTTACATCCACACAGTCGCAGGAGGCTGCGATTTTGTTAAGACGAATTGAACGGTATTGCCCCTAAGCGGATTGCCACGGAACTCTTGAGTGACGTCGATCAGGATTTCTACGGACGAACCGATGGCCATCAGGCCGCAGGCGAGGCCATTTTCATTTCGCAATTGATGCGCCCGTTAGTTACCAAGCCTTCTTGAGTTGCACGACCCCTCGCGATAGGCGCGACAACTGATGATGCTCGATAGACTGCGTACCCTTTTCGACGAGGAGCCGCTGGATGTCGCAAGCTGAATTTGATCCGTATGCATTGCCTGCCGATGCGATTCAAGAACCTCCGGTGTCGTTGTGGGCGGCGCTGCGGAAGATTGGGCCGGGGATCATTTTGGCTGGTTCAATCGTCGGGTCAGGTGAGCTGCTTCTGACGACCTCGCTCGGGGCGGAATTCGGATTTCAGTTTTTGTGGCTGATCCTGTTGAGCTGCGTCATCAAAGTGTTCGTACAAATTGAATTGGGTCGGTATGCGATCTCGTCCGGCAAGCCGACGCTGGGGGCAATCAACGAGCTGCCTGGCTTGAAACTGGGGGCGCACTGGATCGTCTGGTGTTGGCTGATCATGATGCTGACGACGATCTTTCAGCTCGGCGCGATGACGGGCACGGTGGGACAGTCGCTAAATCTGGCGTTTCCGCGCGTGTCGGCCGGGCTGATCGAATCGCTGGATGGTTTTCTTCCGGCGCTGGCGGATGTGTTTCGTGCTCGGCCGGAGACCCCGTGGGCGGTGCTGACTTGTCTGACGGCGATGGGGCTGTTGTGGAGCGGCACGTATCGGCGGATTGAGTTGATCACAACGGTGCTCGTGGTCAGCCTGACGGGCATCACGCTGACGGCGGCATGTGCTCTGCCGGCCACGAATTATCCGATCGTCTGGCCGGACGTGGCCAATGGGCTGACGTTTCAGATTCCAGCGATCGGCATCGCAGCGGCGTTTGGATGCTTTGGAATCACCGGGGTCGGAGCCTCGGAGTTATTTTACTACCCCTACTGGTGCCTGGAAAAAGGTTACGCCCGTTACGCCGGCCGCTGCGAACCGGGTGAAGACTGGGAACGGCGTGCTCGCGGCTGGATTCGGGTTCTGCATCTCGACGCTTGGGTGAGCATGGTGGTGTTTACGATCTCGACGCTGGCGTTTTATTTCATGGGAGCCGCCGTCTTGCACCCGCAAGGTAAGCATCCCGAAAAGTCTCAGATGATCGAGACGTTGTCGCACATGTTCATCAACGCCTTTGGAGATTGGACACGAATCCTGTTCTTGATCGGCGCAGGGGCGGTGTTGTTCAAAACTTTGTATATCTCCAGCGCCGGGAACTCACGGTTGCTGGCCGATTTCCTGAGTTTGGCTGGCATCGTCCGTTACGACAGCTCGCAACAGCGAGCCAACGTGATTCGACGATTCTCAATGTTGATTCCAGTAATTGCGCTGGTGCTGATCCTGACGTTTAAGGAACCGCGAATGATGGTGGTCGTGGGAGGATTCGCTCAGGCGCTGATGTTGCCGATCATCACCGCGGTGACGATCTTTTTCCGCTACCGCCGCACCGATCGCCGCATCGCGCCGGGACTGCTGCTGGATGTGCTGCTTTGGGTCGCCTTCGTATTGATCACGGCTGTCGCTGTATATGCACTGCGCGATCAGGTATTGAAGCTCTTCGTCGCGAAACCATGAGCCCACGATTCGGGAGCCTGTTGCCGTTGTTCGCCATTCGCCGAATTGTGTTGGCTCAAGTGGCTGCTCTCGTGGCGGTGTTGTGCTGTTTAGTGCCGCTGGAATGGGCCGGTTGGCAGGAACTGCGAAAAGACGGGGCCGACTGGACGGTGTGGCTGATCAGCCTGAATGTTGAGACATGGCTGATCTTGATGCTGCCCTATTTTTGGTTGGTGCGCCGCCCGTTTTGGTCACCGCCCGGACGTTGGTGGATCGTGCTGCGTGACTGGTGGCTGGCGTCGCCACGATTCAATGAGGTCGTTGGCTCGTCGTCGTTCGATACAAATTCAAGTCGAGTCATTCGGCGCGGAACGGTGCTGGCGATGGTGATGATCGCGGCCACGTCGCTTTGTGTAAGTGGTCGCGTGGGAATGCATCGTGTTGGCAATCAGCAGCAATATCGGTTTGCTGAGCTGCCGCCAGCCTATCACGACGAGTACAGCTACTTGTTTCAGGCGCGGACGTTTCTGGCCGGACGTTGGTCGTATCCGAGTCATCCGACGGCCGCGCGTTTGTTCGATCAAATGCATGTGGTGAACGAAGGGCGTTTCGCCAGTCGGTACTTTCCGGGGACCGGCCTTTTCATCGCGCCGTGGTTGTGGCTGGGTTGCCCGTTGCTGGGTTATTGGCTGGCGGGTGCGGCGACGTGCGTGCTGGTATTTGGTATTGGCCGTGAGCTGTCGAACAACGGCACGGGGCTGATCGCGGGAATGTTGACGGCGCTGTCGCCTGGTATGGCGCTGTTCGGCAATTTGATGTTGGCACATCATCCGACGTTGCTTGGGGTGTTGGGGTTTGCTTGGTGTTTTTTGCGATGGCAGCGAAGGGGCCGACTGACGGATATTGCGTTGGCGGGTGTTGGGCTGAGTTGGGCGATGTTGTGCCGTCCGATGACGGCGGCCGGATTCGCGCTGCCGTTTGGAATTTGGTTCGGTTGGCGGTTGCTCAAATCGTGGCGAGCGCGACCGGTGTTGATGTGGCGTGCGGCGTTCGGATTGGTTGTTCCACTGGCCGTTGGGTTCTCGATCTTGGCCGCTCAGAATGACGCAATTACCGGCGATTGGACGAAGTCTCCGTATCAGCTCTTCACGGAGACTTACACGCCGCGACATGGCTACGGATTCAACAATGTCATTCGCGGCGAACAGCATCTCGGCCCAAAAGTGCTCGACAATTACGACCGCTGGGCGGAGAACCTGACTCCCGCGCTGGCGGTGACGAACGCCAAGAATCGCTTGCTGGCGTCATGGCAATGGACGTTGGGGTTGATTCCGTTGTTGGCCGCGACCGTCGTGTTCACGTTGACGGGAAACGATCGCGATCGGCGTTGTCGGCTGATTTTCGCGGCGATTTTGTCGCTGTTCGCAGTGCATGTGCCGTATTGGTTCGACGGCATGTTTCAATGGCATTATGTGTTCGAGACCGGGCCGTTGTGGTGTCTGTTGTTGGCGACGGTAGTGGATTCGCTGGGCCGCGAATGGCTCATTGAGACCAATCCGCACGTGCGGATGCCGGTCTGGCTGACGGCGCTCGTCTTTTCGGCGATGTGGGCGAATCACATGGAATTCGGACTGACGGAGTCGCAATCAAAACTGCTGGCGGGTGCCGATCAAATTGCCTTTTCGCGACTGCGGTATCAGGCCTTCGACGAACTCCTGGCACGCGAGATTGGCGTCGGTCCGGCGCTGGTGTTGATTGAAGCGGACCCGGCGGATCGGCACATCGACTACGTCGTCAACGAGCCGTCGTTGTCGGCTCCGATTTTGCGCGGCCGCTTTCCGGTCGCCGACTGGCCGCTCGAACGCATCGCCGCGAGCTTCCCGGATCGCACGCTGTATGTGTTTCACGCGAAGTCTCGGACACTGCGTCGCGTGTTTTGATGTCGTGGGGCAGGTTTTCAACCTACCCGTGAAGTTGCGAACGATCTCCGAAATTGCACTTCACTCGAAATGGGATTTGACGCATGGATGGGCAGGTTGAAAACCTGCCCCACGATGAACTGAGTATCGCAAACCAAACTCACCGCGCAAAATGCGCGACGAACAAGATTGGGCGTCGGCCTCCTCGGCTCGCCAAGACACGCAACGACAGGAGGTGAGCAATGAAGACGGGTCATAGGTTTTCGTATTCGCTGCTGCTGGCGATCAGCTTGTGTCACAGCAGTTCCGTATTGGCCGATAGTCCGCGAACTCATCCGCCAATGCGACCGCTTCCGCAGCCGATGGCCGCTCAGCTTGCCGATGGTCCGAATTTGTTCGTCGATCCGGCACGCGGCGACGACGCTCACGATGGATCCGAGGCTGCTCCGTGGCGGACGCTGTCACATGCTCTGCGGCAATTGAAGCCGGGCGACACGCTGTCTCTGCGCGGCGGCACGTACTACGAAAAGGCCGTGCTCAGCCGATCGGGTACGGCCGAAGCTCCGATCACGATCGCGGCGTATCCCGGCGAGTTGCCGATTATTGACGGCGGTCTGCGCGAGTTTGCGGAACATTCCGAAACCAGCTGGGAGCCATTCGTTGGCGGCGCCGCGGGTGAGTTTGTTTCCACGAAAAATTATCGGCGTCTTGACGACCGCAAGGTGCCGCATCAGTTTTTGCCAGCGTCCTGGGAACCGATGTGGGGCATCGAAGACGAGCGTCCACTGGCGCTGGGACACTTCGCCGATTCGATGGTCCCGCTCCACGGCTATCGCATTGCCGTCGATTTGCGATCAACGAATGAATTGTTTGTCGGCGGCAAGAGCGGCATGCGCGACATCGGCCTCTATGGCGGACCCGGCTTGTGGTTCAATCGCGACACCGGCCGCATTCACATCCGGCTGGCACATCATCAATTGGCCGGCTTGGGTAATCGGGCTTATCGTGGCGAAACCGATCCGCGCAAGTTGCCGCTCGTGATCGCCGCCGGCTTCGGTGACGACGTGCTGCGAGTCAGCGGCGTCAAGCACGTTCGGTTGCAACGGCTCGTGCTGCGCGGTGCGACCGGCAGCCCGATGATCCATGTGTATGGTTCCGAAAACATTGAGCTGGATCATCTCACCCTCTTCGGCGGTTTCCCGGGCTTGCTGATCAATGCCTCGAAGAACATCCGCGTGACGCATTCGGCGTTTCGCGGACTCGCGGCCCCGTGGAGTTCGCGAGCTCACATGAAGTATCGCGGCACCCCCTCGTACCAGATCGTGCTGCAAAATCAGCAGCCGGGAAACGAGAACCTTGAGTTCGCCAATTGCGAGTTCACCGACGATCACGACTTCGCCTTTTTGCGATTCGCCAAGAATCTACAGTTCCACCACAACTTCGTGGACAACTTCAACGATGACGGCCTGGAATGCGGTCCGAAGCTGCGGTCGCACACGATCTTCATTCACCAGAATCGCATCGGGGCTTGCTACATCCCGCTGACTCAGCACGAGATTGAGAAGGATGAGTCGCCGCACGAACACGATCCGCTTTCCGGCGTGTTCGTCTTCCGGAACGTGTTCGATCTCCGCAGCGGCACATACACAGCCCCACCAAAAGAGCCTGATCCGAGCGGCTCGTTCTTGCGGCAGGAAGGGCACTTGGCGAGCGATCACGGCGGGCCGATCTGGCCGGTGATGCGTGCCTATCACAACACGTTCCTCCGCCACACCCCGGTCTTTCGCGACTATTTTCTGTTTGGACTCGGAGCGGCGGGACTGCGTCACAACGAACGGGATGTGTTCAACAACATCTTCATGCAGACCGGCCGCGTGCCAGGAGTCGTCATCATCGGCATGACACAGGCGGAAAATCTGCGCGAAGGCGGCAACTTGTTGTGGGGCGTTGCCGACGGTCCGGGGCTGAAAGGTGATCCGTTTGCGAAGTTCCGAGCGGCACCTTTGTTTGAAAACAGCCGCAAGAAATACGCAGCGGGCTGGACGACGCACGACCGCGTCGCCGATCCGAAGTTCGTCCGTTTCGCAACCGATGAATCGCAACCAGCCGACATACGCTTGTCAGCCGACAGCCCAGCCATCAATGCCGGACAACCCATTCCGGCCGACTGGCCCGACCCGCTTCGCTCGGCAGACGACGGACTTCCCGACATCGGCGTGCTGCCGCTCGGATCGGATTCTTGGGGCGTTGGTGTCGAGGGCCGAATCCCGCTCGGCGGGCACTAACCCGACGCGCAAGCGAGGGCGAACGCTTCATGAGAGTCACGATTTTGAATCAGTACTGTGGGGGAGCGCCCTTCCTCGCTTGCGCGTCGGGTTGGTATTGCAAGCAACACGTTCGATCGATCAGCCAAATGTTGCGGAAGCGGACGGGATTGCCGTGATCCTGTAACTTAGTCGGCAAGGCTTTAGGGCTTTCGGCAGCTCCGCCGCCGGTTTTGTTCGCCAGCGCGACGTGGTTTTGAACGAGCACGCCGTTGTGCCACACCGAGACACGAGCATCCGCGCACTTCTTGGCATCCGCATCAAAGCCGGGCGACCGAAATTCGATGTCGTAGGTTTGCCACACGAGCGGTGGGAAACACAAGTTCGCATCCGGCGCTTTGAATCGGTACAAGCCCGCGCACTCGTTGTGTTCTCCCTTCAAGCCAAAGGAATCGAGGACTTGCACTTCGTAACGGCTTTGAATGTACACCCCGCTATTGGCTCGCCCCTGTCCACGCGCCTGTGGCATGAAAGGCAGCAAAAACTCGATGTGCAGATAAAAATCGCGATACGGCTCTTTGGTTTCGGTCCCGATTTGCAGCAGTCCGTCGTCGCTGATCTTCGCATTCTTCCATTGGTCCGTATTCGATCCGTCAAACAGCACGATCCCCCCCGGCGACGGGCAGGCACCAAGCGTTTGACTCTTCCGCTCGATTCGCAGCAACTCACACAGCGGATACTCACGGCCGGATGCCATCACTTCGCGCACGGCGGCTCGGCTATTCGTGATCTCGATGCGATGCTGTTCTCCCGCGAGCCGCAAGACTTCGCCGTCCCGCTCGCCTTTCAACGGAAACTGACCCATGCCGGTCCACCAGCCGCTGCCTGGCAAACCCCCCAAGAACAACACCGCCTGAAATTGATTCTTGCCTAACGCCACAACCTGCATCCCATACGACTGGCAACAGCCACATGAGTTGCTCCCGAAGCCTTTATATTCCCCTTGAAACCAGTAATCCCGATCCACTTGATTGACCGCCGTCGCGACCAACGGCTGGTCATCTGCGACTGCCGATCGAAAAGAAACGGCAGGAATCGCCAAAAAAACCAACAAGATTTGAGAACAGACAGTCTGGTTGCGCATGGACATTCTCTTCAAAACGAGCGGCCAATAAGGCGAACGAAAGGTGTTCTTGGCAAGTTTGGTGCGCGGTGAAAATCGCTGCAAGGACCGGCGCTTTCGCCAACAAAATCTCGCTGGACTTCTCGGCATTCAACCGGCACAATCCCGCCGCCAATTCGAGGGGCGTATAGCTCAGTTGGCTAGAGCGCAGCTCTGATAAAGCTGAGGTCCTTGGTTCGAATCCAAGTACGCCCACTCCACACTTTCGAACTGGCACGGGGACGTAGCTCAATTGGGAGAGCACTAGCTTTGCAAGCTAGGGGTTGCCGGTTCGACCCCGGTCGTCTCCATTCCAAAGTATTCTGAGAATCTGAACCGAGTTACGTTACCTGGCGGCGTTCGCCAGTGCGGCTGTGAAAGCCTGATGGCGCGGGTAGCTCTACCCGCTTTTGTCGGGAGGCCGTGCGATTCTAAGCTCGACTTTTGCCATCGTGAGCTGGCGTTTCTGGTTGGGCGTGAGTTTTTGCATGACCAGCTGGAATGCGGGGGTTGCAAAAATCCAGCGACGCCACAAATCACGGCGGACCAGAGTGATCGCATCGGTGAACGTCACCATCGTCTTGCCAGTCCAGATGGGCTCCGGTTGATTGCGGTCACGTTCGGGCAACGCGGCGTACCACAGGACGACCACGGAATACAGGCCGAACAGGCACGGCACACAGCACCGTGCGTTCGATCCAGCCGCGCGTGGTCTCAATGCCGAGATAGGTACGCACTTTCTGGAAGGTGACTTCGATCGACCAGTCAAGGTCTCGATGGCTGAGCCAACGGGCGGCGCCTATGCTCGACGCTGCCTAATCTTGCACGAGCGGCTTTGATCTCACTTCTTCAGACTGACACCAATGGCAAAAGCGAAGGCGAAAACTTCGGCGGACACCGCCACGAATTTCGGCTTCGAGGCCAAGCTCTGGCTCACCGCCGACAAGCTCCGCAACAACATGGATGCGGCCGAGTACAAGCACGTCGTGCTCGGCTTGATCTTTTTGAAATACATCTCCGACGCCTTCGAGGAGCGGCATCAGAAGCTGCTCGCCGAAGTGAGCGAAGGAGCCGATCCGGAAGACCCGGACGAGTACCGCGCGGACAACGTCTTCTGGGTGCCGACGGAGGCTCGCTGGCACACGCTGCAAGACAACGCCAAGCAGCCGACCATCGGCAAGCTGATCGACGAGGCGATGCTTGCCATCGAGCGGGACAATCCCCGGCTCAAGGGAATCTTTCCGAAGGTTTTTCGCTTGGGCCGGCCGGCGCTCGACGAGCACCGCTTGGGCGAGCTGATCGACGTGATCGGCACGATCGGGTTCGGCGATGCCGAGAACCGCTCGAAGGACATCCTGGGCCGCGTCTACGAATATTTTCTCACGCAGTTCGCCAGTGCCGAGGGGAAGAACGGCGGGCAGTTCTACACGCCGCGCTGCGTGGTCCGCGTGCTGGTCGAGATGCTCTCGCCGTACAAAGGGCGAGTCTACGATCCGTGCTGCGGCTCGGCAGGCATGTTCGTGCAGAGCGAAAAGTTCGTCGAAGAGCATGGCGGACGGATCGGCGACATCGCGGTCTACGGGCAGGAGTCCAACTCGACGCCGCGGCGGCTGAGTCTATGACGGTCGCAGAGAAGTTGCCCGGTCGCGTCGGCCAATCCGATCGCGCGACGACCCTGCGAGCCTTCCGCCGCCCCGCCGGTGGCATCGCCGAACTGGTCGGCACCTCGGCCACCACCAGCGTCTCGCTCACCGAACTCGGCCCGCTGACCACCGGCGTCACCTACGAGTTCTGGCTCGTCGGCCACAACTCCCAAGGCGACGGCCCGCAGAGCAACCACCTCGCGCGCGTTGCGACATGAGAATCGCCGTCATCAATTGCAGTCGCCGGATCAGATGCGTAAAGATCACGGCCGATGACGATTTCAGGCATCGTGAATTTTCCAAGAGAGTTGCGTCCCTTTATGTTGGCCCCCAATACCCTGCCGATGGTGATCATTCTCAGACGTCGAAGCGGTCGTGAGCATCCGGCTGCGGGATTTTTTCTGAGATTTCTTGGCCGGGTTTGCGTGCCAAATGCGATTTTCTCTGGGATCGATTTGATTTCGTGTCCGGCTTGGAGTTTCCGGCGTTTGAGTGGTTTGTCTCTTTGGAGGCTTTGCTGCAGTCATTCGCTTCCCGGCTGCAAATTGGAATACGCCACATGCCCAATCTGCTGAGGTGCTCGCAAGGCCACGAGTGGGAGCCGCTGTCGAACGCGCCGGCGGCCGAGGTGACGGTGTGCCCGTCGTGCGGATCGACGGTCGCGTCCGCGCCGGTTGCCGATCCGGCGGCGACTTTGATTTCGGTGTCGCCGGACGACGACGATCCGGGAGCGACTGGGCTGTATGAACCGGCGCGTGAGTCATCTGAAATCAGTGCTCGTGATTCGGTGCCGAACAAGTCAATCTCACGGTCGTCTTCAGCTCGACAAAAGTCACTTGAGATTCCGGGCTATGAAATTCTCGGCGAGCTTGGCCGTGGTGGCATGGGGGTCGTTTACAAAGCGCGACAGATCGGGCTGAACCGGATCGTCGCGCTGAAAATGGTGCTGGCCGGCTCGCACGCGGGTGCGGACGAGTTGGCCCGCTTTCGTGCCGAGGCCGAAGCCGTCGCGCGGCTCCAGCATTCGAGTATCGTACAGATTTACGAAATCGGCGAGTGCGAGGGGCGACCGTACTTCGCACTGGAGTACGTGGATGGCGGCACGTTGGCGCAGAAGTTGGCTGGCACGCCGCTGCCGCCGCGCGAGGCAGCTCAATTGATCGAACTGCTGGCTCAGGCCGTCGCGTATGCCCATGAACACGGCATTGTTCATCGTGATCTCAAGCCGGCCAACGTGCTCCTACAACAAGAACGAAGCACCTCAGACAACATCAAAATGGACACGAAGAGTCGCCGGGGAAAAGACACGGGCCTGCTGGCAGACAGCCAAAACAAATCGTCAGTCTCCAGGTCCATCTCTCGTGTGTCGTCTGTGCGTCACTCTGCGTCTTCCGTGGCCAATGTTCCCTTCCCCAAGATCACTGACTTCGGTTTGGCCAAACAGATGGATACCGACAGTAGCCAGACGCGGAGCGGGACGATCATGGGAACGCCCAGCTACATGGCTCCAGAGCAGGCGGCGGGGTTGTCGAAGGACATTGGTCCGACGGCGGACATTTATTCGCTAGGTGCGATGCTGTACGAGATGCTGGTCGGTCGGCCGCCGTTTCGCGCGGCAACGATGCTGGAAACGCTGGAGCAAGTGCGATCACAGGAGCCGGTCGCGCCGAGTCGGCTTCAGCCGGGGTTGCCGCGTGATCTCGAAACGATTTGTTTGAAGTGCTTGCAGAAGGATTCGGCCAAACGTTACGAGTCGGCTGACTCGCTCGCGAACGACATTGCGAAGTTCCTTGCTGGCGAACCGATCGCAGCGCGACCGGTGAGTCCGGCGGAGCGGGCTTGGCGCTGGGCGAAGCGCAAGCCAATGCTCGCCGGATTGATGGCAGCCGTGTCGGCGTTGATCGTTGTTGTGGTCGTGGTGCCGAGTGTGTTGGCGGTGCGACTCGATGCAGCCCGCAAACTGTCGGACTTCAACGCCGCCAACGCGAAACGAAATCAGAATACGGCCGAGATCAACGAACGAGCCGCCCAGAGCGCCCGCGCTGAAGCGCTCGCTTTGGCGGAGGAAAGTCATTCGCGGCTGATCGGCCTGCGGATCGCAACGGGCGTCAACAGCGCCAACGAAGGGAAGCACCAGCACTCACTGCTGTGGTTCACCAAGGCGTGGCTCGACGACAAACACGGCTCGCGAAATGAACAGCATCATCGGCTCCGCATCGGCTCTGCGATTTCACAAATCCCTGAATTGATTGGCTTGTGCGTGCGTCCCGGCAAAATTCGGGATGCACAATTCGACCCGGCCGGTCGCTGGCTACTGCTGCGAGATGGCTCGCAGGCCGCACACCTTTGGGATCCCTTTGAGGGCCGGCCACTCGGGGAATTTGTTCACGGATCGGTGCCGACGTACGCCAATTTCAGCCCCGATGGCAAGTCGGTCGTGACATGCGGGGATCACAGCCTCAAGTTGTGGAACACCCAGACCAGGGCGTTGATCCATGAATGGGAGCATCCCGACCAAATCAATTGGGCCGATTTCCATCCCAACAACTCGCACCTGGCAACTACCTGCGACGATGGCCGAGTGCGGATCTGGGATTTGAAAACGGAGAACCTGAGTCCCTCCGAATTTGTCTGCGGTAAGGCAGCACGGTTCGTGCAGTTCGCGCCGAGTGGCAACTTTGTTGTCGCGGTTGACGCCGCGGACAAGGCTACCGTTTGGAGTTTTCCAGATGGTGTGGTGCTGGCCAAGGATCTGCCGCATCGTCTTGAGTTCAAGGCTGACCACGTCGACATGGGATGCCGACCACAGTTCGCCGATCATGGCCGAAGGCTCGTCACCTTTCATTCCGGCACGATCCAAGTTTGGGACACGTCCACCTGGAAGCCATTGAAGTCGTATTCCCCGGCCGGTAACGCCATCGATCTGGCGATCAACGAGGCAGGTGACCGTGTCGTCGTGGCGACTCAAACCGCCAACGCCCGATTGTTCCACATGACTGATCAAGGCAAGCCGACGGAAACTTTTTCGCTGCTGAATCCGCGGCAAACGTATCATGTGGCCATGAGTCCGGACGGTTCACTGGCGGCCTCCTCCAGTACCAGCGGTGTCGTGAGTGTGTGGAATGCCGCCGACGGAAAACCGTTCGCGACGGTGCGCCACAACTCGATGCTCAAGCGACTCTCCATGACACGCGGTACCGATGGACATTCGCAATTGCTGTCAGTCGGCGACGATGGGACCGTCCGCGTTTGGAAACTGGGCAGTCCTAGTTTTCGGTTGCGACCGTACGAATTCGACTGTGGATTCGCCACTAACGCGGGCTGGATTCGGCGCGGTGAAAAGCGAGTGATTCGCAGCACGGATGGGCAACGCGAATTCCACGCTCAGGGGTCGATTGGACGAATCCATTCGCTCAATGGTGATGAACCGCTCGGTGCCGAAATTCGTCATCCGCAGAAAATCGAGCACGCCCTCTTTTCACAAGACGGTCGACGGCTGCTCACCGCCGATGACCACGAATGCATCGTCCGCGACTCAGCGACGGGCGTTGCGATCGGGCCAACCATCACCTCGAAGGGGATCTTTGCCAGGATTCGCATGTCGGACGATGGCAGTCGCGTGCTGACGTTGGGGAAAGACAATCTCGCCCAAGTCTGGAGTACAGAAACGGGGACGCTCCTGCTCGGGCAAATGGATATTGGTGCCCAGAAATCGTCAAAAACCGGATCAACGGATTTCCACGTTCCGGGAATCATCGAGGACTTCGGGCTGTTCCCGGACGGACAGCATCTTGTGCTGCGAATCTCGAAAGCGGAACGGGCCATCGTCTATCGCGTGGACGATGGGTCGCAAGTGCTTGAAACCGATTACCAGAAGGGTGTGGCCGCCGCGATGCAATTTTCGGCCGACAGTCGCCGCTTCATCGTTTCCAACTCGGACACACGATCGCGCGTGTGGGACGTCCACACTGGTACCGCCGCCGGGCCGTTCCTGCGTCATCCTACATTTGTCCGCTTCGGCAACATCAGTCCTGATGGACAGCAAGCGGCCACCTATGCCGCGGATGGAAAACTCCGAATCTGGAGTGCGGAAACCGGCGACTTGCTGATCGCCGGTCCTGCGCCGCTCGCAGCGTCCGTTTTCTGGTTCAACAGAGACGCAAGTCGGATTGTTGCACGCCGCAATAATGATGGACAACTGACCGAATTGATATTGCCCAACTTTCGCGCCCCGCGCGAGCTGGGAGTTCCATTTGTGGAATTACTGTGTTGCGAGAAAATCGATGAGACAGACGGCATTGCCGAACTGGAATTAGATCAATTCCGGCGCAACCCGCAGTTGTTTCTGGACGCTTGGCGCGCCGCCAGATCGAGTGCCCCTTGACCTCGCCCAATTGAAGTGCACCTCGATGGAAACGCCATTAGGTGCTCAGCAGTAAATTCCCTTCAGCAGCAGCAGGCCTGCCCCAGAGACCTTCGGTCCACCTCGGTGCGGTGTCAGGAGCCCACAGCAGACAGTACGACTTGATCGACGGGCTGGCTCGTAACATGCGCGACGCCTTGTCGAATGCCTCGTTCATTGGCTTCACCGGCAGGCCGATCGCGCAGAACGACACCAACACGCGGGCCGTGTTCGGCGAGTACTTCTCGGTCTACGACATCCTGCAAGCGGTCATCGACAAGGCCACGGTGCCGATCTACTAAGAAAGCCGCATCTCCAAGCTGAGCCTGAACGAAGCCGAACTCCCCAAGGTCGATTCCGAGTTTGAGGAAATCACCGAAGGGGAAGCAGTGGACCGCAAGCAGAAGCTCAAGACCAAGTGGGCCACGCTGGAAGCACTCGTCGGCAGCGAGAAACGGATTCGTCTGATCGCGAAAGACTTGGTCCAACACTTCGAGCGGCGACTGGAAGCGATGGACGGCAAGGCGATGGTCGTCTGCATGAGCCGCCGCATTTGCGTGGACCTCTACAACGAACTCATCAAGCTCCGCCCCGACTGAGCCAGTGCCCCCGACGACGACATCGAAGCCGAGAAGAAGCAATCCACCGTCGTGAAGATCGTGATGACCGGCAGCGCCGACGACGGAGCCGACTGGCAGCCGCACATCCGCAACAAGCCACGCCGCAAAGCTCTGGCCACGCGATTCAAGGACACCAAAGACCCGTTCCGCATCGTCATCGTCCGCGATATGTGGCAGACCAGCTTCGACGCCCCCTGCCTCCACACGATGTACGCCGACAAACCGATGTGCGGCCACGGACTGATGCAGGCCATCGCCCGCGTGAACCGCGTCTTCCGCGACAAGCAGGGCGGGTTGATCGTCGATTACCTCGGACTGGCCGATCAGTTGAAGCAGGCGTTCGCGACCTACACCGAAAGCGGCGGCCAAGGTTCGCCCATCATCGACACGGCTCAAGCGGTCGCCGTGCTGCTGGAGAAGTACGAAGTCTGCTGCGACTTGATGCACGGCTTCGACTGGTCGAAATGGCTGACCGGCACGTCTGCCGAACGGCTCGGCCTGCTGCCCGCCGGTCAAGAACACGTCTTGCAAAAGGAAGACGGGAAGGCTCGCTTCACAAAGGTCGTGACTGACATCTCCCGTGCCTTCGCCTTATGTGCCGCTCACGATGAAGCCGCGCGGCGCTAGCCCCGGTTGCTCACTGAACCGGACGCTAGTGCCACATCTCGGAAACGGGGTTTCATGAAAACGGACAAATGCGTTTCTCCCGTCCGTCTTGGATTTTGAGGTGGGAGGTCGAGCCATGCCAGGGACGGCAGAAAAAATTCAGCTCAGCGAGAAGCAGCAAATCGTATTGCAGGAATTCAGTCGTTCACGCACGGTCGCTGAGTGTGTCGTGCAGTGATCGACGATCATTTTACGGGGGTTTCAGAAGTGGTTGAACGAGGAGATCGCAGTGGAGGTCAAGCTCAACCGGCAACAGGTGGGAGTCTGTGCGGCAACGGTGGCGAGAGACCTGGAAGTCGTTGTGTGTTTGGGAATGCCACGAACCCCAGCGGTTGCGTGAGGCGATTCTCGATGTGTTGTCGGATGCTCCGCGACCGGGTGCGCCGCCGACATTCCAGGCGGATCAGGTCGCACGGATTGTCGCATTGGCGTGTGAGTCGCCGAAGTTGTCGGGGCGTCCCATCAACCACTGGACGCTCCGGGAACTGCGCGACGAGGTGCTCGCGCGGAAAGGAAAATCGTGCAGACGATTTCACGAGCACAAGTGGGTCGTTTCTTGCCGCACGCCACGCTGCAACCGCACCGCAAAAAGATGTGGCTCAACACCACGGAGAAAGATCCCGAAAAGTTCCAGCGCGAAGTGGAAAACGTCTGCCAGACCTATCGGGAGGCTCCCCAGCAGGCCGCGGTCAACGGGGTTCATACGGTGAGCGTGGACGAGGCGACCTCGCTGCAAGCCCTCGAACGCAAGGCTCCCGACAAGTCCGTTCAACCCGGTCGCGTGACCAGCAGGAGTTTGAATACACCCGTCATGGCACGAC
>JANMIF010000224.1:0-2464 GCA_031375695.1 Planctomyces sp.
CTGAACTCGTCAGAGTTCAGCGATCCTCCTGGCCAAACTTGGAACGGCAGAATTCGCATCTCACAAGTTATTCGAGCACGAAAATCGTGGCGAACGCCTCGTCGATCTGTTCTGCGGTGACAACATCGCCAGCGTCGAGACTGCTATTGCCGCCGCGAGCAGGGCCGCCATGACCACCCAAAGCGGTGTCATCGCCGTCATCGTCGTTGATGACGTCGTCGCCGAAGCCACCGATCAACACGTCATCGCCAGTGCCACCGCTGAGCGTGTCATTGTCGGCACCGCCGCTGACTGTGTCGTTCCCGCCACCGGCGAGCAGCAGGTCGTCCCCACCACGACCAGTAAGGAAGTCGTTGCCGGCTCCCCCGTTCAAAGAATCGCCGAATGTTCCGCCGATTAGCGTATCGTTCCCGGCTCCGCCGTTCAGTGAGACGCACCCCAAGCTAAAGTTACCGGCATTAAGCCGGTTGTTGCTCGTGCCCCCAGTGAGTTTGACGTTTTCGATGCCCGCCAACGTATCCGTACCGACACCGACCAGCGACGAATTGCTCAACTTGAAATTCGTATTCGCCGATTCCACCAGCAGGTCCGTATTCGCGCCACCGTCCAACGAATCGTTGCCCGTTCCGCCGGTTAACGTATCGTTGCCGGCGTTCCCTTGCAGCGTATCGTTGCCGGTCCCGCCATCCAGACAATCGGCTCCACTACCCGCCTGCAACAGATCATTCCCACCGAGACCAAACAGTTTGACGCTGGTCCCCCCAAATGCCGAGGCGTTGAGCATGTTGGAACTGTTTCCGCCAGTCAGGATCGCCTCTTCCAATTCGCTGATAGCGTCGGTGCCGAGGCCCGTGAACGCACTGGCCGTGAGCATCATATTCACATTCCCTGCCTCGACGAGCCGATCCGTTCCATCGCCACCGGCAAGAATGTCGTCACCGACTCCACCCGTCAGCGTGTCGTTGTCGGTTCCGCCATGCAACTCGTCGTTGCCAGCTTGGCCAATGAGGCAGTCATTTCCAGCGTTCCCTTCCAATGTGTCGTTGTCCGTCCCGCCATTCAAAGAGTCGGCCGAGCCGCCTCCGAGCAGCACGTCGTTGCCATTGCCGCCGTTCATCGTCACTCCGCCGAGCGTGAACGCACTGGCGTCGAGCGTGTTGGCGCTGATGCCTCCGTTCAACCACGCGGTCTCGACATCGATGAGTTCGTCCGTTCCCACGCCAATCAGAGACGTATCGGTCAACGTGAAGTCCACATTGGCCGATTCGGTCACGCGATCGCGGCCCTCTCCACCATTCAGCGAATCGTCACCTAAACCGCCGGTGAGCGTGTCGTCCTGAGCTTGGCCTTCCAGCGTGTCATGACCCGCGCCGCCCAACAACACGTCGTTGCCGTCGCCCCCTTGGAGAACATCGCTGCCCAGACCACCAGTCAGCGTGTCGTTTCCGGCACCACCAACCAGCGTCACTCCCAACAACATTGTGCTGGCCGAAATCGAATCGCTCTCCTCGCTGCCGGTGATCACGAACCGCTCAAACCCGGTATGCGAATCCGTCCCCGCACCCTTTAGCTTCGTGGCCGACAACACCGAGATGCCGCTGACATATTCCTCTAACAAGTCACTGGAATCGTCCGCATCCGTTCCCCCGATGAGCTTGTCGTTGCCGAGACCACCCGTCACGGTGTCCTCCCCATTGCCGCCGTTGAGACTGTCATTCCCGGCGTCGCCATAGAGTTCGTCATTGCCGTCGCCGCCATTCGCAGTGTCATTGCCGAGTCCGCCCTCGATTTCGTCGGCATCGCCGGATCCATCGAGCCGGTCGTTCCCCGCATCACCGTTGAGCGAGTCGTTGCCGTCGCCGCCAACCGCACTGTCATTGCCAGCGCCCCCGTGGAAGACATCACTTCCACTGCCCCCCAACAGGGTGTCATTGCCCGCTCCGCCATCGAATGTCACGGCGAAGTCCACCTGACTGGCGTCGAGCCTGTCATTCCCATTCCCACCGTTGAAGAGAAACGCACCCGCGAAGCCCGTCATTGAGGCATCCAACACAACCAAATCGGACGCGGTGCTGCCGTTGATCGTCAAGCTGACCGTATCAATAAAGCTCACTGGTGTGATCAATTCCGAGCCGTTGCCGCGGTGAATATGCACTTCGTTCGCGATCCGCAAAACGATGAATGGCCCACCGCTGGTCGGCAGCGTGACTTCCTCAACAATCGTATCGTCCACGTCGGTGACGGTAATTGTCGCCGTGGCTGTGTCCGTTCCAAGACCGTCGCTCTCGCTGGCGGTAACTGTCAGCACATGGCTGGTCGCCGTCTCGGCATTCAGTGATTGGCCAGTGGCCAGACTGACCGCGCCACTCGTCGCGTTGATTTCAAACAGCCCTGCGCCGTTGCCCGCCGTGATGGCGTAGCTCACGGTCCCGGTCAGGTCCGCTTCTGACGCTGATACCGTGGC
>JANMIF010000288.1:0-5213 GCA_031375695.1 Planctomyces sp.
TGACAATCTCCGGACGCACCGTTTCTTACTGAACTTCGACCTGCATGCCGTTCGCGAAGCCGAACGTCATTGGGAAAAACTCGGCGTGTATTCGATCGCCTACAAAGAACTCCTGGAGCAGTTTCGGTTGAAGGACTAGCCAACGACAAAGCGTTGTCCGTTCAGCACCAAACGATCCGCAAATCCGTGGATGCCATGACCGACCAGTCCGATTCAGTCCTTCGCCAGTTCGTCATGCTGAAGTTGGCCAACTTGGGCGAACAACTTCAGGTGCTCGCCGATGGCACAATCGTCTTCTCCGATGCCCAGGCATGGCAGACCATCTACGATCAGTTTTTGAGAAGTCCCGACATCACGAAGCACTGGTCAGTCGCGTGGGTGAGGTCCGCCGATTACTGGCAGGACGAAGCGGGCCAGCAGAGCATCGCAGCCAACTTCGCTGCCGTCCGCCGTGGGATGATGATTCATCGGCTCGTCATCATCGCTGACCAGCTTTGGCCAAAATCAGCCCACCTTCCGCACGAACCAATTCGTCAGTGGGCCGAGGACCAACACAACCAAGGAATGTGGCTCGGTTTGATCCGTGAATCGACCGTTGCTCACGAATCTGAGTTGCTCGCTGACTTCGGTATCTACGGCAGCCAGGCGGTCGGGATGCAAGAATATGACGAACAATCTCACACGTTTCGTTACTCGTTGTCGTTCGATACCGCCAAAGTTCAAGCCGCAAAGACCCGTTGGGATCGTTTGAAGCCGTACGCGGTTTCCTATTGGACCCTACTAGATCAGCTCGAAACCAAAGGGTAGGATCGGCCCGCCTCTTGGCAGGAGCTCGGGTCATGGAAAGGTCGCTATATCTCGATACCGCTCGTCTTGGCCGTCTGACGCCGTGTGCTCAGCAAGCAAACGGCGAGTTCACTCGCTTCGCCGCCGAGGAGGTCTGTCCCCCGTACTTCGAGGACTTTCTGAAATACGGTGCCGATGCGTGCCCGAAAGGTTTTCGGGATCAGTTTCCAGAACTCGGCAAATGGTTGGGGATCGCTGGACTTAAGTCTCGCCTTCGTGAATTAGCCCATTCGCCTGCTGACTTGCCAGTGCTTCTCGCCAACCGCTCCGCACAACTCATGAAGTTCGCCGCACGCTGGCTCTTTCGCCCATGCGAGAATGTCTTGGTCATTGATGCCACTTGGCCAGCCTATCGCGAAATCCTTGAGAGCGAAGGTCAGCGAGCAGATCGGCGAATCAACACTGTCGCGATTCACGAAGCCATCCAGTTCCATCAAGCAACCGCTGATGAAGTGGTCGCGATCGTCGAATCCGCCTTCACGACAATGAAGTGCGACGGACTCTTTCTGCCTGCCGTCACGCACGATGGAATTCGTTTGCCGATTTCACGAATCGTGAAGAACTTGGAATCAATGCACGGAATAATTCCTGTTGTGGTCGATGGTGCCCAGGACTTCTGTCACACGCCATCAACGCTCAACACCGAGTACTGCGACCTCTATCTCGCCGGATGCCACAAATGGCTTGGCGGCTATTTCCCGATGGGCCTAGCTTTTTATGGTCGCACGCGATCGGCTGAGTACACTGAAATCGTACTTCAGCAAATGCTCTCTGACGGCGAGCTTGATGACCCGCTGCTCCGCTTCTCAAGCCAGTTGGAAACGGACTCGCTCGATGGCTCCACCGAGACGGTGAATCTCGCCTCACTCTTCTCGTGCTACGGCGCGTCTCTCGATACCGCCGAGGAACGCGAGTCGGTCTTTCAAGAGCGACGTGCCAACGCTGAAGCCATCATTGAGTTAAGCCACGAAACCGATTGGCGTCTGGTTTCTCCGTCGCCGGAATTCCAATCGGCGGTTGTGATGCTGGAAGCCACTGACTCAACGGCGTGTGAGCTTCCGGCCAAGACACTCCGAACTGCCTTCGAGCAAACCGGCTTATCACTCTCCGCCTATCCAGGCGGCAGGATTCGTCTGTCGATGCCAGAGAAGCCGCTTTCGGAAAGCCAACTCCACCAGATTCAGACGGCATTTCGTGCGGTCTCGTGATCTCTGTCAGATGACGATTCGTTCGATCTCGTCCAAGCTGACCGTGTCGCCGGTGCGATCGTAGAGCTTGGTCGTGCGAGCCGATTCGTGAGCCGCAATTCGTTGTGCATGTTCGAGCGAGCCACCGCCGAGCAGATAACAGGTGATTCCGGTGGCGCGGAACGTGTGGCAGCCGATGCGGGTGGCGATTCCAGCCTGAGCGGCGCGGCGTTTGATCATCCGCAGAACGTCGATTCGGTGCATCCGTCGGATCGTGAGCCTCTTTTCGCGTGAGACTGTTCGGAAAAGCGGACCTTTCGGTTGGTCGCCGATGCCGGCCGCTTCGAGATACTCGTCAACGTAGAGTTCCGCATTGTGATGGGCCGGAACCTCGTGGCGTTTGCCCCCTTTCTCATGCAGGCGGAACCACATCCGTCGGCCTTGCGGGTAGTAGTCGGCCACATTCATTCCGATCGCCGCCGAGACGCGGGCGAAGCTGTAAACCATCACGCCAATCAACGCGCGATCCCGCAGGCCAATGATAGTTGAGCCATCAATCGAGTCGAGCAGTTGCCGGGCTTCCGTGGCTGTCAGCACGGGAGTCTTTCCGGTTTTCACGACATGTCGCGGTCCACGCACGGAGGCAGCAGGATTGATCGGCACAACTTGGCCCACGACCAGCCAGTCAAACAGTCGGCGGATGGCAGAAAGATGCTGCTTCACCGTCGGAGCACTGCGATCGTGCATCAACTGTTCGATGTAGGCGGCCACGACGAAGGGAGACAAATTTGTCAGCGTGAGGCCGCGCCGTTCGCACCACTGGCAGAAGCGATGCACGGCATGGGTATACACGGCTCGTGTTCCGGGATTGCGAATGTCGGCAGCGAAGAACTCCACGAACCGGCGTTGGGCTTGAGCGCCGGCCTCGCGAATGATTGCGGGGAGCACGGGAACATGGCCCCGAATCAGCTCGGTGTCCGAAGCGGCGGAAGTTTCTGCATTCAAAAGGTGCGGGAATTGGTCTTCGTCCATGCCTCACCATGGCACAAGTTCGGCGTTTCCAAAAGGACATTTTGATACGCCGATTGGTAAGACTTGAAAGTTCGGGTTCATCCAGTCGCACGCGACATTTCCGAGTATTGTTCGGGAGATTTAGATCGAAGCAATCGAGGCGTCGGAACCATCCCAGGGTTGGGATGAGATGAAATGTCGCGCCGATCAATTGGCATTGGGAGGCTAACTTGTCCAGAAAGTCAGCGCCGGATAACGTCGAAACTTGTCACCGTCGCGAAAACCGAATCAACTCACGTCAGGACATCAACTTGATCTGGCCGGAAGTCGAATGAATTCATCACGAGCGGTCGGCATCACGGAAATCAAAGGGGCATTTCATGACTTTGAAGTCAACCATCGTTGCTTTTGGAGCCTTGGTGGGAACCATCGCCGGAACTACATCGGAATCATTTGCCGATGGAATCATCGGGGTTCGGCTTGATGAAAAGCCTAAGAAGAATGGAATCCTGGTGATCAAAGTCGTGGGAGGCTCTCCGGCCGATCAAGCAGGTTTGCGAGTTGACTCAGTCATCACTCACGTCGATCGGGAACCAGTGGAGACAATGGCTGGTTGCCAACAGGCGATCTCCCGCCATTCGCCCGGTGAGCGAGTTCGGCTGACGGTTGTCGACGACGGCGAGACCATCGTGTTGCCAGTTCTTGTCGTAGCGAGGGACGCACAATTCACAGTGCCGAAGGTCCGAGATAGCGTCAAGGAAGCGCTTGAGGAGGTCAACGACGTCCGTGGAACTGCTGTGGAAGATTTACGTCGTCCCCGACGCCCAATCTATCGCGTTTATCTCAACGCCGACAACGCATCGGATCGATCGCTGAAGTTCCTCATGGCGTTCGACCAATTGAAGGAGCTCTCCATTGACCGGTTGGATCGAACAGGCCGGATGACGGGCACCGGCTTGGCCCATCTTTCCGGCTTGGAGAAACTCCAGAAGCTCGCGTTTCCCGGCGGAGCGTTCGACGCGACGCTCGCGAAGCGAGTGTGCCGCGTGCCTCAGATACAGTCCTTGATTCTGACGAAAGCCGAGGTCACACGCGAGGCGTTACAAGAAATAGTCACGGGACTGAAGCTCACCGAGTTGGTCTTGAATGGCGTCGAACTCAATGATGACGACCTGGAACCAATCGGCCAAATGTCCTCGCTGCGCAAATTGAATTTGAACAACACGCAAGTGAAAGGGCCGGGACTCAGACATCTGAAACCGCTCAGTCGCTTGACGCATTTGTACCTTGGGGGAACGGGTGCCGATGATGAAGGGCTTGCGAATCTGGCTGACATGACACAGTTGGTTGAGTTGCGACTCAGTCATACCGCGGTGACTGACACGGGGTTGCCGCATTTGAAAAAAATGGAACGGCTTGAACGGCTCGACCTCGACGATTCTGGCAAACGTGAATTTGTCCAAGAATCGAGGACATCGACTCGCGTTGGGGGAGTGGCTGGGACGGTCTTCGACCCGTTGGATGGTTTAGTTGCTTCGGGAACCACTCGATTCAGCCCCGAGATCACGGCGGACGGCCTAGAAAAGAATCTGAAACATCTCACAAATCTCCGTGAGCTGTTGATTACAGGTCCCGACTTCGAGCCAAGTGAAGTGCGTCATTTCGGTCACCTCTGGCCTAAGGCCAGGATCGTGACGTCCCGCAAGATCATTGCGCGCGACGAAGCGTCGGAGACGCCATGACGTGTCGTTCGCTGCTTCCTCGCTCCAATTGGCCAAGTGAAACGTCCGCGACTTCATCTTCCCAGTTGAGCCGGTGCAGAATTTCGTCACAGAGCCAACACCTTGATCCAGCATTTTCGCAACACCCTCGTTCGCCGCTGGCGATGACGGCGAATTCTTGCTCAACGACTGGAGCTTCACACAAATCTGCCGCTTGTCTGGAGTCGCCAAGGAGACCGTCAATCGACTCGCCCCCGACACAGCACGATCGGCCCTGCGAGAGACGCTACGCCGTTCAATCGGTGTGCGTTGACAGACGGAACTCCGGCTTTCGAGTTGCGCCCAACCTGGTTCCGTGATATCTGTCGAGTGATCCCTACGGGATGCTGCTCTTTCATCCAATCATCCGGTCGTTCTCTGAAATCACCAGGCTTGGCGTCGCCCGTTT
>JANMIF010000298.1:0-2700 GCA_031375695.1 Planctomyces sp.
ATCGAGGCCCACTCCTGGGACACGCCGCCGACCGTGCAGGAGCCCGGTCCGTGCCGCCCTGGCCAGGAGCACTGGGTGGTGGTGCAAGGGACTGCGCTGGTCACTATCGGCGAGCGGCTACTGGAGTTGTGGCTTTAGCAGTCCCAATAGAGGTGTTGGACATTCCCGTCGGCGGAATTGCGTGGTCGTCTCGGTCAATCTTGAAGAATTGGTTTGTCTTGTCGATTTCAGATTCTATGTTGATTCGCAGCTACGCGATTTCGATTACTGATACTTGGCCGTTAATGGATGAATCACCACCGTGCGATCCCTTGAGTTTGAGGTCGGACGATCCGACGAAGAACAACTCGGATCTGTCGGGAGGTTGGTTGAAGCGCAAGCCGGCGTGATTGAAACCCTGCGAGGTTCAATCATGTCGGCTTTTTTTACGTTTCTCAGTGCATGCAAGTCAAAAGAGGCCCGGAACGAGAGTCTTTGCACAGTGAGAATTAGTTATGTCTGTTTCGTTCCCATCTGACTCAAGGCCGGCCGGCAATATCGACTGGGACTCCACTGAATCGGCATTTATTGAGGCTGTTCCGTCGGCAACGTCTGATCATGCCGTCTGGCCCGAACTCGCAATTTCTCGCTGGTGGACAACCATTGCGAAACGTCTGGGGCCGCAAGAACTCAAGCGGCGACTGTGGCACATCGTTCCCGGATTACTGCCGTTTTTCTTGTGGATGATTCCACATACCGATCCGCTGACTTCGTGGTGGCTCCTCGATCTCGCCATGAATGCGATCGTCCTGGGAGTCGCCGGTTGCTATTTCGGGCGGACCTTTTCACGCCCTGGGGAACGGAATTGCCTGTGTGCTGTTATCGCCTATTCCACGCTCGTGTTCTCGGCGATCCTGCTGTTTCCCGGACAGCTCGAAATCGGCATGGCGGTGCTGGCCATCATCGCGTTCGGCGATGGATCGGCCACGCTGGGCGGGCTGTTATTGAGAGGCCCGGTGCTCCCTTGGAATCGCGAGAAAACTTGGGCGGGATCGCTGTGTTTCCTGTTGGGAGGGGTTCCGATGGCAGCACTGTTTTACTGGGGAGAAGCCCGGCCGGGAGTGCCATGGGACGTTGCTCTGCTTTGTGCTGGAACTGCGGCAGTGGCGAGTGCCATCGCGGAATCCGCCTACTCCCGGATCAACGACAACATTCGAGTCGGTGTAACGGCGATCCTGACGATGGCGATCATGAATCGCTTTCTGCTGGGTTGGTCGTAGAGAGCGGTTATCGTTCATGAGCTTGTTGGAAGTTTCCCATCTGCGAAAGACATTCACCGGGAGTGTCGTTGCCGTTGACGATGTGAGCTTCCACGTCGAAGAAGGAGAAATCTTCGGCTTGGTGGGGCCGAACGGTGCCGGCAAGACGACGACGATGACCATGCTCGGCGGATTGCTGAAACCGGATCGCGGATCGATCCTGATTCAAAGACAGCCGTTCGATCCCGGCCAATACGAGCACCGAGCGATGCTCGGCATGGTTCCGCAGAATCTCGCGATTTATCCCGATTTGACTGCGCTCGAAAATCTCAGGTTCTTTGGCGGCCTCTATGGAATGCGCGGGACAAAGCTGAAGCAGAGAGTGGATGCCGTGCTGGACGTGACAGGTCTGACAGACCGCGCTAACGGTCTGGTGAAAACATTTTCTGGCGGAATGAAGCGGCGGCTGAATTTTGGAGTAGCGCTGCTGCACCAGCCACGTCTCGTCATTCTCGACGAACCGACCGTGGGGGTTGATCCGCAATCCCGATCGCATCTGCTCGATGCTGTCGTCCAGTTGTGCCGCGACGGAGTCAGCGTTTTGTACGCGAGCCATTACATGGAAGAGGTTGCCACGATCTGTCATCGAGTGGCGATCTTGGATCATGGCCGGCTCTTGAAATGCGGCACCTTGCCGGAATTGTTGAGCGGCTGCGAAGCCGAATTGCGGTCCATCGAATCCGCAGAGAACAACCTAGAGCGGCTGTTCATGAAACTAACCGGGAGCAGCCTGAGAGACTGACGCGATGAACGCTTGGCAGATCACTCTGAAAGACTTGCGCCTGCTTCGGCGGGACCGGCGGACGTTGTTCATTTTGGTGGCGTTGCCGTTGATTTTCATCACGATCCTCGGCCTCTCGACGGGACAGTTCCTGACGATGCAGGACAAGAATCAGCTCATTCAGATCGCTATCGTCAACGACGATCCGGGAGAACTGGCGGCAAAGTTTGCGGCGAACCTGCGTTCGAAAGACGGGCTGGAATCCCAACTCGTCGTGAATCGTGAAGAGGCTATCGGAAAGCTAGAGACTGGACTCTTAATGGCCGTGATTTCGATCGGGCCAAAGTTTCACGAGCGAGTTGAGGAACTCACGATCGCCGATATTCTGTATCTGGACGAAGGCCAATTGTCCGACGGATTGAAAAGCCTCGACATCGAAGTCATTTGCAGAGCCTCGTTCATGAACACGGAAGGGATTGTTCGGCAATTGGTCTTCGGCAGCGCGGTGCAATCGCTTGCTCCGTATGTGACTCGCAAGAACCGGCTCGCTTCGCGGATCATCGACAACGGCCGGGCCGATTTCGCGGAGCGCCGAGCGGCCTCTGCCGGAACATCTCCGCCGGCGCAGAAGGCCTCCACCGCCGGAACAAGGGGCAACGTCTATCAAAGTCTCGTTCCCTC
>JANMIF010000302.1:0-1602 GCA_031375695.1 Planctomyces sp.
CGTATTGCTCAAGCCGCCGTCGGATATCGTCATGCACTCCATGCGTGATGACGATTTCCAAGTAGTCCTTTTCTTCAAGCGATTCGAGAGGTTTGTGGCAGGCCAGCAAGACACCATCCTGAGCACGAATTCGGGGTGAGACGTGCGGCGGGTCATAGATCACGTTTTCGGCGATGTCGAATGGTGATGGAAACGACTCGCCAAGGGCCAGTGTGGTCGAAGAATTGCCTTGGGGCGTCTCCGCATTTTCGCCACTTGCTGGCGCGACCGTTTCTTGATCGTCCGCCGCGACACCCTCGCTCAGTCCCCAATCAATCTCGAAATCTTCATAGCCGCTGCGAGGTATTCGCGGAGGCGGTGTTGTCGCCAAATCGGGCGTCGGGCGCACCGTGGCTGCGTTCTGCTCTCGTCTCAGATCGGTGAGACGTTTGGGTTGGCTGATCAGGACATAGACGGCGCTGTTGAGCGGAACCTTCTGATCGTCCTTTTTCGTTTCGCGACTGGCGAAATACAGTGCGACCAGCGGGTTGGTCGTCCAGTCCATGAACCGAGTCGGAAGACCGTGGTGTTGAGCGATCGCCAACTGCTCCCACTCATTGCGTGGCAGGTGTTTGACGTAGGTCAGCAGATGATTGTTGAAAGTTTCGAGGACATCGCGTTCGAGCGTGTCCCGCTCAATGGGCTTTTTCTTTGTCAGATGTTGATACCGGCCGATGGACGACTTGAGGGGATATCCGGCACTGACCAGTTTGCTTTGGCCGCGAAAATACTTCCGCCCGTTGCCGAGTTCCTTACGGACGGTTTCGAGGTATTCTTCAAAGCTGTTGATGATGAAGGGCACGCTCATGCGACTTCCTTTCGCACATCAATTTTGCCGGTGACAGCGGCGGTGATGAGGGCAGTGCGGTATTCCAACAGCCGCTCGATGGCCGTCTCCACCTTCGCCGCCAGTGCGTCCAGTTTCGTTGTTTCTCGGTCGAGGTACACCGCGATGGCACATTGTTCCGGGACAGGAGGGAAAAGAATTCGGCAAGACTGGACCTGTTCTGAGCTGACATTGAATTGCGCCGTACCCGTCGCGCGGAGCAGCACTTGATCGTAGAAAAACGACGTCTGAATGACGTAGGCAAGGTACTCGACAGCGAGTACCGCCTGTCGAATGCGAAATCGCCCGACACGTTGGTTGAGCTGACATGGAACGTCTTTGGCAGCAACCCGTGCAAAATTTCCGAGGCTCCCTGTTTCGCCAATGCTGCCAGACATTCCCCAAAGCAAGTCTCCTTCATGGAGCGAGAATCGCTCGTCACAAATCGACTCATCAATGCAATTCGCGTCCTCAAGATCGAGGCGTCCGCGTTTCAGATTGTTCATCCGCACCACAGAAACGCCGTCAGACTGAAAGCTGTCAGAAGCGAAGGCGTATCCGCCTTGAAGCAGTGCTCCGTAGCCCAGCTTCTTCTCGTCCCAATGCTGCGGCACGTCGCCGAGCCAGTCGATGTGGGAGGGTTTGAGTTTGGGATGTGGGTTGAGTCCGGCAGCGCTGGCTTCAGCAGAGGGGAGGCCGCTCCTGACGGTGCGGGAGATGAGCGCCGTCCGCTTCTC
>JANMIF010000376.1:0-19282 GCA_031375695.1 Planctomyces sp.
CGCGCTAGCGTCCGGTTTTTTACAAACTCCAACCGGACGCTAGCGCGTTCCGGCTAATAATTTCACGCCAAAGTACTGGCATCAACGAACGAATTCGGGTCTTCCCATTGACCCATTTCTTCTTGGAACTTCACGCTCTTATCAACTTCCAACTGTCCGTCCGGAGCCACGCGAATACCGACTCGTTCGAGCGGTCGCGGGGCCGGACCTTCAAAGTTAATGCCGGTCACATAAAAGCCCGAACCGTGGCACGGGCATTTGTATTTCTGCTCTCCTTCAAGCCAGTTCGGCGTGCAACCGAGATGTGTGCAAACAGAGGCAATGGCATAAATCAGATCCTTGCCTTTGTACTGATCGGTATGAACGATCCAGACGCCTCGCGCCGCCAGCCACTTCGTGCTGACTCCTCCAAGCGGATAATCGCTCGACGACCCGATCTTAAATCGCGTGGGCGGCTCGACCAAAACGTTCGGAAACATGAATCGAGCCGTCGCCAACAGCGAAGCCAATGCTGTAGCAGCCATTGCAGAGAAACCAATCACCACTGCTGAACAACACACCGCAAGCAGAGTTCGACGTTCCGCGTCTACGCTCTTTTTCTTTGCTGAAGCGGCCGGCGGCTTCAGCGGAATCTGCAAGACAATGTCTGGTTTCGTGACCAGAGACGCCGCTTGAGCAGTCTTCGCGGCCCCTTCGCCACGCACGGCCTTCAGCATTTCTTCCACAGATAAATTCGGCCCCCTGCTCGCAACTGCGGTTGCGGTCTTTGCAGCCGGGGTCGCTGACGATGCCGGAGCTGCTGCGCCTCCTTTGCCGCGAATGGCGGCAAGAATATCCGTCGTTGACACGCCGGATGCAGTTGGCTTGGCAGGAGTTTTCGCCGCTGCCTGAGCCGTCGCGTCGCCGCTCGCTTTCGGAGCGCCTTGACTGCGAATCGCCGCGAGGATATCCGCCGGCGATCCAGACTTTGCCGCCGGAGCCGCTTTCGAAGTGGTCGCGGGCTTCGGCGGTGTGGCCGTTTCGGCAATAGGCTCAGTGGCCGGAGGCGGCGCACTCGCAGCCGGTGGCGAGCTTACGCCGCCGGTTTTTTCCGCTTTGATCTTGGCCAAAATTTCGGCCGTTGACAGTTTTTGTTCAGCCATGTCTCTTCAAACGCTCAGAACGGACCGCTCACAATGTCGAGGGAATGAAAGGTGCGGGATTGTGGCAACCGACTCTCCACCCGGCAACCTCCACGAACGACTTACAACCGACTTTTCCCAATTCCCGGACGACACGAAAATTTGCATTCTCAGGGCTGAGAAGTGGCCCCGGTTAGTAACTCGAAGCGTGAGCGAGGGCGAGCGGTTCGCGAGTCTCTGAATTCCGTGTTTTGTGAAGCGCCCGCCCACGCTCACGCTTCGGGTTAATTTTACGACTTCGTCGCTACAAAGTTTGACCATGCTCCGCCAATTTCAAAAAACCGAACACCCGACCCCTCACGCGGCGACGCTGGAAGAGTTCGAGCGGTTCATTCATCGAGATCCAGCGCGACGCGGATTGATTGCGACCGAAATCACTCATCCTGGCCAGCAGTTCGAGCCGCGATTGGGCGAAGGAGAACTCGCCGCCGCATCAATCGAGCTGGCCACGACTGCGAAACGAATCGCGATCGTCACCGGTTTTTTCATTCCGCATGGTCAATTGGCGTGTGCGGAAACGGACGGTCCGCCGGGAAGCCTGTTTCTTGCGCACTGTCTGTCCGAACTCGGAATTGACGCCGCCGTGATCACCGATGGCCCGTGTGCTCCAGCCGTACGAGCCGCCGCCGAGCAGATCGGCTTTCCGCTCGACGGGCTGTACGTCGCGCCGTTGAAATCCGAGAGTTGGTGCGACGATTTTCTGACCTCGCCTTTCGCCAGCGAACTGACCCATTTGATTTCGATTGAACGAGTCGGGCCAAGTCACACGACCGAGTCGATCGCCATCAACGACCCGGCGTTCCGGACTGAGTTTCTAGCCGATGTCGATGCGAAACATCATGGCCGATGTCACAATATGCGCGGCGTCTGTATCGACGCGCACACGGCTCCACTGCATTTATTGTTTGATCGCTTGCCGGATTCCTGTCCGACCGCGCGAACAATTGGCGTCGGCGACGGCGGCAACGAAATCGGCATGGGTTCGATCTCGTGGTCGGAATTGCGGCGAAGGCTCAGCGGCGAACAAGCGGGGCGAGTCGCTTGCCGCGTCCCGTGCGACTTCAACATCGTGGCCGGAGTCAGCAATTGGGGCGCGATGGCTCTCGCGGCTGGCGTCTGCCTGCTGCGGAATCGGCTTGACGTGCTGCAACCGTGGACGCGAGAACGGCATCACATACTGCTCGAACATCTGGTCGCCAACGGCCCGGCGGTTGACGGAGTCACTGGACAGCGTGAAGCGACCGTCGATGGCCTGCCGTTTCTGACCTACATCCAACCGTGGGAAGGAATTCGCCGAGTGCTTGGTTGGCACGATTGACTCAGTTGGCCCGGAACTTTCTCACGGCCGCAACCACTTCGTCCGCCGCAGCGCCGATCTCGGCCTCCGTTGTTTCCCGACTCAAGCCAAAGCGCAGGCTCGCGCGACTCAAGGCTTCGGAAACACCCATCGCTCGCAAAACGTGGCTCGGTTCGGGATCGGCCGTGGAACAAGCAGAACCGGAACTGACCGCGATTCCTTTCAGACTGCTCATCAATGCTTCGCCATTAACGCTGTCAAAGCTGACATTCAAATTGTTTGGCAACCGTTCCGTCGGATGACCGTTGAGCGTCACGCCCTCGAGTTCCGTTTGCAGTCGTTGCCACAGCCGGTCACGCAGCGCCGCCATGCGATTCGCCGTAGCTGTTCGCAAGCCATCGCGATCCGATGCGACCAGTTCGCATGCCGCTCCGAAGCCGACAATCAGCGGAACTGGCAACGTGCCGCTGCGCAGATGATGTTCGTGACCGCCGCCGTCAAACAGTGGTTCCAGCGGAATGCGTCTCTCACCGCGGCGAACCACGAGCGCGCCGATTCCTTTCGGTCCGTACAGTTTGTGAGCCGAAAGACTCAGCAAATCAATCGGCAACTCCGCCAGATTCAGTGGGATTTTCCCAAACGCTTGCACCGCATCACAGTGCAGCGGCACGGATCGCTCACGGCAGACACGGCTGATTTCGGCCAGCGGATTGATCGTGCCGACTTCGTTGTTGGCTAGCATCACCGAAACCAAGACAGTCTCCGGTTCGATTGCATCGGCCACTTGCTGCGAATCAACTTGGCCGAACCGATCGACGGACAGAATCGTGATTCGCACCCCGCTCCGCTTGAGCCGCTTGGCGACATCGAGCACGGACGGATGCTCGGCGGCATTCGTAATCACATGCGATTGAATTTGTCGCTTCGCTGCGGCAACAACGCCCTTGATCGCCAAGTTGTTGGCTTCCGTCGCCCCGCTGGTGAAGACGATCCACTCTGCCGGGCAATTCAGCGTTTGAGCGATTTGCCCGCGAGACGTCTCGACCGCCTCGAATGCGCGCCAGCCGAACGCATGATTGACGCTCGCCGCGTTGCCATACTCTTCCGTGAAATACGGCAGCATCGCTGCCAGAACTTCGGGAGCCACACGCGTCGTGGCCTGATTGTCGAGGTAAATCATGAGCAATGAGCCACATTATCCCGACACGCCACATTAACCCTTCGGCGGGCATTGACGCGGCTGTCTCACAACAAGGCAATTCAACACGCGTTGCACCCCAGCCGCTTGTCGAACTAACTCTACGACGTCGGTCTGCTCGTCGACCAATTCCAGCACACCTTCCAAGCAGACTCCGTTTTCAATCCGCCGCACAACCAGCGACTGAAAATTGAAGCTCGGCTCCGACATCAGCCGATGACGCAAATCACGTTCGAGCCGATGCGGGTGCAACACAACCGAATCGTCGACCGACAAAATTGCGGTCTCGCTGCACGAATCAACCGGTACCTCGGCTGGCGAAACGCGTCGCCTCCACTCCTGAACCACATTTCGCTTTCGCATGGCGAAGCTCCTTCCAACTGCGATCGGACAATCCGTTGTCAACGTGGTCACGGCCAATCAGATCGGCCGCGGCATTCTTGCGAACGGTGGGCAGTGTACAGCGGCCCAAAAATTTGGCGAGACCAATTTCAGGAGAATGACGAAACTCGAAATCGGAAATCCGAACGAAGCCTGAATGGCGAAGTCCGAAATGGCACGTTGCCTATGCCAAAACGGTCGCTCGCTCGAACACCGAGCAATTACGCCCATGCCTGTGCCCATTTGGATTTCGCCATTCCTTTGGACTTCGTGATCCCCCACTACCGCATATTGACCGGATCAACGTCGATCTGAAATTCGACATCCGCTAGTCGGACGAACTGCGGCAATGCGGTTTGCCACAACTCGCGGATCAGCTCAACCGCGGCCGCCGTCAGTTGGATGTGAAACCTAAAGTTGTCCCGCAGCTTCGTGATCGGAGTCGGGGCCGGACCGAGGATGCGGACCGCCAGCAATTTCGATTCGGCGGTGTCACGCAGCAATTTGGCAATCGCCACCGCTTCTTGCTTGACCCGATCCTCAACCGGGCCGCGCAGGATGATTCGTGCTAGCGACGAAAACGGCGGAGCGTTTGCTTCTCGTCGGTGCTTCAACTCGTGAGCCACAAAGCCAAGGTAATCGTGTTGTGCGGCGAGTGCGATCGGCGGCTCGGTTGGATTCGCCGTCTGCACGAAGACTCGACCGCCGCGTGATGACCGACCGGTGCGGCCCGCGACTTGTGCGATCAACTGAAACGTCCGCTCCGAAGCGCGCAGGTCCGGCGAATGCAATTGCGTGTCGGCGTTGACCACTCCAACCAGCGTTACGTTCGGAAAGTCCAAGCCCTTCGCAATCATCTGCGTGCCGAGCAAGATGTTGACCTCGCCGCTGCGGAAGCGTTCGAGAGCTTCATCGTGGCTTCCCGGCTTCTTCATCGAATCGCTGTCCATCCGCACGCAGAGCTTGCCGGGAAACTTTGATTTCACCTCCTGCTCCAGCTTCTGCGTCCCGATCCCGAAGTAATACACTCCCGGATGTCCACATGCCGGACATTTCGCCAACGGCTCCGCTTCGTACTCACAGAAGTGACAGATGACTCGATTGCGGTCCTTGTGAAATGTCAACGTGATCTCGCAATGCGGACACTTGATTCCCCCACCGCAGGACTTACACCAGACGGTCGGCGAATACCCGCGCAGGTTCAGAAACAGAATCACCTGCCCGCCGTCATTCATCGCGATCTGCATCTGCGAGCCAAGCGCCCGCCCGATCGCCTCGCCTCGCGAAATGTGCGGATCGTTCCGAGTGTCAATCAACGACACCGGTGGCAACGGCAGTTTTTCGACGCGACTGGCGAGTGTCAGCAGCAGATCTGAGCCGTAGGATGGGCAGGCTTGCCCGTCTTGTTGACCCTCGTCGCTGACGGGCAAGCCTGCCCATCCTACGGCCCGTTGCCACGATTCCAACGTCGGCGTAGCCGAACCGAGCAGCAGCGGAATCCCTTCCAGCCGCGCTCGTTCGCGAGCCACCTCGCGGGCATGATACCGCGGCGTTTCTTCCTGCTTAAACGACGTTTCGTGTTCCTCGTCGATCACGATCAAGCCGAGATGCGGACACGGCGCGAAGACGGCACTTCTCGCTCCGACAACCACTTGCACTTGCCCGGCCGCAATCCGCTGCCAATGCCAGTGCCGCTCCGAATCGGACAGATGACTGTGCAGCACCGCAACGCTCTCAAAGCGGCAGCGGAACCGACGAATCGTCTGCGGCGTCAAACTAATTTCCGGCACGAGCACAATCGCCTGCCGCCCGTAGCTGACCACTTCGCGAATCGCCTGAATGTAGACCTCTGTCTTGCCGCTGCCGGTCACACCGCGCAGCAAAATCGTGCGATGCCGTGCCGCTCGCAGCTCGCCGAGAATCGCCTCAAGGGCGCTCTGCTGTTCGGTATTCATCTTCAAATCGGGCTGCCGCGCGGTCGGTCCGAAGTCGACGTCGAACGCATCGGTCCGCTGCCGTATCGATTCAATCAATTGCTTGCCACGCAGCCAGTTGACGACCGCGATGCCGCAATCGGCATCTTCGCACAATTCATCAATCCGCATCGGCCGATCCGCCGACACGAGCGTTCCCAGCACAACCCGCTGCTTGGCCGACAACTTCACAACCGGCTTCACCGCCGATAGCGGTTGCGATTCCTCCGATGAATCGACTTCCTCAGCCGTCCCGCCCTGCCCTGTCTTTTTCTTTTTCCGTTTCTTTTTCGACGCGATTTCGTCAACCGGCTGATTGGCCAACGTTTCGCGACCCTGCTCCGACGGCTGCAAGAACAAAATGTCCCGCGTCCCCGACAACTTCTTGACTCCCGCCGGAATGACCGTGTCGAGCACTTGTCCCCAACCGCACAAGTACCGATCTGCAATCCAGCGAGTCAGCTCCAGCATCTTTTCCGAAACCAGCGGCTCGCGGTCGAGCACCTCGTCGATCAACTTAAGCCGCGCCGGATTGAATGGCTTACCAGGATCAACCGGTCTCATTTCCGCCAGCGATCCGGCCGCAACGCAATATCCAACGAGCCGCTGATTGCCTGCACCGAACGGCACACGCACGCGCATTCCCGGCCGCAACAACTCGCGAAGCGGATCAGGGACGCGGTAATCGAACAACGTCTCAAGAGGACGATTGACGACAACTCTCGCGACCCACACATCCGCCGCTGCCGCATCATCCCACGGCTTCGCATCCAACTCCAACGGCGCGGCCGTAAACAGCGATTGCTGACGATTTGACATCAGATTTCCGTGCGAAATTCATCCGCCACCGACACCCCCACGGCCCCATCCGATTCTTTGATGATCTTGTCCAAAAAACGTCGGTCGATGCGGCAAGTAACCTTTACTCGATTGTCGATGTACTCGCGGTTTTGAATCTCGGCGTGCTGCGACAAAAAGCCCAGCAGCTTGCCATTCGCCGCATCCATTTCAATATCAGCCACAACGAATCCCGCGCCGATCCGAGCCACAACCGCCGCCTCAAGCCGGTCAATACCAATCCGGTCGCGGGCGCTGATCGTGATGCTGTCAAGATGCTTGGCACGCAGGACATCGACGACGCTCCGATCCTCAACCGCATCGACTTTGTTCAACACCAGAAGCATGTTATTTAACTCAACACCGATTTCCTTGAGCACTTCATGAACGGTGTCAATTTGCCGTTCGGCTTCCGGGTGACTGGCATCGACGACGTGTAATAGCAAGTCCGCCTGTCGCGCCTCTTCCAACGTGCTCTTGAACGACGCCACCAAATGATGCGGCAAATTCCGCACAAACCCGACCGTGTCGCTTAGCAACACATCGCCCCAATGCGGCAGCGGCCAGCGTTTCGTCCGCGTGTCGAGCGTCGCGAACAATTGATCGGCGACGTACACATCCGCGCTGGTCAGAGTCCGCATCAAGGTGCTCTTGCCGGCATTCGTGTAGCCGACCAAACCGACGGTTGGGACGTCGTGTCGAGTCTTCACCGTCCGCTCGCGGCGTTTTTCCACCTCTTTCAATTTTCTCTTCAACTCGTCGATCCGCTGATCGATCAAGCGGCGGTCGGTTTCGATCTGTTTTTCGCCCGGCCCGCGAGCCGCCCCGACGCCACCTTCGATGCGTTCCAAGTGCGTCCAGCGACGCTTCAATCGCGGACGCTCGTACTGCAATTGAGCCAGCTCCACCTGCAACTTCGATTCGTGGGTCTGGGCTCGCCGAGCGAAGATGTCCAAGATCACTTCGCTGCGATCGACGATGATCAGATTCAACTCGGCTTCCAGATTTCGCCCCTGAGACGGAGACAGGTTGTTGTCGAAAACGACCAACTGTGCATCGGTCGCTTCGCATATTTGCTTCAACTCCTCGACCTTCCCTTTGCCGAGCAGAGTCGCCGCACTCGGTTGATTCGTCTTCTGGACTAATTCGCCGACGACCTTCGCCCCAGCTGACAAAACCAATCCCTTCAGTTCATCCAACGACGAGTCCTTGTCGACACGGCTCCCCGTTTCAAGCACCGCCACCAACACTGCCGTCTGTTGAAAAACCTTCAGTTGTTCGCGTTTCGGATCTGCCAAGGGCCCCTCCATCCTTCCTTCTTGAACGCTTCAAACAAGCCGAACGCGGTTGGCCATTAGCCCGCAATCCAACCCGTAAAAATTGGATAAAGGTTTTCGGCCAGCGGTCAATGATCGGCTACGCCAATAATTCTTTGACGACCTTTGCTCCCTCGACACCCGTCAGCCGGGAATCGAGTCCTTGAAATTTCATGCTGAACCGAGCGTGATCAATTCCCAATTGATGCAGCAGCGTCGCGTGAACGTCATGCACCGAGACCCGATTCTCGACCGCGTGATATCCGAATTCGTCGGTCGCACCGTAACTGAAGCCCGGTTTGAAACCGCCGCCGGCAAACCACATTGTGAACCCGGCCAAGTGATGATCCCGACCGTTCCCTTGAGCCATCGGAGTCCGCCCAAATTCCGAACCGAAGACGATCAACGTGTCCTTCAACATGTCACGCTGCTTCAGGTCCGTGATTAGCGCGGCGATCCCTTGATCGACTTCCTTCGCGGTGCCCGCCGAATGATCTTTCACTGAGCCGTGATGGTCCCAATCCCGATGATAAAGCTGAATAAACCGCACGCCCCGCTCGGCCAATCGCCGAGCCAGCAGGCAGTTCGAGGCAAACGATCCGTCGCCTCCCTTTGTGCCATACAAGTCGAAGATGTGCTCGGGTTCATTCTTGACGTCCATCAAATCAGGAACGCTCGACTGCATCCGAAAGGCGAGTTCGTATTGGCTGATTCGCGTGGCGATTTCCGGATCGTCGAGCGATTCATCGGCCAAGACGTTTAGTGACTGAACGGCATCGACGACATCGCGCTGCCGCTTCGTCGTCACTCCTTTCGGATTGCTGACATACAGCACCGGATCGCCCGTGCCACGAAACTCAACCCCTTGAAACTGCCCCGGCAAGAATCCCGAATGCCACTGCCGCGCGGCGATTGGCTGCTTCTGCCCGAACTTGCCGGTCGAAACCATGACCACGAACCCCGGCAAGTTCTCCGACCCCGCGCCAAGTCCGTACAGCAGCCATGACCCCATTGACGGACGGCCGGGATTCATCGTGCCAGTATTCATAAACGTGTGAGCCGGATCATGATTGATCGCGTCGGTGAATAGCGACCGCACAATGCACATGTCGTCGGCACACTTCTCGCCAAGCTGCGGAAAGACTTCCGCGATCGACTGTCCCGACTGCCCGAACTTTTTGAACGGATGCTGCGGCCCAAAGCAATTCAACTTCTGCCCCTGAAGCTGTGCAATCTGTTGCCCCTTCGTAATCGACTCCGGCATCGACTGCCCATGCAATTCGGCCAGTTTCGGTTTTTCATCGAACGTGTCGAGATGAGTCATTCCTCCAGCCATGTAAAGCCAAATCACTCGTTTGGCTTTCGGAGCGAAATGAGTCGGATTGACGACCCCGCCCCATTTTGGAACTTGCCGCCCCGGCGCGTCCGCCGCGATTCCATCGTGCCGCAAAAACGAAGTCAACGCCATCGAGCCAAGACTAACTCCGGTCGATTGCAAAAACGATCGGCGAGCAATTGAAGTGGGAAGTGGCATGATCAAGTCTCCAAGATGACGCGGAGGACACGGAACAGCACGGTAAAGCTAAAGTTATCGACCTTTGGGCTTTGACGTAAGTTGCCGAGTCCCCACAATCCCGCCGCCCCGTATCCCGAGCGGTCGGGACAGAGTCCTAACCTACTGAATTGCGATCGCGACACGACATGCCTCAAACGACAGACCTGCAAGTTCATTTGTTGCCTACCTTGGTTTCCGAAGAGCAATTGCGTGGCGGGATCGCCGTCGTGATTGATGTGTTGCGGGCGAGCACCACGATCACTCAGGCTTTGGCCAGCCGAGCGGCCGTAGTCATTCCGACCGCTACGGTCCCGGAAGCTCACATGGTCGCTGCAGAATTGGCGGGGGCGACTCTGCCTGGGAGTGATGCCGAAGCGCGAGTCAAAGCGGGTATTTTGCTCGGCGGCGAGCGAGACGGAACGATGATCCCTGGCTTCGATCTCGACAACTCGCCGATGAAATATTCGCAAGGAACTGTCGCGGGAAAGACAATCGTATTTACGACAACCAACGGAACTCTTGCGTTGTTGCGATGTCACTCGGCCGCGCGGACGTTGATTGCCTGCTTTAATAATTTGCACTGTGTCGTGGCGATGCTGGCGAGCGAGCAACGGCCGATTCACTTGATCTGTGCGGGAACAAACGGAGCGATCTCGACCGACGACGCGTTGTGCGCCGGAGCGATTGCGACCGGGATTTGGGCGACTCGAAAGTGGCCGAAATGGGACGGGGACGAATTGCGACTGGTACTCGACCTGTTCACGTGCCGCTGTCAGCCGATGCGGGAATTGCTGACGACTCTGCGTGAAAGTCAGGGTGGCCGAAATCTGATTGACCTCGGCCTGGATGCGGATATCGAACGAGCGGCTCGTTGGGATTTGTTCCGAGTGGTTCCGGAGTTTGATCCGGCAACTCGCCGCATCCATCTCGCGAGCGACGTACCGGCTGAAGTGCCGCAGGTGCTCATGGCCCCGCGAGAATGATCAAGTTCACTTTTTTCTGTCAGTTGCTGTTGAAACCGACAGAAAAATGGAGACACAAAAAAAGAATCCAATCAAAACCTCTCACCCCTCACTCAGGCATCGGGTTAGTGAATCGGACTTGCAAGGATCGTGCGGCGCACGTCCAATCCGGCCTCTTGGTCAGAACCTCCAAATCTCAGGAAGTGAAATTTTCAATTATGCCGAAGTCGATGGATCAGATTGTTTCGTTGTGCAAGCGTCGGGGATTCGTGTTTCAGTCGTCAGAGATTTACGGCGGACTGAACGGCTTTTGGGATTATGGACCGCTCGGCGTCGAACTGAAGCGAAACGTGCGCGCGGCGTGGTGGAGTGACATGATCACTAATCACGACGAATTCAGCGTGTTGCCAGGTGCCCCACGCGAATTTCAGATGTGTGGTCTCGAAACGTCGATCATTATGCACCCGCAAGTTTGGAAGTGTTCGGGGCACTTCGATTTATTCTGCGACAAAAAGATCGACTGCATGACCTGCAAAGGCCGGTTTCGGGCGGATCATTTAAAGTCTAGCCAGTGCCCTCAAAAACCAAGCAAATGCCCCGGCGAGCATGAAGCTTGCCGGCTGACCGAACCGCGTGACTTCAATCTGATGTTTCCGACGACGATTGGCGCATTGGGTGGTGAAGAGGACAAAGCCTTTCTGCGGCCGGAAACGGCGCAGGGCATGTTTGTGAATTTCAAGAACGTCATCGACAGCATGTCATGTCGCGTGCCGGTCGGGATCGCGCAGATCGGCAAGAGTTTTCGGAATGAGATCACGCCGCGAAACTTCACGTTTCGGTCGCGAGAATTTGAGCAGATGGAAATGGAGTTTTTCTGTCACCCAGCGGAATCGAAGCAGTGGTATCAGTATTGGCGTGACCGCCGTTTCGCCTGGTATCAGAAGCTCGGTATCGCCAGCGGCAATTTGATTCTGCGCGATCATGCTCAGGATGAGTTGTCGCACTATTCGGTCGGGACGGCGGACGTTGAGTATGCGTTTCCGTTTCTCGGTCCGGGCGAGTACGGCGAGCTCGAAGGGATCGCGCACCGCGGTGATTTCGATTTGCGGTCGCACATGGAAGGAAAACTGTGCAAAGGCCCGAATGGACTCGAATTGGAAAAGGATGAATTCGGGAATCCGAAGTACAAAGGATCGGGAAAAGACTTGAGCTACTTCGACGATCAGACGAGAGACAAATTCATTCCGAATGTGATCGAACCGGCGGCCGGAGCCGATCGCACGACGCTAGCGTTTCTGTGCGAAGCGTATCACGAGGATCAGCAGCCGGACGAAAAGGGAGAACTTCAGAGCCGCGTGTATCTGAAATTTCACCCGAAACTGGCCCCGGTCAAAGTCGCGGTCTTTCCGCTGATCAAGAAAGAAGGGATGCCCGAAAAAGGGCTTGAGATTTATCGCGAGCTCAAGTCAGCGGGGATCGCGGCGGTCTACGCTCAGCAGGCCGCGATTGGAAAGCGGTATCGGCGGCAGGATGAAATCGGCACGCCGTGGTGCATCACGGTCGATGGCGACACGATGACCGGAGGCACGGTGACTCTGCGCGACCGCGATACGCTGGAACAAATCCGCTTGCCGGTGGACAAGGTTGTGGACGAGATCACGCGGCGGTTGCGAACGGCATGAGCTGCCAACGTAACCGTCATCGCTCCGCGTGACGAGCCGAACACTTCACAGCGGATGCGAGCTTTTCTGGCGTCAGATTTCGTGGAGCATTCGGCTGATTACTCGGAGCGCGATGGATACATATCACGACGCTTCGCGGAATCTCAATTGTGGTTTTTCCAGCGTGACGACGGTGTTCGGTGGGACGCTCTTCGAGACTGCGCAGCTTGAGCCGATGATCGAGTGGTGACCGATGACGGTGTCGCCGCCGAGGATTGTGGCGTTGGCGTAGATCACGACCGCTTCTTCGATTGTGGGATGTCGTTTGGCTCCACGAATGATGTTGCCGTCGGCGTCTTTTGGAAAACTCAACGCGCCGAGCGTCACGCCTTGATACAATTTCACATTCGATTGAATGACCGTTGTTTCGCCGATCACGACGCCGGTGCCGTGGTCGATGAAGAACGACGGGCCGATCTGTGCTCCCGGATGAATGTCGATGCCGGTGCGACTGTGCGACCATTCGGACATGATTCGCGGGATGAACGGGACTTGCAGGCGATACAACTCGTGAGCGATCCGATGCACGGTGATCGCTTCGAGGCCCGGGTAGCAAAAGATGATTTCGTCGAGGCTTTTTGCGGCCGGATCGCCGTCGAAGGCGGCTTGCACGTCGGCGGCGAGCATCTGCCGCATGGCCGGCAATGTTTCGAGAAATGCATATGTGCGTTGATGTGCCTCGGCGTCGAAATCGGCGATCTTGGCTTCGCCGGTCACGCGTGCTTCGTGCAGCAAAGCGCGGGCAATTTGTTCCGCCAGTGAATCGAAGATGGCATCGATCAAATCGCCGGTGTGATAGACCACGTTGCCGAGATCCAAATTCTGACGCCGACGGTATCCCGGATATAGCACTTCGGTCAGGTCCAGCAGAATCTGGATGATGGCTTCGCGAGCCGGCAAGGCCGAATGACCGAGGTGGTTGATTGTCCCAATTTGCTGATACGTCGCAACAATGCGATCGGTCAATTCGGGCAGACGCGACTTGAGTGAAACATCGTTGGCCATGGTGCGACTCCTGCGAACCAGATGGTTCGCACGCGACAGTGTTTTGGGCGAAACCAAATCAGTGACGGAGGGAAGGTCTGGGTCAAAGACTCGAAGCGTGGCGTTCACGGTAAACACCTTTGGTTGGATTCTAGAAACGGTTGTTGGGAAAGTCCCAGTTCATTGGAGACTTTGGGAATTGATTCTTGGTTCTTGAGATTTCATCGCATCGGCTGCGGAATTCACAGACGTTGAATGATTCCGAAAACCGGCTAATTCGGAAAAGCTGCGAAACTTTTCCGAGGCCGATCTTGCCGATTTCGTTCCGAGTCGTCCTGCCAGCCGAAAAAACTTCTTCGCCTGCCTAGATACCCGTTCAAGACGGCAATCGGCGCGGAGTTGTTTGACGCATCGCTACAGATTCACAACAGCACGATCGTGTTGATCTGAAATCGCGGTGACTCTGACAGCTCCGCACACGATTCGGCTCACGGCGGACGAGAGACTGGCCGAATCATTGACAGCCACATCCTTGTTGCCGCTTGAATCCAGGGGCAGGATTTCCCGTGAGCATCACCTCTCACAATCCGACTGAACCGTTGAGCGAACTAGGCGTGAGCCTGTTGATTCGCCGAGGACAGACAACATCTCGGGTGAGGCCGGTGAATTCGGAGAAGTTTCTGATCGGCTCGGGCGCGGCGTGCGATCTCCAATTGGGTGGTGATCCGCTTTCGGCATTGCACAGTATCCTGCATGTGGACGGTGCAGATGTGTGGATCGAAGCCATGTCGGCTCAGCCGGTGATGGTCAATCACCACGCCGTCGAATCGTGCTTGCTGAGAAATGGAGACTGCGTGGAAATCGGCCCGTTTGAATTTCAAATGCAGATTGAATCGTCGCAAAGCCAAGTTCAGCACTTTTCCGCTACCGGTTCGTCGCGAGTTCGCCGGCCACACTTTGATCTCGACGCGATGTCGACCACGGAAACGGTTCAGCGACTTTCGGCGAATCAGTTAGTTGATGCGATCGACCACGAACTGGAGTTGATCGAACGATTTGAATCTCGCCGACATCTGGGAGCCGACGCTTTATTGAAGGCGTTGATGGCTCGCAAAACGGAAGCGAATCGCGAGGACGACAACGAGTTCCTGTCGCAACATGATGAAGTGACTGTATCTCCGCACGAGATGCCGGTGCCGCGAACCGTCGAATCGTTTGCCGATGTCGATCACGTCTTCGATCACATTCAGGCGACATTGCGACAACTGGAGCAACGCTCGGCTGGATTGGAAGAACGCGAAGACGCTTTCGCCGAAGCGGCCGCGACGTTGTTGGAAGTCCAAGAGCGATTTGCTCAACAGTTAGAAGCCATTCAGCAGAATCTGACCGAAGGGCAGACGGCCCGCAGGCCACTCCGAGCTAGCGCGTGAGCGTGTGAGCACGGTTGCCAATCAAATCTCACGACTCTTGTTTGAGGTTATTGCATGAGCCTGTCCGGCTCGCGAGTGATTGAAAGCGTTCGTCGTCGCCAATTGTTTTTGGAGCGCAATGAGGCGTCCACAGCACCTGCGCGCGAGTTCGATACAGCCTCGTCGTCCGGCGAGACTACTGAGCCACAACCGTTGAACCTCTGCTGGGATCGGATTGTTCCGGCTCAACGCTGGAAGCTATGGGCGCTCGCGATCTCGTCTCTACTGGCGTTGAGTGGTCTACTTCAAACCTGGACCGTGAGATTGTTGGGGGAATCAGCCGCCGACGAACTTCTGGCCGGCGTGCTGGAGCGGGTTCTGATCGGCGGTGGATCGGCGGCGTGGTGGCTGACGGCACAACTGTGTCTGTTGGCGTGGTGGATTCGCTCACACAGCCGCATCGACTACTCCGGTCGATTTCATGCCTGGGGCTGGGCGGCCGGAAGCTTTCTCCTCGCGTCGATGCTGTCGTTCACGGAATTGCACCGAATGATCGCACACTGGGTGACATGGTCGGCAACATCCTCTGATTCGCCCACGACCGCATTCACCGCCGCGTGGCTGTTGCCCTGTGCCGCAGGAGGGTTGGCTCTGTGGGCGACATTGGGGAGCGAGTTGCGCGACTGCGTGGCGAGCCGCCTGCTGCATTGTTTGGCTGGGATTTGTGGCGTGACATTGATTGGTTTGGAACTCTGGTCATCGCGGCTGCCGAATGGCTGGAACCCTACCGTGTTAAGCCTCGCCGTTTTAGGTTTGTTGCAATGGGCTAACCTGTGGACTGTTGTCATCCACGTCCATCGGTTAGTGCATGTGACTCCCGATCCGCCGGCGCAAGCTTCAGCATGGACGGTTGTTCGAGAACAAAGTTTAGATCGCGGCTGGATCTGGCTGACATCGCGAATGCGCCGCCGACCAAATAATTCGATTCAAGAGTTCGATTATGCGGATGCCAGCGCGAAGTCGGCTGTAGATCAAAGTGAGTCAGCGACCGCGAGCCAATCGAATAACGGCCGACGACGTGTTGAATCCGCCGACGGCGAGTCTCACGAAATTCGAGTCGATCAGCCAGAATCGACCGCGAAAGGTATTTCTCGCCGGGCTCGGAAACGGGTCAAACGTTAAGAATCTGTCCAAGACTTTGCTTCCTCACCTGAATCTGTTGGTGAATCGTGGTTCAGCATGAGTTCCGAAAAGCGTGAACCTAAACGGTTTCGATGGCTTGATCTGTTGTGTCAGTCGTGTTCGCACCGCATCAGATCTCTTTGCCCAACAGCCGAGCGACTTCATAAACGTCTTTGTCGCCGCGACCGGACAAACAGATGACGGCAATGTCGTTCGGCTTGCGCTGGCCAGCGGTCTTGATGGCCTGGGCGATCGCGTGCGAGCTTTCGATCGCTGGCAGAATGCCTTCGAGTTGGGCCAGCGTCTGAAAGGCGGAGAGCGCCTCGTCGTCGCGGATGTTGACGTAATTCACGCGGCCAGTGTCTTTCCAATAGCTGTGTTCCGGACCAACACCGGGGTAGTCCAGCCCGGCGGAAATCGAATGGACATCCATCGTCTGGCCGTCGGCATCTTGTAAGACGTAGCTGTAGCTGCCGTGCAAAACTCCTTTGACGCCGTGAGTCAGCGTACTGGCGTGATCGCCGGGACTGGGGCCTCGGCCACCCGCTTCAACGCCGGTCAGCGCGACGTTGGCATCTTCCACGAACGGATAAAACATGCCCGCGGAATTCGAGCCGCCGCCGACGCAGGCAATGACTTCGTCGGGCAATCGCCCTTCGATCGACAAACATTGTTCGCGGGCCTCGCGGCCGATGATCGATTGAAAATCGCGAACAATCTTTGGAAACGGATGTGGACCAACCACGCTGCCGATGATGTAGTGCGTGTTCTCGACCGAGGCCATCCAGTCTCGCATGGCTTCGTTGATTGCGTCACGGAGCGTGCGACTGCCGCTCGTCACCGGCCGGACTTCGGCTCCCATCATTTTCATGATGAACACGTTCAGCTTCTGTCGTCTGATGTCTTCTTCGCCCATGTACACGACGCACTCAAAGCCGAACCGTGCACACGCGACCGCCGTCGCCACGCCGTGCTGCCCCGCGCCGGTTTCCGCGATGACCCGCTTCTTGCCCATGCGCCGAGTCAGCAGAACTTGGCCCATCGTGTTGTTAATTTTGTGGGCGCCAGTGTGATTCAAGTCTTCGCGCTTGAGATAAATCTTCGCCCCACCCAGATGCTGAGTTAGCCGTTCGGCGAAGTACAGCGGATTCGGCCGCCCTACGAAGTTCGCCAGCAGCCCATTCAGCTCGCGATGAAACTCTGGATCGCGCTGCGCCTTGTCGTATTCCAGCGAGAGCTCGTCGAGCGCCTGCATCAATGTTTCGGGAACAAACCGCCGACCAAACTCGCCAAACCGCCCCTGAGCGTCCGGCACCTGAGAACTCGCAGACATCGTGTCGTCATCCTTCGGAAGAAATTTGTTTGGCCGATTGTATTGGCCTCCACGAACTCCGCCAGCCGTGACCTCTGCGTTCCACGGGCAAGCTGGTTTGCCGTTTTTTGGTGGTTGTGACGACGCAATACAAACCACCAGGCCGCACAGAGCAAAGCTGCCAACTCGCGTATTTGCAGAAAACAGGCTTTGGGGGCGGCACGTTAAGTCGAATTGGCCTCGGCTACCGGCCTCAGCCTCCTCAACGATTCTTCAGGAATTCCAGCCGCTGCCGAGCCTGCACTGCATCGGGTGCCCGCTCCAGACAGTCCTGATAGTGCTTGATCGCCTTGTCGGGCTGGCCCAACTTCTCCAGGGCCATACCGAGATTGAAGTGATTCTGATAAAGGTCGGGATCCAATCGAATCGCCAGCTCCAGCGCCTCGACTGCCGAGGCATAGTCCCCTTGAAGTAATAGGGTCGCACCCAGCATCGACTGCACCCGCTCGGCACCCGGATCGAGCGCCATTGCGCGTCTCAGGCTCTGCACAGCCTCTGGAAGCTTTTCCTGCTTCAACAGACATCGCCCCAGTTCGCCGTGGGCCGCGAAATAGTCATCATCCGCGGCCAACACCTCGCGCAGGACCGGCTCTGCGATGTCGTAACGTCCCGCATCCATCATCGCGACGGCGTCGTTGAGTTTGTAGTAGTAAGGGAGCATGTCCTTTACATCGCGAAGTGGTCGCTCTTCCTCACCAATCAACTTGCGATACGACGCATACCCCAGGCTGCTGAGAGCGCGACGTTCCTGCTCGGTCAGCGCAACATTGTCCGCCAGACGCTGATTCATCCGCTCTTCCCATGCCGTCAACTCCGCTTCCAGCTTCTGGAGTTGCCCGGGAGACTCGGTCGCGAGATTCCGCAGTTCCTGGGGATCGGCAGTCAGATCATAAGTTCAGCCCGGGGGCTGCGGATGTACTTCCATTGCGGGGTAATGAATGCTCGTAGCGGCGACCAGTGCCCCGCATGATAGGGCTCGTCCGTCTCTGCATAGCAAGGGAGAACCGGCAGCGTTTCTCCCCGCAGCGCCGTCCGCAGGGAACGCCCGCTCGCGTGCGCAATGGGCTTCAAGCCCAGTTGACCCAGCAGCGTCGGAGTCAGATCCACCAGCGACACCGGCTCAGCCACTCGATGTCCCGGACGGCTCTCTCCGGGAGACACCACCAGCAGCGGAACGCGCAGTGTCGCGTCATAAACCGTCATACTGTGGGACAGCTCGCCATGTTCGCCCAGGCTCTCACCATGATCGCCGACGACGACGATCGTCGTGCGATCCAGCGCACCGGTCTTTTGGAGAGTTGTGATCAACCGGTCGATCTGCTTATCCACATAGGCCAGTTCCGCATCGTATGGTCGGTCCTTGAACTGCATCCCGAACCAGTCCTCATGCGTCAGGTAGGGATAGTGCGGATCAAACAGATGGACCCAACAAAAAAAAGGCTTACGGCTCCGGGGTTGCAACCACTTCAGCGCCGCATCGATCACCAAGCTTGCATCTCGATACTGATGGTGTCCGTCCAAACTTGGATCGGAAAGAGACAGATCATCGTCGTAAGTCTCAAAGCCTCGCTGCAGGCCGAACTTGTGGTCCAGAACAAACGCCGCGACAAAGGCTCCTGTCTCGTAACCGGCAGCCTGTAACTCCGTAGCCAGTGTGGGTAAACCCTGGGACAATGCTGCCTGACCATTGTTGCGCAGACCATGCTCGGGCGGATAAAGGCCGGTCAACATCGAAGCATGAGACGGCAACGTCAGAGGCACGGGAGCATAGGCACGCTCAAATAGGACACCCTGCCGCGCCAACCGATCGAGCACGGGCGTCTTGGCGAGCGAATAGCCGTAGCATCCCAACCGGTCAGCACGCGTGGTATCAAGCGTGATCAGAAGAACGTTGAATGGGCGTGTGGAACGCAC
>JANMIF010000397.1:0-22974 GCA_031375695.1 Planctomyces sp.
GTGCTCGTGCCCAACGTGATCTGCGGATCCCCCGTGATCACACCGAGCGTCACGAGGACTGTTTCGCTGGCTTCCACCAGACCGTCATCCGTGGTGGCAACCGTGATCGGCGCGGTGGTGCTGCCAGCCGGGATCGTCACCGTCCCGGTCAACGTCGAGTAGTCGGTTCCGTTGGTGGCGGTCCCGGCCACCGAGTAGTTCACCTGCAAGTCGAACCCAAGCGCCGTGGTTAGGCTCACTGTGAATTGACCGTTGTCCGTCCCCGTCTCGCTAGCGGTCGCATCATTCGCCGTGATCGACACGGATAGATTCGACATGGGTGTGGCCGTCAGAACCACGTCGTTGCCGCCGATACCACCGACATAGGAGATGTGCAGGTCGAACCCGCTACCAACGACGTTGGTAGCGACGACCGCCCCTTCCGAGAACGGCTGGCCGTTACTGTCCTGGAATGGTGCGGTGAACGTGATGCCGTCCGTCGCGTCATTGTTGATGATTACGAACATTTGGCCGGTGCTCAGTTCACCGAGGCTGCTGAGACCCGTGAAGTCGAACGACAAAGTGGCTTCGTCGATCGTCACGCTGCCGGTGACATCGAGTTGGTCGTAGCCATTGGGGTCGCCCGCGCCGCCGTTGCCCGCGATCTGAACAAGGAACACCGAGCCACTTTGAAAGCTCACGTCACCGGTATGCAAAATTCCCGGACTGTTGCCCGGTGCCACCGTGCCACCACTGTTGACCAACACGTTGCCGCTCAGGGTGCCGGAGCCATTCAGAGTCCCACTCGCTCCGACGATGACGTTGCTTGTATCTGTGCCGTTGATGGTCAGCGTCCCCGCGCTGACGTTCGTCGTGCCAGCGTAGAGATTTTCACCGGTCAGAATGACAGTGCCCCCGTTGGTCTTGGACGCCCCGACCCCAGCGCTCGCTCCCGACAGATTCACGCTGATCGAGCCGCTCTGCAGATCAAACGTCGAACTGGCCGACAAAGTTCCACTTCCGGTCACGTCACCATTGAGTAGTTGCAATTGCCGAATTGACTCGTTGTTCGGGCCGACATCGAGTGTCCCACTGCCGATTGCGAGCGTCGTTTCGTCCGCGATCCGATTCGGTCCGCCGAGCACATACGTTCCGCCGAACAGACTGATCGTCCCTGCCCCAGCATCCAGTCCGTCACTCGTCAGCGTTGCGGAATTCGCTTCACGCAAGAACTGCGGGCCGTTGCCGGTCGTCTTCGTCCGCAGCATGACTGCGTCGAACGACATCGCAATCGTCGCATCACCAATCCCCTCTGACTGTGCTCCGAGCGACACGAGATTGCCCACAATCTGCGGCGAATTCGCTCCGGCGACAATCGCTCCCGTTCCACGGGTTGTGCCGAAGCCGCCGACCGCCAAGGACACATCACCGTTTGCCGCATCCAGCAATCCGGCCGAGTTGAACGTTATGTTCGAGTTCGCCGACGTCGTCACATTCCAGGCCGTTGTCGATCCCGCTCCGTGATCGATTGCCGCGCTGATCGTCACCCCGCCGCTCTTGTCATCGCCAATGCTGATCGCCCCGGCCGTAATCCGATTCAGTTCTGCGTTCGACAGACCGAGCGGTTCGTCCGAACCATCGCTTAAGGAACCCAGATCGATCGCTTTGCCATTGGTTGAGCCACTTACAGCGACCATGCCAGTTCCTGCGTTGACGGTGCCGGCCAGGATCATTTGGTTGGCTCGCAGCCTGATCTCACTACCGGCCGCTACGACACTGGAACCGTTTGCCAAGTTTAACAATGGGGCGGACAGTGAGATCATTCCCGTTCCGCTGACGGTCAAGTCGGCATCAACGGTCGCCAGTTGCAGCGTGCCGGTGGGTCCGACCACGTCCAACATTAAATTCCTATTGGGCGCCAATGTGATCGGCTGATTGACCGTGATCCCCGCGCCGGACACAAGCGACAAGTTGAAAAAATTCGTCATGAGGTCAATCGGCATCGAGACCGTCATCGGCCCGGACATCGGATCGCCGATCATCACTCGCCCCGCCGTGATCCGGTTCAACTCGCCATCAGTCAATCCCAACGTCGGGATTCCCGGAGCACCGAACGCATCCGCGCCACCGACATCAATCAACGTGCCGGGGGTCTGCGGCCGCAACAACACCGTCCCGAAGTTGCCGTTCAACGTCGTCGTGGCAGTGTTCAGTGTCAAATTGTCCCGATAAATCGCAATCGAGAAGTTGTCGAAGCCAGTGCTCACCGTGCCGTTCACGGTGACGGTCGCGCTCGCACCGAATGTCTGAATGTCCGAACCAAGCCCTTCCCACAACACGCCATGATTCTGCGGCCCCGCGCTGTTGCCGCCAACTCCGGTGACGGACACGTTGCCGTTCCCTTGAAATATCCCGCCGGTCGGATGCAGCCACACACCGTAATTTCTGGCCGACGAAGCTTGCCCTGCGCCCCCGCCGCTTACCGTCAAAATCCCGTTCCCCGCGTTGATCGTGCTACCCCCCATCAGCCGCACGCCAACATTCTCATTGCCAGTGCTGAAGCCGCCGATTCCGCTGATCGATACCAAACCGCCATTGCCCAGAATCGAACTCGAAACTCCGCCGGCCATCTCCAGCGACACGCCAACTTGCTGGCCGTTCCCCATCGCGCCACCATCGCCACCCTTACCGCTGACTGAGATGCCGCCCGTTGCACTCGACAACATCGCACCCAACAGTTGCACCCCGATGAAATCGCCGGGAGTCGCTCCCGTCGGATTCGCGTCGAGCGTCAACTCGCCGCCCTCCGTTTGCAGCCGTGAGCCATTAAACACCGCGATACTGCGACTCGCCCGCAGCGTTATCGTCCCTGGAACTCCGGTATTTGTTCCCGTCGCGAAAACTTGAACGCCATTCCCAACGCGAATCTGATCCGCATCCGTCGGGTCCGCATCGTCGGTCAAATCGACATTCAGCGACCGGCCGTTTATCAAAGTGATGTTCGCATTCAACTCGACAACGTCATTTCCCCCGTTGCCGTTGAACGTCAGGTCGAGATCGCGATCAAACGGCGGGCCGCCTGCGAACGACGACGCCTTCAACGTGTCGTCCCCGTCCCCGCCATTCAACGTCAGCGAACCGACAAACCCAGCGTTGATCGATGCGATGTCCACAATGTCATTGCCGGCCCCGGCATTGATCGCCAGCGAATTGAGTGGGTTGGCGAACTCAACGCTATCGCCAAAATTGGATTCAATTCTCAATCCATTCACCGGTGTCCCGAGTGAGATATTCTCGCTAGTACCGCTGAACGTGAACTGACGCTCAGAAACCGCCAATTGATCGAACACCGCTGGCAGGAACGCCGCCGCATTCATTTCCAATCCCGAGTATTGAATCGTCGAAGGGACAGTGGTGAGGCCTTGAACACTGATGAAATCGGGCATCGCGGCATCGAAGTCGAACGTGTGAGCGATTCGAGTGAATTGATATCCGGGGTTTCCGGACAGAACCAGCAGGTCGGTCCCCAACCCGCCGTCAAACACAATCGCATTTGGAAATTCACCTTTCCCGAAATCCACAGTCAACGAATCGTCGCCATTCAGCGTGTTGAAGATGATCTGATTGCCGACATTGACCGCCGCGAACGGAATCGTGACCGCTGTCATCCCGCTTCCCATCACACCGGGAAAGCCAAACAATGCCCCGGTGACCGTCAGCGAATCACCAACCGCCAGCGTGCTGACCAGATATTCGGACGTTGCCGCCTTCGCTTCGATCTTGAGCGAATCATTCCCGCCGCCCACATCGTCCGTGACCCGTAAATCGCCATTCGCATGCAATTGGATCACCGCACTGAGCAGCGTGCGGTCTTCCAACGGCTCAAGGAGTTTCTCCCCTTCGACATCCGACCGCAGCGCGCGGAGCAATGCAAACTCATTGCGGCGGTGATGCGCGCAACGGTCGCGACTCGCGCGTCGAGTCGACGCGCTCCACGGGCTGATTCGCCGTAGCCAACTGGTAAGCCGCATGTCCGAAATCCAAAGGACGTCAACGCAGGCCCGCTGACGCCGGTGGCCTTGACCAGCAATGCCTTAAAGCTTGGCAGGAACCGCTCGATTTGGAGACCCAAACTCCAAACTCGAACGAGGCGCGTCGCAGCCCCAACCTACCAACTTGGCATTGCCCGCAAACTCCATCGGCCAATTCCGCCTCTCCTGGCCAGACCGGCTGGAACTTCCACGGAATCTGACAGCGACTCTAACGGTTACACCGAACACAACGGAACACGGTTTTCCGCTGGTTGACGCAATTCTGAGGCTCTTCGATCGGTAAGACCGCCGTATCAACTCCGATTGGTGGGGCAAATACGACTCATGGGACTGATGCGGCTCATCGGATCCCATTTTTTTCAGTGGTCCTCGGGAGCCACGACCGATCGGTCAAATTTACGGATCAACCGGTCACAGAATCTTCGAGAGACTTGTCTTCGTGACGTGACCGCATCACGCTACTCGCGGTTTCTCACCAGGATTCCTGTTCCGTTTCGGCGGAACTCCCACCTTGTCGAAAGGGCACCCCATGAGACGTTTGGCTTGGCTGATTTGTGGCGCGATTGTGAGTTTCTCCTGGCTAGCGGTTGTTTCCAGCGCGGCCGAGGTTCCCCAAGGAATCACGAACCTGCCGCTGATTTTTTCCGATGACTTCGAGAAGTCCAACTCCGACCGTTGGACCATGACCGATCCCGCCGCCTGGAAGATAGTCGCCACCGACGCCGGGCATGCGCTCAGCCAATTCCAAAAGAGCAATTTCAATCCGCCGGTCCGCTCGCCACTGAATCGGGCGTTGATCAAGGACATCACAGTCAGCGATTTCGTGCTCGACGTGAAGCTGCAATCGACAGTCAAGGACTACGACCACCGCGACCTCTGCCTGTTCTTTGGAGCACAGGATCATTCGCATCTGTATTATGTGCATCTCGGCAAGAAGGCCGACGACCACGCCAATCAAATCTTTATCGTCAACGGCACGCCCCGGTTGAAGATTTCCAACAAGTCGTCAGCCGGCACCGATTGGACCGACAACTGGCATCACGCGCGGCTGACTCGCGATGTAAAAAGCGGCTCGATCAAAGTCTTTTTCGACAACATGAAAGAGCCGGTCATGGAAGCCACCGACACGACGTTCGCCTGGGGCCAAGTCGGCGTCGGTTCATTCGACGACACCGGCAACTTCGACGACGTCTTCTTGTTCGGCACGAAGGTCGAACCGAAAGAACTCGCCATTGCGGATCAGCAAGCGCAACCCGTCGGCAAGAAATCTGTCGCGGACAACATGCCGCCCGAAGGTTTCTCCGCGCTCTTCAACGGCAAAGATCTCACTGGCTGGAAGGGGTTGGTGAAGGACATCAAGCAGCGTCAGAAGATGACTCCAGAGCAAATTGCCGACGAACAGAAGAAAGCCGATGAAGTCATGAACGCTCATTGGAGGGTCGAGAACGGAGTATTACTTTATGACGGGAAAGGGCAGAGCCTCGTCAGCGCCAAGGACTACGCGGACTTCGAGTTTTACTGCGATTGGAAACTCGAACCAAAGGGAGACAGTGGCATCTATCTGCGGGGAACTCCCCAGGTGCAGATTTGGGATCCCAGTGACGAAGCTCAGCTAAAAAATGGAGCCGACAAGGGTTCGGGCAGCCTCTGGAACAATCAAAAGCATCCGCGCTTCCCGGACGTGAAAGCCGACAATCCGATCGGTCAGTGGAACACATTCTTCATCCGCATGGTCGGCGACAAAGTGACGATCACACTCAACGGCAAGACGGTCGTCAACAACGTCACGCTGGAAAACTATTGGGAGCGAGACAAGCCCTGCTACGAGACCGGCCCGATCGAACTCCAGCACCACGGCAACACGCTCTATTTCAAGAACATTTACGTAAAGGAACTACCGAAGAAGTAGCGCTGCGCATGCAACTTGCAGCGTAAGTGAGGTAAGTGAAAACGAAAAAAGGCCCGGCTTCCCCTCAGAAGCCGGGCCTCTCTCATTCAAATCTCGCGTCACTGCAAGGAACGGTACCTTGATGCGATCCCCACCGTCTCTCACTCTCAACTCGGGACCACGAGCGTGATCAGTCACCAGCGGTCGTCTGTTGTCTCAACATACACGCCCCCAGTCGTATGAAAATTCGTCTGGCGGTTTGCTCGCGACTCGCAGCCAAACGTGCTGTCTCTCGATTTCGCCAGTCACTCCCACATGTGGGCCGATTTCATCGTCGTCGGCCAATCGTTCGGATTGCCAATAAAAAAAACTCTCGACCGCATTGAATATCATCACGATCTTTCGCCCGTCGAGCATGAATCGTGGCGGACTGCTTGCCCCTTCGATCGCTTCCGACAACTCGCTGTCTCCAGAAACGAAAACCGTCACTTCCCATTCTGAACGGGGCGACTCGTGATTGTGGTGTGTGTTCGAACATCTGGAGCACAAAAGCGAGCAAGTCGCCGAGTTCGAGTGCCAACCCACCTCCTACCAACGAACGTATCGAATGATGGTGATCCGAAAAATATCTCGCACGAGCAGGGAGAGAAACTTCTGTTCGACGAGACCCGCAACTTCTTCTAGATCACCAACGATCGAGAAATGTCCGCGGCCAAGAACGTCTTCGGCTGCAACGACCGCTGCGACCAAGAGAACTTGGCCGCACAAATCGCTGGCGGCGTAAGCCTTGTCCGCTCCGTTGGACAGCCTGGTCGGTGCTGCTCTTGCAAGTCGCGCCGCGTCATCGCGAGTCTAACGAAGCTGCCCGTTCGACTTGGCTGCGAATGGAATTCAAGACCTTCGTGAACGAAGTCGTGAAGGTTCTCTGCCAGATCGTGCGACAAGGCCGCCAAGTGATTCATCTCGTGCAGCACTGGAACCAACAACTCCCCAGCTTCTTCCGCCTGGCGACCGCGATGAACTGTTGTGAGAGGCCTGGGCGTCGCGAGAAATCGCCCGCCATACGAGCGACGTTCCCGTCCGAACGCCGCGCCCCGCTCGATGACCGTCTCACTGGCTCCGCGAACCAAAAGCCAAACACCGCCATAACTCCAACGAATCAACACTCATCGCCGACGACGCCGGACATGCTCGGCGTGTGCGCTCACAATCGCTACAAAAATGCAGAAGCGGTTGCTTGTTTGAGGACTAGCGATACTTCAAATCGCTGCGGCCGTGGTCAATTCTTCCGAGACGGCGGTAATTTGTTCGGCCGACAGCATCTTGTGCTGATCGGCGTATCCGACCAGCAATGCCAAATCGGCCAACCGATTGACTTGTCGCGGTAGTCCGGCGGAGCGTTCAGCGATTTCGCGAATCGCTGCCGGATCGAACATCATGTGATCGGCTCCGCACACTTCCAGTCGATGCTGCAAGTACTCACCGACCTCGTCCACCGTGAAGGGTTGCAACGAAGCTCGGACTGTGAGCCGATCCATGAATCGGGGCATGCGGCCCAGTTTGGCCAACAACGACTTGTCACCCAGTAGGATAAGTGTGAAGACGCACTTTGGCGGTTGTTGAAAATTGAGCAACAGTTCCAGTGTTTGCAGGGCAGCGGAGTCGTCCATCAAGTTCGCATCATCCACGATGATCACGGGATGACGCGACTGTTGTGTGTGCTCGGCGAGCGAGCTTTCGATGGACTGCAACGCCGCGAATCTCGGCAAGGCGGTCGTCGGGTTGATGTCTCCGTGTCCCAACCGGATCGCCAAATCGTTCAGCAAATCATCCGCCGACAGTCGAGGAAACACCAGCGGAACCCACGGTCCGAAATACGGACCCAATTCGTCCGCCAAACGATGCAATAGAAACGTTTTGCCGACTCCCGTCGGGCCAGTCACGACGCCGGCTCCTTTGCGATGCTCGATCAGATACCGCAGCTTCAACAGCGCGGTTTGATGGGACTCCGACGAAAAAAATAACGACGGTTCAAACGAGTTTTCGAACGGCTCGGATTTCAGACGCCAGTAACTCGAATACATGCGAAGCTCCTCGATCTCAAATTGGCTGGGTCAAGAATCAGATCGTGTTTTTCGAGCCGCGATCGTCAGGAAGTGGTCAGTCCTGTCGTCACCATTCCCTAACGGTCGCGGTTCGAAATGATTAGTCGGCCAGTGGATGGCGTGCTCTCGGAAGTTGGCGTGGAGCGGCTTGATTCGCGGCCGACGTTCTCAGCATGGTAGACTTCGGCGAATCATCCGATTCAATCTGTCCAGTCAGCCACGCTCCTTGCGAGCCGGACGCCGGTGCTCGGCGCGGCTGGCTGGCGGTCACAGGAAGCGGGCCGTCAGTGAAGTTCGTGACCGGCACAATTCCTGAGCGAGCGTCGGTCGCCGGCCAATCGGATTCCACCTGCCAGACAGTAGCCGAACGGGATTGAGCCGCATTTCGCATCAACGGATGATCTTCGAATTGAGCTTCGAACTCATGCCGCCGCGGTTCATCCGGCGTATCCGATGTTAGGACTCCGGAGTTGGACTCACTCATTTCGGACAAATCCAAGCTATCCGAATCGACCTCCGATTCAGTGACGATTGGCTGCCGATTCACGTTCAGGCCAATTAGCCCAACGATGAGCAGCAAGCTCAGCACCATCAAAAGCATCCGCACTTTGCGCGACCGCAACCGCCCGGACAATGCTGGCCGATCTTCTTTGGGAGGCGATGCGGAACGCCGTCGTGCCTGCGGTTTTGGGGAACCGGCACGAGGCTCGTTCGCCGACAAATTCAAACCGAAATCCGAAGGTGATGCGACGGTGGATGAATCAAGGATAGGAGACGACGTCCTCATAGACTGGTCGATTTGAGGGGTCTCGTCTGTGTCTTGTATTGCCTCAGGCTGAGACATTGCCGAACTCCCTTTCGGAAAGTCATCTGTCCGCCAGTTGGAGACAGACAAGTGTTTCATCCGTATCGGCTTTTGACGGCGGTAAAATTTAACGGTTTTGCCGATCAGGCAATTCGTAAGCGGAGCCGGCAATTTCTGCCGACGACCGCAGCGTGAACCTCAGTCGCGGGAGTGACTGAGCTACGAAGGCGAGTCGCTCCCGCGACTCACCTTCGAAGCCGGTAAAGCATTTCTTGACTAAGAACTCCTAACACAACCCGTCAGGCAGAAGCCGGAAGCAGATTAGGCTTTCGGCGAGTGTTGCGAATGCTTTATGGATATCTGCACGGCGATCGAAGCGAATTCTGAGGCGACGAAATTGATGCAGCCAACTCAGGGTTCGTTCGGAGACCCAGCGGAACACCCCTAGTCCACTTCCATGTTCGGTATTCCGTTTGGCCAGATGCGGTTGAATGCCACGTTCACGAAGTTGCTGACGATGAGGTTCCGAGTCGTACGCGCGATCACCGAAGAGGGATTGCGGGCGTTGTGGTGGATGTCCGGGTTTGCCGGCGACCGGTGGCACGCCATCGATCAAAGGCAACAACTGTGTCACGTCGTGGCGATTGGCCGCAGTCACAATCAGGTTGAGCGGAACTCCGTGAGCATCGGTCAGCACATGATGTTTGCTACCTGGTTTCCGCCGATCTGTGGGATTTGGGCCGGTTTTGTCGCCACCCCCGACCGCACGAACCGACGAACTATCCACGGTGGCTCACGACCAATCGATCTGATCGGCCGCTCGCAATTGATTCAATAACACTTGGTGCAACCGTTCCCAAACGCCGGCCTCCTGCCAATCGCGAAGACGACGCCAACACGTCATGCCACAACCACAACCCATTTCCTGCGGAAGCATCTCCCCAAGGAATCCCCGATTTGAGCACAAAGATAATTCCCGTGAGCGTCTTGCGATCGTCGATTGGCGGACGACCTCCCTTGGGACTCGATACTTGTTTGAGAAGCAAAGGCTCAACCACCTTCCACAGTTCGTTAGAAGCCAATGGCACTGCCATTTTGCGGCTCCTTCCTGATTGACTTAACCTCGTTCCATCCCGATCTATGGCCGCATATTGTACTCCAGCGGTCTCACTGTTTTGTTAGCCGATCTAAGTAACCCGAAGCGTCAGTGAGGGCGGACGCTGCAAATGCCTCGAAATCGAAAGCCCCGTTAAGCGTTCGCCTTCGCTGACGTTTCGGGTTATTTTCTTCCGCCGGTCGACTTACAGCAGGATCGAACAAAAGAACAAAAATGTCGGAAGATCACATCGAAGAATTGTTGACGTACTTGGACGAGGGCTTGCCGGCCGAGCGGATGGCGGCGATTGAGAAATCGTTGCGCGATTCGGAACCGCTGCGGCGACAACTGGCAACATTGGCTCGAGAGCGGGATCAAGGAGGTTTGACGGTAGGCGAAGTCTGGCGTCGCAATCGCTTGAGCTGCCCAACCCGCAGCCAACTCGGATCGTATCTTCTCGGAGCACTCGACGCAGAGCAGCAAGACTACCTGGAATTTCACATCGAAACGGTCGGCTGCCGAGTCTGTACGGCCAATCTCAGCGATCTACGACAATCAGCCTCCGCCGCGCCGGAGAAACAACGTCGCCGCAGAAAATACTACGAGTCCTCGGCCGGGCTGCTGAAGCGTGAACCTCGTTAGAGCTGATCTTCGGCCGGCGGATCGACTACTGCGGTGACCGGTGTAGCGACCGGAAAGGCTTCTTGGTTCTTGCGCGTTTTTCGTGCTTCGCGTTTGGCGTCGGCCTTGTGTTTTTTGTCCATTTCACGGCTGCGTTTGGCGAATGTGTTTCGGTCCTTGGCGATGATGCATCCTCCCGTGAACGTAGTGCGAATGTTAGCCAAGCGGCTGAGTGCTCTCCGCAAACGGAGACAGCCGACGATGTCGTCGGCGTCTCTGCATTGCGGAACGATTCATCAACAACTAAGCGCGGCGAACATTCTCAGCGCGCGCACCCTTGGGCCCTTGGCCGACCGTGTAGGTCACTCGCTGGCCTTCTCGAAGTTCTTCCATGCGGACCCCGTCCAGATTTGACATGTGAAAAAAAATGTCTCCGCCGTTATCCGTCGTAATAAAACCGAATCCCTTGTCCGTCACTTTCTTGATTGTACCTTCAGCCATACCAGTCACCTTCCAAGCAAACGTTAGTTGTTGAGCCGCCCGAAAAACGTCTCCGAGCCGGCATGGCGGAACTGTAACAACTTCCGGCTTGCGACGCGCCTCAGTCAGTGTTTTTCCCAGAACGCGAGAATTTCACTGCCGCGACTCATGCCAGCAGTCCACGCACGACTTCGCCATGTACGTCGGTCAGACGGAAATCACGACCGGCATGCCGATAAGTCAGCTTCAGGTGATCGAAGCCGAGCAAGTGCAGGATCGTGGCGTGTAAGTCGTGCAAGTGGACTTTATCTTTCACCGCATAGTAGCCGTAATCGTCGGTCTCACCGTAGCGGATGCCGGGCTTCACGCCGCCCCCCGCCATCCACATCGTGTAGCCCTGAGGATTGTGATCGCGACCGTCGTCTCCCTGAGCCACCGGCGTGCGACCGAACTCGCCGCCCCACAGAATCAGTGTGTCGTCCAACAAGTCCAGCGATTTCAATTCCGTCAGCAGCGCGGAGATCGGTTGATCGACTTCGAAGGCGTTCTTGCCATGATCGGCTTTCAGGTTGCCGTGCTGATCCCACTTGTAACTGTGAGTGCATTGAATGAACCGCACGCCTCGCTCGGCAAATCTTCGAGCCATCAAGCACTGTCGGCCGAAGCCCGCCGTCTTTGGATTCTCCAAACCGTACAGCTTCTGAGTCGCCTCGGATTCGCTGCTAAGGTCTTGCAATTCCGGCGCGGCGGTCTGCATCCGAAAGGCCAGTTCAAACGAATTGATCCGTCCTTCGAGCGCCGCATCCGGCCCGCTGCTGACGAGATGTTCGCGGTTCATCTGCTGAATCAGTTCCAACTCGAGCGATTGAGTCCGTCGCGACAGCTTGTCGGAATTTTCGATGAACGGGATCTTCGCTTGATCGGACGAAATCCCCGCGTTGCCCAGCGGCGTGCCGTGATACACCGCTGGCATGAATGCTGAGCTGTACGCGTTCACGCCGCCATGAGTCAGCGTCGGGCAGATCGTAATGTAGCCAGGAAAATCCTGATTCTCCGTGCCGAGTCCATAAGTAATCCACGACCCCATGCTTGGCCGGACGAATGTGTCGCTGCCAGTGTGCAACTCCATCAACGCCCCACCATGCCGCGAGTTCGATCCCCACATTGAATGGATCATGCACAAGTCATCGACATGCGTCGCCACATGCGGAAACAGATCGCTGACCCAGGCGCCGCTCTCGCCGTACTGCCGAAACTTCCAAGGGGACTTCAGCAGGTTGCCGGTCTGCGCCGAGAACACCCGCGGCTTAGAAAACGGCAACGGCTTCCCGTGATCGCGTTCGAGCAGCGGCTTGTAATCAAACGTATCAACCTGCGAAGGCCCACCGTGCATGAAGAGAAAAATGACTCGCTTCGCCTTCGCCGGAAATTGCGGTTGCTTCGGCGCGAGCGGATTCGTTGAGCGAGTCGTGTCCGCCTTCAAGAGTTCCGCCAGTGCGAGCGCCCCAAACCCGCACGCCGACGTGCGCAACAGGTCGCGCCGCAATAGGACCGGTTCCAAGTGGGCCATCAAATTGTCCATGGTTCGCGAGGTTTGCGGCTGAGTTTCTGATTGGCGTCGTCGTCGTTGACGAACACTTCTTTGGCCGGATCCCACTGCAAGACGCGGTGGAGGTCGTAGCCGATTTGGCCGAGCTGACACACGCTGGCGGAGCGGTGTCCGATTTCGACATCGCAGATAGGCTTCTGCCGTGAGCGAATCGCGTCGAGCCAGTTGCGATGATGATTGTCGGACGGCTCGCAATGAAAATCGTTTGGACTGATCGTCGCTTCGAGAATGTTCGCAGGATTCGCTTCGAGTTTGTTGCGATCAACGTACAGTGTCCCCTTTGTCCCTTCAAAGGTGCAGCCGCTGGGGCCACCGTGATACATGACGGCTCCGTTCGCATACGTGAATTTCAGGCCGCTGTTCTCCTTGCCTGCGGGCGGTTCGATTTTGACCGGACCGGAGTTGTCCATGCCCAGCGCCCATTGCGCGATGTCGAAATGATGTGCTCCCATGTCAGCCAGCGCCCCGCCAGCGTACTCGCGATAATTTCGCCAGGCCGGGAAGTGATTGTGAATTCCCTTCGGGCAGAGGATTTGATTGAAGCCTCGCGCCGGCGACTGGCCGTTCCAGAAATTCCAATCGGTGCCGGCGGGACAGTCTTCGTCCGGCAAGTCACACGTCACGGCGGGTCCGCCCACGCCGATTCGAACCACGTTGATCTCGCCGAGATGCCCGTTCCGAATCAATTCGACTGCACGACGGAATCGGCCGCCGAACTCACTGCGCTGCTGGCTGCCAGTTTGGAAAATCCGTTTGTGTTCGCGAGCGGCATTGACCATTGCTCGGCCTTCCGAAATGGTCAGGCTCAGCGGCTTTTCGCAGTACACGTCTTTTCCAGCTTTGCAAGCGGCGATGGCTGGGATCGCATGCCAATGATCCGGCGTTCCGATCACGACCGCGTCGATGTCGTCGCGAGCCAGCAGTTCGCGGAAATCGACATACGCCGCGCAGCCTTTGGACGATGGCAGGTCTTTCTGTTCGGCATACGCCTTCTCGACGATTTGCAACGCGTTTTCGCGACGCTCGGTGACCACATCGCACACGGCCAGAACCTGTACGTCAGCCGTGTTGACCATGCGACTCAAATGCCCGCGTGACATGATGCCGATCCCGATGAACCCCAACCGAACCCGCTCGCTCGCGGCGGCCAAGCCACGAGCTGGCGAAGACAGAATCAGTGGTCCGCAGGCAAACGCGGCGGAAGCACCAAAAAAGCGGCGACGAGAAACGCGAGACGGCATGATTCGGCCTTTCGGAAAGTCAAGATGACTGGATTGAGTACAGTGTGGCAAATGGCCTGAGGATTGGGAAACCCATAGAGCCCCGTGGTGGGCTGACAGATTTTGCAAGAAAAAGCGGGGCGGAAAATTAAAGATACGCGCCCACGGCTGTTTACTGTTTGTTCCCTAATCTTTCTGGCATTTCGCGTTTTCCCCAATGGCGATGCGTCACAAAAATCCGGTCTGGACCTATTCGCAAATCCGTGAGTACAACGCCACCCGAATTCAGGTCGCGAAGGCGACCAACGTTTGGATTTCTCGGTTGAATGGAGTCTGCCGTGGTCAACGATCGTCGTTTGTCCTGGCTCAATTGGATCGCGCTGTGGCTGCTGGCAACCCCGTTGCTCGGAGCGGACAAGATCGAAGCGGACAAAGAGAAAAAGTACGAACTGGATCGGCGACATGGTCCGTGGATGATCATGGTCGCGAGTCTTGCCGAAACTCCGGCTGAATTTCGCGAGGAGGGGCCTGGTCCGGCTCAAGCTGCAGCGGATCTCGTCCTGGAATTGCGCAAGAAAAAAATTCCCGCGTATGTCTTCGAGCAAAAAAAAGAGGTTGAATCGCTGGGCACGCTCGACCGTAACGGGAAAAAGGTGAAGCAAGCGATCCGCATGAAAGACGATCGCATCTGTGTTGTCGCCGGAAATTATCCGTCGGCCGAGGATCCGGTCGCACAGAAGACCTTGAAGTATTTGAAAAACTTCAAGCCGCAATCGTTCGGCGATCATGCGGCGTTTCGTTCGACTCCCGGCCGCCCCGGTCCTTTGAGCGGCGCGTTTCTCACGATCAACCCGCTCCTCTCGCCGGAAGAGATCGCTCAGCAAAAAGTCGATCCGTTTTTGCTGAAAATCAACAGCGACCGCAAGTACTCACTGTTGAGCAATCGCGGCAAGTACTCGTTGGTCGTCGCCTCGTTCTTCGGAAAAACCAAACTCGCCGGCAAGGCTCACTTGATGGGCGAAGAGGATGACCTGATCGGCAAGACGCTGGAAGAGGCTGGTCAAAACGCCGAAACTTTGTGCCAGGCCTTGCGCGAAACCACGCTGCATCACGGGCGGCAGTTCGACGCGTTCGTCTGGCACGAACACGCTCGCTCGCTCGTCTGTGTCGGATCGTTCACGTCGGACAAAGACCCCGCCATTCCGCGAACTTTCGAGTTCTTTTCCGAACGCAAACAAAAAGACGCACGGACGCAAAACGACCTCGTCATGCCACAGTGTCTGCTCGTCCCCGAACTTGACAAAGCCAACTGGGTTTTCCCCAAGTTGCCGAATGCGGTCAAACGCGATCGCAAAGTCGCTCCGCTGCCGAAACATTCCTTCGCTTTCGACCCGAAGCCGCAACTTTTCCTCGTGCCGATGTCGAGTAGCAAGGCGAGCAAACGCTAGACACTCTCGTTGTTTCCGAACGCCGGTCGATAGACTTCGCGTCGCTGCATGCTGCGGCGAAATTCGGATCAAACGGGGATGATCGTGTTCGATTACCGGAATCTCAAGCTGTCTTTGCTCGCCCTGAGTTTCACCGCTCCGGCAGTTGCCGATGACGAGCGGGCGTTCTTTGAACAACGCGTGCAACCGATTTTGCGAAAGCGCTGCTACGAGTGTCACAGCCACGAGGCGAGTGAGTTGCAAGGCAGCTTGACGCTCGATTCACGTAGCGGCTGGGTTAAAGGCGGTGACTCCGGACCGACGGTTGTACCAGGCCAACCGGCCGAGAGTTTGCTGATCAAGGCCGTGCGGCGAACGACCAAAGAATTGCAGATGCCGCCCGATACGGCGCTGCCGGACGACGAAGTGCAATTGCTGATTGAATGGATTCGACGCGGCGCGGTCGATCCGCGTGAGTCGCCTGATTCGGAACGCGGCGGCGCAGCGTGGGCCGAGAAGCTTGACGAGCGTCGCAAACATTGGTGTTGGCAGCAAGTCGTCAGGCCGAACGTGCCGGAGGTCAATCAGCGCGATTGGCCGTTGAATTCGATTGACCGGTTTTTATTGGCACGGATCGAAGCGGCTGGGCTTGTACCAAGTCGTGATGCCGATCTCTGGACGTTGGCTCGGCGGTTGTCGGTTGTGTTGACGGGGATGACGCCGGAGCCGAGTGAGGTCGCGGCGTTTGTGGGCGATCCGTTGCCGGACGCGGTTGAAAAACTTGTTGATCGGTGGCTGGCGTCGCCGCAATTCGGCGAGCAGTGGGCGCGGCATTGGATGGATTTGATTCGCTACAGCGATTCGCATGGTTCCGAGCACGACCCGCTGATCCCGCACGCTTGGCGATATCGCGATTACCTAGTCCGAGCGTTCAACGGCAACGTGCCGTATGACCGCGTCGTGCGCGAGCATCTGGCTGGCGAACGGTTGCCGCCGCGTTGGAACCCGACGCTCGGCATCAATGAGTCGCCGATCGGCACCGGCTGGTTTCGGTTCGTTGAGTTTTATCCGACACCGATCGACGTGAAGAACGAAGAGATCGTGGTTCTCGACGCGCAGATCGACTCATTCGGCAAGACGTTTCAAGGGCTGACACTTGCTTGCGCTCGATGTCACGATCACAAGTTTGATGCTATCTCGGCTCGCGACTTCGCCGCGCTGTACGGCCTCTTCGCCAGCAGCCGAGTCACAATGCACCGCGTCAGCGACTCGGCTGCTCAACACGCTCTCGATCAACAGTTGATCGAACTGAAGCGCCCGATCCGCAATTCGCTCGCAGGACTGTGGCGCGAACAATTGACTCACTGGCGAACCGCGATCCCGGCGGCTCGCGACAAACTTCATGAACCCGATCCGCCGAAGCCAGCCGACGGCAAACCGGCGACACCGATGACGCCGCCGTTTGCGCCGGGAACGCGATCACCGGAAGCTGAAGCATTTCGTTGGCTGATAGCGCTGAAAGTGGTGAAAGACAAGCCAACCGAGCCGCTGCATGGAATCACGCGGCTCGTGGGGCAGGTTTCCAACCTGCCGGCAATCGATGCGAAAACTTTGGCCGACTTAACGAACACATGTCACGCGTTTGATGAACAACGTTTGGCAGCGACGAGTCGATTTCGCTGGTTCGCAGACTTTGGCAACCTTGAAATCCAAAGCGGCGCTGACGCACTGAACTCCAAAGAATGGTTTGCAACCGACAACTTTCAGCAGATCAACACAGCAGGCGAGTTTGCTTTGTCGCCGAGCGGCAGCGGACTCATCACGGCAATCTATCCACTCGGTCGATATTCGCATTTAGTCAGCAACAAACATGGCGGGACGTTGCGATCGCCGAATTTCGCTCTCGACATGAAGTTTATCAGCGTGCTGGCGGGCGGGACGAACAATGCTCGCGTGCGGCTGATCATCGAGAACTTTCCCAGCGATCAGTTGCTGTTTGCTCAGGCGATGCCGTCAGTTAATGAACCACGATTGCGATGGATCACGATCCCGATCCGCGAAGTTTGGGCGTCGCGTCGCGCGTATCTCGACATCGGTCCGCGCGACGAAATGCCGTATCCCGGAAAAATGCCGGATGCCTCGAAGCTGACTACCGACGGACGCAGCGGCGTCGGCGTGCGAGCGGTCGTGTTTCACGATCAGTCGGGAGCGCCCGGACTCAGGTCGCCGTTGCCGTCTGAGATGTGGGACGTCAAACCAAATTGGCCGGCGTTTGTGGAGCGGCTGAGGTCGCTAGCCGATGATGCGATCAAGGCGTGGGCGGACGAGCGTTGCACGGAAGAGCAATCGCGGTTTATAGACGAGTTGCTGCGTGTCGGCGTGTTATTGAATGAAGCTCCGGCCGAACACGAGTTGGCTTCGTTGATCGCGCAGTATCGCTAGGCCGAGGGGCAAATCCCGGTGCCGATCCGAGTGCCGGGCGTTGCCGACGAGCAAGGCTTCGACGAACGGTTGTTCGTTCGCGGCAATCACCGCAAGCCGGGCGAAGTCGTCCCGCGAGGGTATTTGGAAGTGCTGCGTAGCCGTCTCGCTCCGCGAAACGATCCAAACGGCCAAACGACGAGCGAAAGTAACCCGAAGCGTGAGCGAGGACGGGCGTTCCAAACGACAGCTTTTCCAGATTCCGATTCCGGTGGAGTGCCCACCCTCGCTTACGCTTCGGGTCACTTTTCTAATCGCATGCAACTCGCCGACAAAATCGCCGATTCGCGAAACCCACTAACCGCTCGAGTCTTGGTCAATCGGTTGTGGCATCACGTTTTCGGCGTCGGGTTGGTGAAGACCGTAGACAACTTCGGACAGCTTGGCGAGCCGCCGTCGCATCCGGAATTGCTCGATTGGCTGGCGGCGGAGTTCGTCGATTCCGGCTGGTCGATCAAGCACATGCTGCGACTGATGTTGACCAGCCGCGCGTTTCAGCTTTCGTCGGAAACGACGCCGGGCACGAAACAACTCGATCCGACCAATCGGTTGTTGTCACATGCTCATGTCCGCCGGTTGCAGGCCGAGTCGTTGCGAGATTCGTTGCTCTTCGTGTCCGGCCGCTTGGATCGCCGACAAGAAGGACTTGGCGTGCCGTTGCCTTTGCCGACGGCGTACAAAGATTTCGAGAACCCAGTGGCCGGCCCGCTTGACGGTCACGGCCGACGCAGCATTTACCTGGAGGCTCGGCGCAATTACCCGCAGCAGTTCCTGACGGCGTTCGATCAGCCGAAGCCGATGCTGACGGTCGGTGCTCGCGACATCACAAACGTCCCAGCACAAAGCCTTGCACTTCTGAACGACCCGTTTGTGGCGATGCAATCCGGTGGCTTGGGCGAACGAGTTTTGAGTCTCCCGTCCGCTGACGCTCGCATCGAAACGCTGTACCGTCTCGTATTCACCCGCCCACCGACAGTAGACGAAACCGCGCGAGCCGTTGAGTTCGTGAAATCACAATCGAAACTGTTCGCGATCCCCGACGACGCTTGGTTGACTGACAAACGCGCTTGGTCGGAACTGGCTCACGCGCTGATCAACATGAAAGAGTTCGTGTTTGTGCGATGACAATTGGCGTCATTCGAGATCTTCCTAAATTCGGGGGAACAGTTCTCCCACGAATTTAGTGAAACCACGAATGGGAACCGAAAGAGATCACATTTCAATGCGCTCGCCACCAGTTGTTTTGCCGACCGGAATGCTGTCTCGCCGCGAGATTTTGCGGCGGTCGTCGTTTGGGTTCGGGATGTTGGCGCTCAACGGAATCTTAGCTGAGTCGCTGCGGGCGGAAGCGGATCATCCGTTGCGAGGCAAGCCGGGGCATGTGGCTGCCAAGGCCAAGCGAATCGTAATGTTGTTCATGGATGGCGGGGTTTCGCAGGTCGATTCGTTTGATCCGAAACTGCGGCTGAATGCCGAACACGGGCAGCCGTTCAAGATGAAGATCGAAACGACGCAGTTCGAGAACAACGGCAATACGCTCGGTTCGCCGTTCTCGTTCAAGCAGTCCGGCGAAGCGGGGATTCCGGTCAGCAGTTTGTTTCCGCAGATCGCTCAGCATGTCGATGACTTGTGCGTGATCCGCTCGATGCAGACGCCGTTTGCCGAGCACGCTCAGGCGTGTTACCTGCTGCACACGGGGCATCAACTTCAAGGGCGGCCGAGTTTGGGCTCGTGGGTGTCGTACGGTTTGGGTTGCGAGTCGTCGAACTTGCCGAGCTACGTCGTGGTTAACGGTGGGCAGTTGCCACTCGGCGGGATCGCGAACTATTCGAGCGGCTTCTTGCCGCCGGTGCATGAAGCGTCACTGTTTCATGTCGCTCCGAACGGTGTGCCGGCCAACTCGCCGGTTGTTGACAACATCCAACCGACAGAATCTCAGCCCGGTCAGCAAGCAGCCAAATTGCGATTCATCACGGAGAGCGACCGTGGCTTCATCGCGCGAGCCGGCTCGAGTGAAGATCAGATTGAATCGGCGATCCGCAATCACGAACTGGCGTTCGCGATGCAACGCTCGGTGCCGGAAGTTGCCGATTTCAAGGACGAGTCGCATGAGACGCTGGACCTCTACGGCGTGAATTCGAGTAACGCGTTTGAAGCTCGCTACGCGCGGCAGTGCTTATTGGCTCGGCGGCTGCTGGAACGGGGCGTGCGGTTTGTCGAACTGACGTGCGTCGGCGGAGTGCGATTCGTTTCGCCATGGGATTCGCACGACAACATCAAGGGCGAACATCAAAAGAACGCCGACATCGTTGACCGCCCGATCGCCGCATTGCTGACTGATCTGAAGCGCCGCGGATTACTCGACGACACGATCGTGATTTGGACAGGTGAGTTCGGCCGAACGCCGTTCGCTCAAGGGGGAGACGGTCGCGATCACAACCCGCAAGGTTTTTCTATGTGGCTCGCCGGCGGCGGCATTCGCGGCGGCATGACGTTCGGTGCAACCGACGAATACGGCTATCACGCGATCGAAAACATCGTGACCAACTACGACCTACACGCCACGCTGCTGCATTTACTCGGCCTGGAACACGAACGCCTGACCTTCCGTTTCGGCGGCCGAGACTTCCGTCTCACGGACGTACATGGCCGTGTGGTTCGCGAGATTCTGGCATGACTCTCGTGAGTTTCGCGGCGATCAATACCGCTTCGATCATGCCGGACGGATCGGCCGGAGATTTACCGACGATGTCGAAGGCGGTTCCGTGGCTCGGACTGGTGCGGACGATCGGCAGGCCGAGCGTCACGTTGACGGCCGATTGAAAGCCGAGCAGCTTAAAGGCGATGTGTCCTTGATCGTGGTACATCGCGACAACCGCATCAAACTCCCCGGCGGCCGCGCGGCGAAACAACGTGTCGGCTGGAAGCGGTCCGATGACGGAAGCCAGTCCACAGTCGAAAAAGGTTCGGACGGCGGGGGCGATGATTTGCGATTCCTCGTCGCCGAAAATCCCTTCTTCGCCCGCGTGTGGATTGAGCGCGCAGACCGCAATCCTCGGAGCCGTACAGCCGACACGACGCATGAACGAATTGATCAGTTCAATCTTTTCGATCACGCCGACAGTCGTGATCAAATCGGGAACGCTGCGCAGCGATGTGTGCAGCGTGACGTGAACGACTCCCAAGCCGTGCGGCGATTTGATCGCGTCATTTGGCGGCAAAAACAGCATCATGCCGAAATCACGGACACCGCAAACTTCGGCCAGTATCTCAGTGTGCCCGGGATATTTCAGTCCGGCCAAATGCAGCGCCGCCTTGCTGATCGGCGCGGTGACGATGGCGTTCAAGGTTCCGTGGATCGCGGCCTTTGCGGCGCTCACAAGCATCTCATAAGCCGCTCGTCCGGCGCGTGCATCGTTGCGTCCGAGCGGGACTTGTCGTGCATGATCCCAAACATCTTGCGGAATCTCGCCCGGTCGCCAACAGACGACCGGCGTTCCGATGTGCTCTCCGCTGGGTGTGAAGAGGCACGCCTTCAAACCGCAGCGTTCGATTGTTCGCTCAATGATCTCTTGATCGCCGACCAAGATCGGTTTGCACACGGCTCGAACTCGCTCATCGAGCGCCGCACGAATGGCGACTTCGGGGCCGACCCCGGCGACATCGCCCAACGTCAGACCAATTTGCGGCGTCATGCGTTAACCTGCGACAATTCCTCGACAACTGATAGCTCGTGCTGTCAGATCATACTTGATTTCATCGAACTTTTCGTCTTATGGAACTTCCCATGAACTCTCGTCTGCCTCGCACCAGCAACCGTGAATTGCAATTCGAGAATGGTTCGGCCATTGGCATCAGTAATCGTTGGCATCAGGGCCAATACTGCTCGATCCTGACAACGGCCGGGATCGTCGGCTGCGGCATCTACGATTTGAAGACGCCCGCCGAGTTCGGCCAGGCTATCGCCATCTGCAAAGGGACGCCCGCGCAACCGCTGACCGAGCCGGAAGATTTGCTAGACTCGAATATCGTTGGCTGCACACCCAGAGCCGAGTCGTTCGGCATCCGCATCGGCATGACCGGCCGTGAAGCGGTTGAGTTGATGCTCAAAGCGGTGCTCGCACTGTGGCTGATGTTGATGACGACTACCGCATCATGCGCCGACGAGCCACCGAAGTCGCGCGACCCGCGATTGAAGATCGAACTCTTTGCCGAGCATCCGCAGATCGTCACGCCGACTGGTCTCGACGTCGATCATCGTGGCCGAGTCTTTGCCATCGAGAACAACACGCACTTCCCGCCCGAAGGCTACAAGGGACATCCCTCCGACCGAGTGCTTGTGATGAATGACTCGGACGGCGATGGCAAGGCGGACAAGATTGTCGTCTTCACCGACGGACTGAAGTACTCGATGAGCGTCGCTGTGCGGCCGATTTGGTTTCCGGTCGCCGCAACGAAAGACCAGCCGCAGCCGAAGCAGTCCGTTTACATCGCCACTCGCCGCGAGATTTTCCTCTTCCACGATGACGACGGTGACGACAAAGCCGACCGCAAAGAGTCGATCGTGCGTCTCGACACGAAGGGGGACTACCCGCACAACGGGCTGGCTGGGTTTGCGATTGATGCGCTCGGCTGGATGTACTTCGGGTTCGGCGAGAACCTCGGGGCCGATTACAAGATCATCGGTTCGGACGGCACGACGCTCAGCGGTGGTGGCGAGGGGGGGAACATTTATCGTTGCCGGCTGGATGGCTCGAAGCTGAGCCAGATCGCGACCGGGTTTTGGAATCCGCACGCGAGCTGTTTCGATGCGTTCGGGCGGCTCTTCACCGTGGACAACGACGCGGACAGCCGTCCGCCGTGTCGGCTGCTGCACGTGATTCCGGGAGGCGATTACGGCTACCGGTTCCGCAACGGCCGCAAGGGACTGCACCCCTTCACCGCCTGGAACGGCGAGATTCCCGGTACGCTGCCGATGGTCGCGGGGACCGGCGAAGCTCCTTCCGGCATCCTGGCCTACGAGTCGGACGGATTTTTGTTCGCCGCCGAGGGGGCGGATCGCTCCAGCCAAACGTCGAAAGAGAATTCGAGCGGTAGCTCGGACAAACCGCCCCTGGCGGCGGAGGAGTATCTGGGCAACCTGCTGGTGACCAGTTGGGGGGACCACCGCATCGACCGCTTTCGGTTGCAGCCGAAGGGGACGTCGTTCAC
>JANMIF010000403.1:0-3919 GCA_031375695.1 Planctomyces sp.
GCGACGTGTCGCCGACGATTAAGGAGAACGCCTCGGTCTTGCCACCGCGTAGCAGCGTGTTGAGGTCGCCGAGCTTGCCGCGTTTACGTTCGTAGCCCATCCAGGTTTGCTCTTGAGGATTCCAGCGGCGCGGGCGGTGGAGCAGGTAGAAGTTGTCCGCTTCATCCTCGTCGTCCCGGTACTTGTCGTTGAGTGCCTCGATGCCGGCTTGAGCCAGTTGCAGCAACGACTCATCTTCCGGCATTGCTTGCTGCGAGGCATCACGAAAGTCGGTCAGCAGGCAGAACCGCAGGTTCTCGCCCTTGTTGGCGAGGTAGCGCACCTCCAGCGCTTCCATCAGGCGTCCGACGTTGCGCGGGCTGATGAGCATCGTCGGGACGACGACCAACGTGCTGAACTCCGGCGGGATGCCTTCGGAGAAATCCATGCGTGGGAGCCGGTGCGGTTTGACCAATAACGTCGCCAGCCAATTGACCAAGCCGACGCCGAGATGGGTTGCGCCGACGAACAACAACAGTGCCGCCGTCCAACCCAATCCGTCGTTCAACCCCGTGCGTCCGATGACGCCGGCCGTGACCGTCGTGGCGATCACGAAGATCGCGCCGACGTACGCCGCGAGCGGCGCTTTGCGGACGATCCGTCTGATTCGTGACGTCAAGCGGCGGCGCGTTCCCGTCGCGTGCTCAAGCTCTGGCAATCCCTTTTCAATCAAGAAGAAGCCGACGTGAGCGGTGCGATGATCGGTCGCGTGACGCACCGCGTTGCATTGTGCGAGTTGCACGGCTTGGGTGGCGACTTCGGGTTCTGTCAGAGGGCTTCGTTTCGCGATCGCTTCGATGACGTGCCGGTATTGGTCACGCGTGTTGAAGTCCATGCCGCCGTACACGCCGGCGGGATCGCGGAGCAATGTCTGTTCGACGATGCTCAGATCCTCAACGAACTTCCGCCAGTCGATTGCATCCAGTTCGCGCAGACTGTTGATGCTGTTGCCGATCGAGACTTGATTGACCGCTTGCTGCTGGCCGGCGGATTGGACCATCTGCTCGATGGTCTGGCCGTGTTCCGAGAGTCGTTGCTCGATCCAAGTGAGCGGAACTGCCAACGCCTGGCTTTGTCCTTGCAGGCGACGTGCCATCTCGGCCACGAACGAAGTGCTGAGCGTCGGGTTCGGCCGAGCCATATCGGCCACGACGAGGATCAGATTCTTGGGAGCCTTGTCGGCACATTCGATGAAGAGGTCGGCCCACTTGCTGGCCGTGTTACGTTCTAGCGTCCCGGTGGCGATGCGTGCCGCCACGCGCCGCAGGTTCTCGATCAATGCTTGGCGCATCATGATCGGGATGGCCCACAGCTCACCTAGTTTTAGATGCCGCCGTTTTTGATAGGCCGCCACGAAGCTTCGCAGGCTGTTGGCGTCGATACGGCCATCGACGTGCGAGATCAGTTCCAGTGCCAGATCGTAGACGCAGGGGTAGCCGGCCGACGGGCCGTTCAACAAGCGTGGCAAGTCCCGGCTGTACTGCTTGGGCAAATGTCGGCGGGCCGTGCGGATCTGCTCTTCGATCAAGTAGAAATTGTCGAGCAGCCATTCACTGGCGGGGGAAACGCGGCGATGGTTTACGTCCGCGTCTGTCACCAGCTTGTACGTTTCCAACAGAATCTTTTCGTTGGCCGCCAACCGAGCCAGCAGTCGATCCGGGCCGTGGTTTGGATCGACCTGATGCCATTCCGCGAGTGCCTCGGCGTGATGCTCTAATTGAGCGACGCTGAACATCTCGGAGCGCAATGGCAGGTCGTCTCCGAATTCGCGGAACAGGCCATCGACGCCGATGCGGGCCTTCAGCCGCTCAAGTCCTTGACGGATTTTCTTGCTGCTTAATTTCAAGGGATTGAATTTCTAGTTGTGATTGCGGCTTCGCCGCGCTCGTTTCACCGCGTGCCGCAGGCACGCGCATCAGGTTTGAGGTTGAGACTTCTAAATGCTCGAAACGCGTGTGCCTGCGGCGAGCGGTTCAACAAAAAAAGCCGACGTGGCCGAAACCCAGAGGGTTTAGGCCACGTCGGCTTTAAAGTCAACCAGCCCACCGGCACGGCCGGGTTGCCTTTCAATGAGTCATCCGAAAATGAATTCTGTGATCCGACGGAGCCGATTCAGGCTCCAAGCGGCGGGCATCTTATCGTTTGGAACTGAAGAAGTATTGGTTGATGGCCTTAGCGGGTCGATCGGACTTTGGCTGGCGAATGTTTTTTCTTCGCGGCCCGTTTTAACGACGCCTTCAGGATTTTGAGCGTTTCCAAATCACGGCCGGGTTGCCCTTTGGCAGTCTGCATTTCCCGGTCAAACCAACCGTCAGGATTTCCCGACGGGAGTTTGGCTAAAATCTCAACCAAGTCGCGTTGAACGTCCCGAAGTTTTTTTCTTCCGATCATCGGACTAACTCCTTCAAAATTCCTCGAAGTTGTTCAGTCGTACGCACGACACTTGCGGCGGAAAGTCCAACCGTCGCCAAATCGACGGTCGCTTTTCCCACCAAATCCTCGGCATCGCGCGCGTCAGACACCAACAGTGAACCGATCAGCGATGCTAAGACTTCCTCAAAAACTTGTCCCGTCAACTTTCGACCGATGGCCGCCAGGTTTGAATCCCGCAAAAGCCGTTGATGACCGCATTCATGAGCGATGATTGCGACCAAGCTGAAATCTTCGGGATCAAGGTCACGTTCAAAAGCTTCCGCATACACCAACAGCATATCCGACGCGGAACCACGCCCAAAACAAAATTGAGCACCTCCGCTTTGGCTGTAGGCGTGGCGATATTCCACTTGGCCGATGAAGCCGAAAGAACTCGCCAGCCGAGACACTCGCCTTTGTCGCCTCGCAATTTGATTCTCATCAAGTTCTTCTGGTTCCCGCATCGCCATCAGCACAAGGTAACCGACTCAGCATGAGCCGAAAAGATGCGCAGTTGCGTTCACTCAAAACGAGGCGACTCGGCCAGCGAGAAGATGACCATTTCTTCGCCGGTCGCGGTGCTGATGTCGTGGTGCATGCACATGACTTTCACGCCGGTGGCTTCGTAGATGAGCGATTCCAACATGGGGCGTGCCAACTCCAGCAGTTGCTTGCGGGCTTGCTTGATGAGGTCTCGGCCTTTGTCCGGTGACAATGATTTGCTGAGTTGTCGTTCGGCAAGAGTCAGGGCACCGTGAATGCGAACCACCAGCAGGTCTTTGAAGAGGTGGACGAGAACCTGCTCCGTCTTCCAGCCCAAATACTCCTCTTGAAAGCGAATAATGCCATCGCTGATGGCGGCTTCGCTTTCGGGTTGAGTCAGCGTTTTGGAGGGTCGCTCGTTCCTGATTCGACGAGCATCAACCATCGGCAAGCGACGCTCGTCTCCAAGACTGACACGCGGCTTGATTGGTCGGAGCGAGGGGACCGCACGCATGGCGGCGGGAACCATACTGTCGATGACCGTCGTGATGTCTGCCAGTGACGCGGGTTTGACGAGGACCGCATCGCACCCGGCCTTCAGGGCCATGACTTTGTATTCCTCTTCTTTCAGGCCGGTGATGGCCACGATCTTCGTGTGGGCGAAAGCAGGCATCTGGCGAAAGCGCATCACAAGATCGCGACCATCCATGCCCGGCATGACCAAGTCGACGAGCATCAGGTCTGGCCGAAAGGTGGTCGCGACGTCGAGAGCCTGCGTCCCGCCGTAGGTTACATGCACTTGGTTGCCGAGTGCTTCGACGAGCAGGCCCAAGGCGTCTGCGCCATCGCGGTTGTCGTCGACGATGAGAACTCGGAGAGGGGTATTGGTGGTTGGCATGGGATTTTCCTTTGAGGTCACAAGTTCCTTAGGCGAGCGGGGCGGCGTCAGCCCCCCGGTTGTTCGGGACGAATCAAAGTCACCGGG
>JANMIF010000406.1:0-22741 GCA_031375695.1 Planctomyces sp.
CGATGGGACGGTGTTCGTGAAGACGTTCTCGCTCGAAACCGAACCGGGCAATCCGAAAAGCGTGCGGCGGCTGGAGACTCGGCTGCTGCATCACATCAAGATGCCCGGCAAAGACGATGAGTACGGCGCTCAAGTTTGGAACGGCTACACCTACGTTTGGAACGACGAACAAACCGATGCCGAACTGCTCGAATCAAAAGGGGCTGATCGGGTTTACCAGATCAAAGACAAATCTGCTTCCGGCGGTGTGCGCGAACAGAAATGGCATTTCCCCAGCCGAGCCGAATGCACGCTCTGTCACACGATGGCTGCAAAGTATGTGCTCGGCGCGACAACCCAGCAGATGAACCGCGAGTTCGATTACGGTGACGGCAAACCGGTCAATCAGATCGCCCGACTGAGCGAATTGGGTTACTTCACGAAGCCTCTGCCTTCCGAACCGTCCGCTCTCACGCGACTCGCAGATTACCACGATCCGAATGCAAAGCTCGATTCGAGAGCGCGAGCCTACTTGCACGCGAACTGTTCGCACTGTCACCGCAAATGGGGCGGTGGTAACGCCGACTTCATTCTGCTCGAATCACTTCCGCTGGCCGAAACTGGCACAATCGGCGTTCGTCCGGGACAAGGCTTGTTCGAGTTGCCCGACCCGAAGCTGCTCGTCCCTGGCGATCCCGCTCGTTCGATGATCTGGCACCGCATGAAAAAAACCGGCCTTGGCCGAATGCCCCACATCGCCAGCAACCTCGTTGATCACGAAGCCGTCTCGCTGATCGAACAATGGATTCGAGAACTCAAGGCGGATGAAAAGTAATCCAGTCTTCTGGCCGATGGCCGTTCGCCGATTTCAGTTCCCCAGAAATCGAAAAAGAACTGAACTGGGCCATCGGCTAACGGCAACCGCAACGTAATTTCAGCAATCATCGCCTTTACGCCGTCGTCACCGGCAGTGCCACGAGCATCGGTGTCGGCTTCGGTCGCGATTCTCGCGGGTCTTTATCCCGTTCGTCGGCAAGGACGGTATCGACCAGGAAGTACAGCAATTGGCGGATCGACTCGTGTTCGACGTCGTCAGCTAGCAACTCGGCGCGGTCGCGTGATTTTTCGATCAAGCGTTCGGACTTGTCGAAGACACCGAGCTGTTCGTACAACCGCCGCAGTCGGGCCAAACGGATTTCGTCGGCGTCTTCGCGATCGAAGTAGCAACGTTCCATGAGTTGTCGCTCTTCGGCATTCGCCGATTCCCAAGCGAGGGCCATCATTACCGTCGGTCGCAGCGCGAGCGCATCCTGGCCGGCGACGAGTTTGTTGTCGTTGTCGCCGTACCAGTCTTTCAGATCGTTCAGAATCTGAAAGCCGACCCCCAGATGCCGACTGAACGGGCCGATCAGCGATTCGTACTGCTCAACCGAACCGGCCATTCTGAGACCGGCGTAGAGAGCTGCTTCAAATGCGGGCGATGTCTTGAGCGCGTAAATCTGCAACGCATCAAGCGGCGTGAAGCCGAGCGTCGGCTTCTGCTGCCAGAACATTTCCGCCCCCTGACCGTCGCACAGCTTGATGTGTGCGGCGGCCATTCGTTCGAGGACATCGCAGGCGGCATCATGAGGCAGATTTTCAACCTGCCCATTCCCATTTGTCCCGGCATCATTCGATTGGCCGTCGCTGGTCCGGGCAGGTTGCAAACCTGCCCCACGCGATGCGCCAATCAACTTGTATCCCAGCCCAATCAAATGGTCGCCGATGTTGATTGCCGGGCCGAGGCCGTGCGTTCGGTGCAGTGTTTCGCGGCCGTAGCGGAACAGGTCGTCGTCTTCGATGTCATCGTGGACCAGCGACGCTTTGTGAAACGCTTCGATCGACATCGCGACTCGTGCGACCGAGTCCGGGAAGTCGAACGACTTCGCGTGACCTTCTAAATCGGCCGCTTCGTATCGAGCCAGCCGACGGCCGCCGGTCGCGGCATCGTAAGCGGCCAGCGTGATGAACGGTCGGAAGCGTCGGCCGCCACTCTTCAACCAGTCGTAAGCGACATCCTCGGTCTTGCCGAGCGGCGACTTCGCGGCCTCCGGCGACTTACTGCGGACGCGAGGCAACAGCCGTTCGAACAACGGAGCGTCATCGAACAGGCGATTCGCCGCGCGCATGATCGAGACGTAGCCAGTCAACCGAGCGTCCGGCAGCGGTTCGTATTTGTCGAGCACTTCCCAAATCCACGATTCATCCAGCGAGGTGTTGTGGCAATCGCCGGAATGCAGCGGCACGGCGTAGCTCGGCACACCGGCGATCAGCACTTTGTCGATCGCCTTCTCCAACACGTTCAAGCACGCGACGCCAAGAATGCCGTCCACATACCCGCCGACGATGATCTTCAGCACGATCGGCGAACCTTCCGCCACCAGTACCTTGTAGCCGAGTTGTTCGGCTCGCACTTTGTAGTCGGCGATCGTGCAGGCTCCGCAACGTTCGCAATCGAGTCCGAATTCGGTGTACTCGGCCGGACAACCTTCCGCGTGCTTCATACAGTGAGGCAGCAACAACATCCGCCGCTCAAACGGGGTCGCCAAGAATTGCCGTCGCCAAAAGAAGTTGCCGATCAGCACTGCCGCGAACCCGCTGTATTTCTCCGGCAGCCCCATCTCGGCGAGCAACTGCATCGACCAGACCGTCAACTGAGCTTTGTTGAACGGTTTCGAGTGATCCAGCTTTTCCGCGAACTGCTGGGCCTTCGCCTTCACGAGCTCGCGCAGATCCAACGTCTCCGGAACAATTTTCAGATGCGACGTGCTGGACCGAATCCGCTTCCGCTTCGGCATCGGCTCATCTTCATCGTCTTGAATGTCGGAAACTCGCCGTCGCGCTGAGGCTTCCCCATTCCGCCGTTCTACCGGCGAAGGCGACTCATCAAACGACGTGTGCTGAGCCAATCGGTTTTCAGGCTCGTGCAAGGAAGTTGTGGCAATCGACATTATGGACTCTCAATCGCGGGCAAAGCCCGGTTGTCTCAAAACGTGGAGGGCTGCGTCGAGCCGTAGCACTCCAAGGATTATTTGCTTGCTTCGGCAGTATAGCCCCGACCGCGTTGCTCGGCCTTCCACTCTTCGATGTGCTTTTTCTCGTCGTAGTTGGACGGGACTTTGAACCAAATCTCTTTGAACATTTCCACTCGCTCGCCAGTCGCCGGGTTCTGCATGACACAAATGACTCGCGGCCGGGAACTCAACCCAACAGCCACCGCCGCGACGGCAGCGCTCAGAACAACGCACAAGCTCGCGGCAATGACGATGAGATTCTTCTTCATGATGGCCTCCCTTTGATCTCGGCCGCTTTGCGGAGCGCCGCGACGGTGAAGATCAGCGGATACAGGGCCTCAAAATACCATAACTTGGCAAAATAGAAACCGATGGGGGCCGGCTCGCGAAACTGACCGTCTTCGACGCGGGGGATTAACCAAGATAATCCGAGCGAAATAGCGGTTTCGATGCCGTCAACGTAGCCCTCATGCTCCGCGTGAGGAGCCGAACGGTTCTGCCGAACTGATGTCGAGCACGACGCTCGATCGTCGCTCTGCGCTCTCTCCACGCTCGGATCATCACGCGGAGCGTGACGGCTACGTTGGCCCAGCAACGCTTCGAGCGCCAGTGTGGTTTCCTCGGTGCTCGACGGAGTTCCCAATCCCGCGCCCCAGCCGCCGTCGGGGTTTTGGTTCTCTACGAGCCACATCACGCCGCGCATGGCCGACTCGTCCGACATCCGCCCCAACGCCTGAAACGCCGCCAACACCTTGGCCGTTCCATACGTCGGGTTTTCGTCGTTCGGAGCGTGCTGATTCCCAAACCACAACGGCAGCCACGAGCCGTCGGGGCGCTGTTGCCGTTTGAGAAACTTCAGGCCGCGTTCGATGTGCTGGAATCCTTCGCGAGACGCATCCTCAATGAGATTGCGGGCAACGAATCCCATTTCCCCCTGGCAAAGACGTTCCCGCCAACGATTGAAGTTCATGGATGAAGCACGAATCGCGTGAGCCGTGATGTCCGGCGAACTGCGATCAAATGGCAATGTCCCCCAGCCACGGCAGAAGGTCGGCCAACCGCCGTCACGGTTTTGAAGTTGCAATAGCCAACGAATTCCCGATTGCATCGAACTAGCGACGGCCTGCCGAGTACTGAGTACTGAGTACTGAGTACTCTCCGTCCGCGAATCTTCCGTTTGACATACATCACTCCCGACCGGTCGCGGTGCGGATTCGAAATTCATCAGCGAGAGCATCGCCCCCGGCGTGTCGTCGCCATCGGGGACTCCGCCGGGGAGGTCGGTCCAGGCCCAGCCGCCAGGGGCGGCGTTGGTGTAGGGATGAACGACTCGGTATTGCTGGCGGAGCAGCCAGGCTCGCAGGCCGTGACGGGCGTCGAGCGGCACGTCGTCCCCCAAGGCGTTGATCGACAGCGTCGTCACCCACGTCGCCAAGTTCGTGTCGATCGGCCAGGAGCAACAACGAATTTCGCCCAGGCTAGCGGGTGCCGTCAGCCCCTCGGTTCGTGGGGAGTCGATTGATGCTCGGTCAACCGGAGGGCTAACGCCCCCCGCTAGCCTGGATTCCGTTTCGATTCGCGCCGATGCGACGATGAACTCGATCCCGCGTTGAGCGACCGGGTGATCGTGCAATCCCATTGCAGCGAGGCTCATCGTGACGAAACTCGTCAGCGGAGTGGCTTCCAGGAAACCGCCGTTGGGAGGCTGAATCCGCTCCAGCACGCGCAAACTGGCCGGCTTCGCCCAGCGTTGCAGCCAGCGCCGCAGCGGATTCCACGACGGCCGAAAATGAAACCGCACTTGCCCGATCGCAATGAGTGCAGGCAACGCATAACTCACCACCGGCAACCGCACCGCCGCGTAAAACTTCGCCGGAATGCAGGCCAGTTCAAACGGCAGCGAGATAACCTCGCTCCAATCGACGAGTCCCGCGAGCGCGCAGTGCGTGAGAATCGGCACCGAGAACGTGCGGTCCTTGTCGTAACGAGCGATGACCGCTTTCACGCCGCCAGCGCGGTCGATGTAGGCTTGGGCGGCGACGTGGGGCAGGTTTTCAACCTGCCCATCAATTCCGTTCTGTTCGAGTTTGATTGGCGGCAACTGGCTGGGCAGGTTGGAAACCTGCCCTACGGCGTGCAGCACCGCGTGACACAGCATCGTCGTCGAGATGTTACTGATGCTCTTGACCGTATCACCCCAGCCGCCGTCTGAGTTTTGGTGCGTGATCAGCCAATTGACTCCGCCATGGATCAGTCGAGTCCACGCTTCCGGAACGTCTCGTTCCGCCGAGACGTACTGCCGCCGCATCTGCTCCAACGCCATGATCGCTGTCGCCGTCGAGAGTGCGGACGTTGAAAGTTCACCGACCCAATGCCGCATCTCACTGACCGGCTCATCGAGCAGCTTTTGAACCGGATCATCTGCCGCGACCGACTGGCTGACCATCTCCGCCAGCAACGCTTGCTTCGCGATCTCATACGCGTTTCGGATGCGATCCGGCGTGAGGTCAGAATCAGGCGAGGCCATGTCACTCAACGGTTCAAACTCCTAAACCTTGATGAGCTCGAGCAGTCGCTGAATCAAATGGTCGGAAGTCAGCCCCTCGGCTTCGGCGTGAAAGTTCAGGACGAGTCGGTGCCGCAGCACCGGGGCCGCGACGGCTCGAACATCGTCCACGGTGGCGTGAGTTTGACCGTGTAACACCGCGCGAGCTTTCGCGCCGAGGATCAAACATTGGCTGGCTCGCGGGCCTGCACCCCAGGTGACGAAATCGTTGACGAAATCCGGCACGTTGGCCGATTCGCCGTGCCGAGTCAGTCGAGTCAACTGCAACGCGAAACGAATCACATGATCGGCGACGGGGACTCGCCGCACCACGTCTTGCAGTTGCAGAACGTCGGCCTCGCCGAGCACTTTGTCGAGCGCGACGTGACGGCCACCGGTCGTGTTACGGACAATGTCGAACTCTTCGGCTTCGGTCGGATAATCGACTTTCACTTGCAACATGAAGCGATCGAGCTGCGCTTCCGGCAGCGGGTACGTCCCTTCTTGTTCAATTGGGTTTTGTGTGGCGAGCGTGAAGAACGGCTGCGGCAGCAGATGCCGTTTGCCGCCGACCGTTACTTGCCGTTCTTGCATCGCCTCCAGCAATGCCGCTTGGGTCTTCGGCGGGGTCCGATTGATCTCGTCCGCCAGCAACACCTGCGCAAAGACTGGGCCGGGGAGAAACCGCAGTTCGCGCAAGCCGGTCAGCTTGTCTTCTTGGATGACTTCCGTCCCGGTGATGTCGGCCGGCATCAAATCGGGCGTGAACTGAATCCGGTTGAACGACAAGCTGAGCGTATCGGCCAGCGTCCGCACCATCAGCGTCTTGGCCAGACCCGGTACACCGACGAGCAAACAATGCCCGCCAGACAACATGGCGATCAATAGCTCTTCCAAGACGCGTTGCTGCCCGACTACCGCCTTGCTCATCTCGCGGAGAATTCGCTGATGCGACTCCGCCAGCTTTTGCACGGCCAGCCAATCCGTTTCCGTTTCGATGACAGTTTCGGGCACGAGATCACTCCGTCAGGCCGCACATAGCGCACATCGCCAAGTTGAAATTCTTTGAGGCGGCGACAGTAGAGACAGCAGCGGCGGATGTGGCAAGCGTCTGTCCCTACAGCCGATGAATCTCCCCTGCCAAGCGATTTGCCGAGCGGGTTGCAGCGTCGATGTCCCACGGCAGATTATCGGCGAAATTGCCGGAGACTTGGATGCGGCCGACGGGGGGGACATTATCTGCGGACAGAACTTTTTCAGTTGGCCCAGCGGGAAGGGATAACGCTCGCAAGCGAAGGCCCACGGAACTTTGGCCCAGTTTATGGACGTAGCACTGCTCGATCGTGTGCGACTTACCAAATGCGATGCGAGCACCGTGTCTCCTGCGGGATATGCTCCCTGACCGCACAGCACCGGTCCCATTTCGCGGAGCGCACGCTGCTGCCTCAAACCCAGAACATCACAATGCCAATCGCTCATGAGGCCGTTCGCCGCCGAGTCATGTCAAAGCGACGAACGCCTCGCTTGAGCCATTGATCAACCAGCCGCTTCGGCAATCCCCAGCGGATCTGCAAAAATCGACGCTGCCTGCGCGACAAACCACGTCCTTGGCATGTCGCACGAGTCGTCGCAAGGTCTCGCCTGTTGCGGCTCGGCAGAGCCAGAGAATGCTCTGCCAACTTCCCGATTCCTACAATCGAGCCGCCCATCAAGTTGCTGAAACCGCAGGTCCCAATAGAACGGCTTCAGCGACTTCGGCAGCTTGGGCGGAAGCGTAATGCACGGGTCGGCGGACATTCGTTTCATTTCGATGGCCCCGGATCTTCGTCGTTTTGCTGGTGCCGGTAGTTTTCAACCACCTGTTGCCATTCGTCGACGAGAGGTTCATTCGCAAGCATCCGTTGCGTTCGCTTCTCGAGTGGAGCTTCCAAAAACAGCAGCAGTGCAGTGCCTGCCGCGAAGGCGACCATCGAGCCAATCCAAACGACGATGCCGACGAGCGGGTGGAAGCTGACCGAAGTGTCTTGGAACAAGAAGATGGTCGGGGCCACGCACGCCGCAATCAGAGCTGCAATAAGGGCAGCCGACGTTCTTCCTCGCCTCAAACGAAGGATCGCTACGCACAGCGCTGGATTCGCCAGCCAAGCTGGGCAGCCAGAAAACATCATCAGAGCACCAAATACAAAAGCGAGCCAGCCAGGCACGGGGCCTCCACGACTATGAAACTCCCCCGAGCCGAACTCCGCGCGGTAAACCGCCGGCAAGAAAAACGACAAGAGATAGGCACCAAGCACAAGCACGATCAAATAAGTGCGAAGTCGTGCCGGCGTTTGAATTTGGCCATCAATCGTTTGTCTTGGAACGATGGCAGCGGTTGCCGCCGTTGGGGCATTAGAGAAGTTTTGCGGCGAATCTATCGAACGATTGCCGCGGGCTGCCATAGACGACGCAAAGAATACCCCGATGCGACTGGCCACAGCGCCAAACAAAACAAAAATCCAACCGGCACGGGCAGCGATGTGGTAGAGACGGGGGGAGGCCGGAAGAAACTTGGCAAACATGGTGGCAATGGCCAAGAAGACTGCCACGACCGCACCACCGATGAGCCATGCTTTCGTTTCATCCACTTCGCGGATGCGCCGCACAATGTACCCGACTATTGCAGCAACAACGAGTACAGCTAATTCGGTCATCGTGCTTTGGTGCCTAACAATTGAATCACTGCTTCGCAGCTATCTGACCTCTGACCGCCGTTTAGACCGAGTAACTGACCTTATTGGAGACCTCGACGAGTTTGCTCTTCGTAAAATTTCCGGCGGGGTCTTTGGCGTAGCCTTTGTACTTGAACATTTGCAGGACGACTTCCCTGGAGTGCGGTGGCTCGACACCGCCTTCCATTCAAGAACCAGACGACTTTCCGACTTCCCAAGATTCACAACCGAGAGTCGGCATTTCTTCCAGCGATTTCTCCACGATCAACACTCACTGACACTTGAATGGAGGGCCGTGGCGTATTGACGAAACGTCGAAAGCGTCGGGGTGGACGCGAAGAGTCACTCGGTTGATTTCGATCATCAGTTGAAGCCTCGGATTGCTACGATTTTCAACGGATTTCACAAATGACGAAATCGAAAGTGGAACCAGCCGAAGGATTTTGTTGTTCAACGCCTGTGGCGTAAATCGCTCACCTCACGACATCGTCGAACATGCCATCCGGTACGACTCGGAATTTGTCCCCTGCCGACAACGACAAAAACACACGGCGAGTTGATCGGAACTCGCGTTCCAGATCGTCGCCGTGAATGGTCGCCCCGCCGCCGCGGACTCCGCCGATGATCGTGATCTTCCGCGGAGCGATCAGGGTCGCAATGTCCGCCACGTCGCCAACATCACGCAGAATCCCGGGAACCATCAGACCGAGCCGCTGATTCCGATACGGTTCATCGGTCACGTAGCTCGCCAGCGAGTTCACCGTCATCGCGTGCGTGATTCGCTGATCAAGTGCCGCTGCCGTGAGCGCGACCAAACCGGCCGTCGTGTTCCCGATGACCAAGACTTCCCTCGGCATCTTGCCGAGGTGCTCAGACAACACGCTCAGCGAACAATGAACATCTCGAACCCACTGGCCCAACAACGGCCGACCAATCCACAGCGCCCATTCAGCCGAGTTGTGATCCGCAGCCGCTCCGATCTTGTCGCCAACCACCGCGTGTGCTCCGACCGCTCGCATTTCCGGAACTGCAACCGCCCAGCCGTCCGCACGCAGTTTCTTTGCCAACTCGCCGGCAAGCGTTTGTTCCGCCGTTTGTTCAAGGTCCAGTACGACGGCCAATTTTTTTACGTCTGGCGGCTGCGATGTTCGCGGCACTCCAGTGAGCAAAACCTGCAACTTGATTCCCGGTTCGCTCTCAAACGTCTGACGGTACGTTTCGCCTGTGAACTCACCGCTGCCTGACGACAATGTCTTGGTATCCAAGTTCGGTTTACCTCCCAACGCAGTCGCCAAAGCTTGATGCGGTGACTTCGGCATCGGCGGATGTTCGGCCAATCGTTTTGCTTCCGCCACTGCGAATCTCGGAATCGTGAGGTAATCGTCTGGCCGCGATTCGCCCGGATAACATCGCAGCATTTCCGGCTCTTCGGTTTTGATCTCCGGTTCCGCGATCGGCGAACCGTCGCCGGTTCCTTTCAGATGCCGAGTCATCCAGCCGTACATGGCTTCGCGCATTGGCTGATTGTAGTGATGTGGCGATTCGATGATCGTGTGCTTGATCCCGTCCACCTTGCCGAGCACCGTTGCAATGTCCGTAGCGCGAGCAAATGATTTCTTCGCCTCACCGACCGAGAACTGAAACGCATCCTTCGTCGCACTCGTGACCATCAATCCGCGAGCCGCCGCCAAGCCGAGCAAGTCTCCTTCCTCAGTGAATCGCATCGCCCCCGGCACGACCTCGCACATGCAGCACGCCGCGCCGAGATACGCTTGATACGTACCGACCGAACAGGTCGGCACAACGCACTTGAACCGTTCGTCGAACGCCCCGGCATACATCGACTGATTCCCGCCGCCGCTCGCCCCGGTGATCCCGATCCGGTCAGGATCAACCTCTGGCCGAGTCCGCAGGTAATCGACCGCTCGCATGTTTTCGTAAACCTGCAAGCCGGATAGCGGCAGCCCGATCGGCAACAACGTGGCCCCGGTCATCTCGCCGTGATACTGCCCCAACTGCTTGCCGATCCCGCGCTCCCCTGCGCCGAACGCATCGACCACCAGCACGAAGAAACCATGCTTCACCAGCCCGATGCACCGCGACTGCACGACCGGGTCTTGTTTGGCTCCCGCCCAATGCCCATGCACGCACAACACAGTGGGATTTTTTTTTGGCGACTTGTCCGCATCCTTCGGCTCCGGAACATAGGCATTTGCCGTCATCCACATCCCCGGCCGAGTCTGAAACACGATCTTCTCGACTCGATACCCGTCCCGTTTCAACTCACCCAATTTGCGCGGTGCGAGTTCACATGGTTCCGCCGGAAACCCGCCCCATGCCTCAACCAAAATCTGTCGCAACTTCATACGTCTTGCTTGCCACTCGTCGGAATTTGTCGGTGCGACATCATTCGCACGCAGACTCTCGCCTTGCGATTTGATGAACGCCAGGAAGTCTGCTGGCTCGGCGACGACGTTGGGACTCGCAAGAACCGCAAGTCCGATGAACAAGATCGTTGCGTGAAACACGTTTCGCCATGTTTGCATGATTGTGAATCCTTATGGTCGTTCAATGGAGCAGGTGATAATCCGTGGCCATGCGAATTGAAAGCGGCGGTGATTTATTCGACCAGTTCGCCATTTCTTGTCGGCCGGTACGAATTTCGTCGCTTGATCACTCCGAATCGAGCTGCATTTTTGTTCGACTCAGAGAGGCCAAGCTACGGCTTGAGCAACTTGGTTAGCACGGGAATGCGCCTCATTGCTTCGGCGACGGCATCAGCGTCTTGTCCATCGTCGAGAACCTGCTCCCACAGGGCAATGGCTGCTTTCAGCATGTTTGGCCTCTGTGCCTGATACTGTTCGGGGAGATCACCGGAGCCGTAGGCGTCGACGGCTCGAGCGCGGGCAATCAGAAATTTGCGTTGCTCGGCGATATCGTCGGCTTCCCACGGTTTGTCGTTGCGGTTGTCGTAGTCGAGCAGAATCCGCTTGGCCTCGTCGGCGGTCGGAAGGTCAGGCCAGCGAGTCATCACCCCTTGAAGCTGCATCAACCCCGAATAGATCATCGCACGATCCTTGATCCGCGATTGGCCCTCTGCGAGTAGATCCTTCGACCATTCGTCACGACTCGGGGCGCGATCCGCGTCGATGCGGCTGGTCGGATGTTTGGCCGCCAGTTCGCGCCGCCCGTCGACTCCCTTGTCGAGCCACTCCAGCACCGAACCGAACGCCTTGTTGTCGGGAATGCCGTGACCGAGGTTTGGGACGACAGTCACCTTGGTGCGAATCCCCATGTCGCCGAACATCGGCCCGCAGAATCGTGAGATCTCGCCGCGATTGAAGTCGTTCGCGCCGGTGACGAATGCCACGCTGAGCCGTTCGATCGCACGATGCCTAAGCCACGGCTCGTCGCGCAATTCGCCCCCCGCGCAGACCGGCATCACGCCACCAAAAACTTCCGGCAGTGCGAACGCGATTGTGCATGCCACGCGACCTCCCCCCGAAAAGCCAGCCAGATACGTCCGATCCGGATCGATCGGATGCTCGCGGCGAATGTCGTCAAGCACATCGAGCACAATCCGCACGCGACGCGGCATCGGCGTGTTATTCCCGGCTCCGTGCGGACTGGCGAACAGAATTCCCCGTTGCTTGCAGACCGCTGCGAGCTGATTCCATCCGGACGGCGCATCTCCCGCCGGAATGAACAGCACTACCGGATGACCGTGCTTCCGATCTTTTGGCTTCGGAGGGACGAACAGCTCATAACGCTGTTTCGTCGAGTCGTACCCCTGCAACCAATCTTGCGGCGGATCGACGCGGCTCTGATTTGCTAGCGCGAAAACCCAGTCGAACCGCGTTGCTCCGCTGACCGAGACCTCTTTCCGGTAACCCGATTCGTCGGCATGAACGAATCCGCCCAGCACGCACGCCAACCACGAAAGGCAACAGACAAACTTGAACCACGGCATGGAATACCTCGCCTCACAACTCGGCATGTGGAGACGCGCTCTCGTCAGCGAAAGCCACTCGCCAAGCTCCATAGCTGACTGCCGCGATCACGGGCAGGATTAAGTACCAATAATTCACAACGAGATCGGACACCGTAATCAGCAACAGCTCACCACTTGACGGCGTCGCGCCCGAATCAATGATCACCATCTTTACTCGCGGCACCCAGTAATACAGTGCAAAGAAACCGACGACGAGCAGAATGCCGAACAACAAACTGAGTCCAGCAAAAAACGTTCGCATGATTGTGCGGTCTCCGTCGTACAGGCGGCTCGCCTGTGCCATTTTCCGAAGAAATCACAGGCGAGCCGCCTGTGCTACGGTCACCGATTGAACAAGAACTCTTTGCTGCTCAGGACACTCCAGTACAAATCTTCGATCGCTTGTCGACGTTCGGCGGGGCTAGCGGCCGCGAGGATTTCGGCGATGCGGGTGCGCTCGACATCGGTCGGCATCCGGCAGAACGCCGACAAAAATAACTCCATCGCGATCTGCTCGGCCGAAACGTTCGCATCGAGTTGTTTCGAGATGCGATTCTCTTTCGACTCTAGTTTTTGAAAGAGCGTCTCCCCGTTCAAGATATGTAGCACTTGAGTCATGCTCGGTTCATCGGATCGCTCACACTCGCAGGTGATGATTCGCTCCGGGCGGCCGAACGTCTTCAGGAAGTCCGAGGTAATGTTCGCATCAGGAAGTTGCATCGCTCGCGTCCCGGCCGGGAAATCTTTGAACGGAGTCGGCGAGGCGGTCACTTGCGACATGATGTCCAACAACACTTCCGCCTTCAGCCGCTTCGGATAATAGCGTGAATAAAACCGCTCATCCGGTTCGTTTCCTTTTACTGACTGGCTGCTGCGCTGATACGACTGCGACGTGAGGATCAGCCGCATCAAGCGTTTAATGTCGTAGGACCGCGCGTTCGATTCGGGCTTCGTCATGAACTCCGCAAGCCTCGACAGCAACTCTGGGTTCGACGCCGGATTCGTGAGCCGCAGATCATCGACCTTCTCGACCAAGCCGACGCCGAAGAAGTTTGCCCAAATACGATTGACGATCGCTCGGCTAAAGTACGGATTCGCCGGCGCGGTAAGCCAGTTGGCGGCGGTGATGCGGCGATCTTCAACCGACTCGAAAGTCAGCGGCTGTCCGTCAAGCGGCTTGGGCGGCTGCGGTTTGCCGGTGCGCGGCTGAATCAGCTCGCTAGTGTCGTCCAGAAAGATGATGCGATGTCCGTCGCCAGAACGAAAGTCACCGCCCCAGCCTTTGCCGCGAACGCGAGCAAAGAGGCTGGCGAAGCCGTAGTAATCGTTGTTCGTCCATTTCTCCAACGGGTGATCGTGGCAGTGAGCACATTGAATCGACATGCCAAGAAACGCCATCGAAGTGGTTTCCGCCATGTCGAGCGGGTCTTGATGCAGCGCGTAAAAATTGGCCGCGCCATTATCAAACGTGCTGCCGCGGGCCAGCACAATCTGCCGCACGAATTCATCCCAGGGCGTGTTGTCGGCCACGTTCTGGCGAATGAACTTGTAAAACGCCTTCAACGCTTCGGGCCGCAGTTTTTCTCCCGACAGCAGCAGCAAGTCCGACCATTTGTAAGCCCAATAATCGACGAACTCCGGCCGAGCCAGCAATTGATCAATCAGCCGTTCACGCTTGTCCGGCGATTCGTCCGCCAGGAACGATCGCGTTTCATCGACGGTCGGCAATACGCCGATCGTGTCCAAAAACGATCGGCGAACAAACTCGGAATCGGTACAGCGCAGCGAGGCGGGAATGTTCAAGCTCTGCAATTTCGACAGCACCAAATCATCTATGAAGTTCGAGCGTGCGGCCTGTGTGAACGTGGCCGGATCAACCGGTGTTTCATACGGCGAGGTGACAGTCGCGATCACGTTTTGGCTCAAATACCACGCGCTGATCGCTCCCTCACCAGAACCGATGATTTTCACAAGTCCTTGATCGTCAACATTCGTGACCGTCGCGTTGGCCGATGTGAATTTGGCCCAGCGAGTGACGTCTTCGACATGCCCGTCGGTAAAATGTGCGAGAACAACCAGTTGTTGCGACGCACCTCTCTTCTGTACCGATCGAACTGGCAGCAACTCCAAACTCTTGACTCGCGGGTCATCGTCGGCCGGAGCCGGATGTCCAGCGGCGATCCAATCGGCGATCACGCGGTACTCGATCGAATCGACATCGAACCGCAAACCTCCTTTGTGTGGAATTGCGCCGGACGGCTTGGTCAGCATCAAACTGCGACCCGGATCGCTGGGAACAATTCGCCGACCCCGAGCTTGCCGAGTCAACGTCCGGAAGTCCGCATCCGAGTCATACCCGCGCAGCGACAACTTGAAGCCGCCCTTGCCTGCCAATGCTCCGTGACATGCTCCCGTGTTGCAGCCGGTCTTTGACAACACCGACTGCACATGATTCCGAAAGCTCCAACCGACCGGTTGCTCAAACTTCTCGACAGTGATCTCAGCGGTCGCCATTTGATCGCCGACTTTCGCCGTCACGGTCGTGCGACCGTTGCCAACCGGAATCAACGTCCCAGCATCAACCTTCACGACTTTGTCGTCGGACGATGTGAACAGCACGCCGTCCGACACTTGCCCCAACACGCTCGAACTTGCAACCGCCTGCACCAGCAACTGCTGCCGAGCCTGCGAGCCAGTCAATTCCACTTGGCTAGGCAGCAAGGTGATTTCGGCGTCCGCAATTGTCGGCCACGCGATGAGCGCCAGCAATCCGATCAACCTGGCCCAACTCAGATTTGGAGAAGCCCAACACATCCGAATGTCCCTTGATTTGTCGTCTATTATTTCCGAGTCACAACTGACCCGACAGCGTAACAATCCAATCGTCTAAGGCGAACTGATCGAACGAAGGCTGAGTAATTGTTCTTGAGTGAATCGGCGGCCGAAAAGTAGCCTCCGCTCTTCATTGGGGCCGAATGACACCGGTCGATTCGGCAGTCTTTTCGGCCAACGTGAACTGTTGATACGCAGCCACTTCGGCCCCACGCGACGGCGACTCATCCGCATCCGCATCCGCGCCTAACGCTTGGCCCTGAGGGAAAAATATCCCGCCGAAGTTTCTTGTGGTAACCTCGCGGTGCGGTCATTCCAACGGCGCACAAACCTTTCTGTTTGCACGGACATTTCTGCTCTTTCCTGGTTTCGACAAACTGATCTACAAACCCACCCCACTGCAGAATCCTGTCTATTTTCCGGCCGACGATCTTCGGCGAATCCTTAGGGATCGGTCCAATCCGCGTTTCAGGATGAAACACGATGTCAACAGCTTCTCAAAAACCGAGTGCTCCCCAGTTGACGGGCAATCCAAATCCTTCTGCTGGACCAGGTCAGCGCAGTCCCGAAGCGATGGTCGCGGCGGCTGCCGCGGCCGCGCGAGAGATGGCCAATCAAGGAACTGACGCTTCGGCTGGCGATGAGAGCGAAGAACAGTTGGCACGCGCGTGGGGCCTCACCGAACGACGGCCACGCATGTCGCGCGAAGCGATGATCGGGTTGCTGGCGGTGGTCGCTCTGTTGGGTCTGTTCGGATTCGTGGCTTGGAAAAAGTACAAAGGCCCCGCGTCGGTCGTGGTCGCCAAGAAAGATGACAACGTCAAGACTCCCGACCCATTCGATGAGTCAACGACCGTCGAAAAGACGAAGTTCAATGACCGGTCGAAAGGCGACCTCTCGCTTGATCTAGATGACAATGAATTCGACTCGGAGAAGAAAACACCTAAGAACAAACAAATCCTGGATGACACGCTTGACATCGGCGAGAACCAGTCGGAGCCGGCGATGAATGCGCCAGCGGACGATGATCCGTTTAGCAAACCGGCCATGAAGACAGCCAGGATCGAACTTGATGAACCGGAACTTGACGAACGGGAAGAGGACACACTGACAAAGCAGCGCGAGCCAGCGCGGCTGCAACAACCGAAATCACAGGCCGAGGATTTCGAGGAGCCGGTGCGAGTGGCCGTGACTCCGCAGAAGACTCGCAAGCCGGCGCGGTTGCCGGATGTCGATCAATTTGCCGACAACTCGCAGACCACGATTTCTGAACCATCACCGACATCGGACTTGCCGCCCGCGAAAAACTCTGGGAGACACCCGTTGCTTCGCGAGAACGAATATCTCGTCGAGTCTGGTGACAGCTTCTGCGCGATCTCGAAAAAGCTGTACGGCACGGGCCGCTATTTTTTGGCGTTGGCCGAAGCCAACAAAAAACGAGTGGCCGATCCGTGTCGGATGCGGCCGGGTCTGATCATTTCCGCTCCACCAAGAGAAATGCTCGAAAGGCAATTCGCCGAGTTGATTCCAGAAACCCGCCGCACGGCTGATGTCGATGCGGATCAAGACAAAGCTGAAGCTCCGAAAGCCGCAAAACGCCCGAATGCCACAGTTCAAGCTCCCGGCTTGTTCCGCGATGACAACGGCGTCATTTGGTATCGAGTTGGCGAAGGGGACACGCTCAGCGAGATCGCCGAAAACCATTTGGGCCGCATGAACCGCGCGGAAATGATCGTGAACCTGAACCGCGACCGTTTGCCTGACCCGAATAATCTGAAAATTGGCCAAATCCTGCGGATGCCGAAAGACGCCAGTCCGGTTCGGCTGGTCGAAACCGACCACGACATCCGATAGCTCGAAAAATATGTACTTTCGATTTGGTGCGGCAATTGTTCTGGCGGTGGTGATTGCGGTCGTGGGGGTGGCTTTGGAAAAAGAAAGCCTCGCGTACCGGCGGGAGATTTCGCGGCAGCATTATCAGCTCGACGAGTTGGTTGAGCAGTACGCCAAGCTGCGACTGAAAGCTCAGCGACTGGGAGCGCCACAGCGGACAATCGAATCGTTGCCTCAAGCTCGACGACTGCGACGAAACGAAACAACGCGTGAGGCACTCGCCGAACCGCTGGCTCCTCTCACTATTCCGCGCACGACTCGGAATTGGTCGGGGCCGCTCGATTCGCATTGGCTGCGGTGACGCGAACATGGCCCACTAATCCGAAGCGCAAGCGAGGGCGAGCGCTCCGAAAACCGATGAATTCCACGTTTCATGAAGTGCTCGCCCTCGCTTGCGCTTCGGATTAGTGTTTGCCCTCACGCTTCGGGTTCGTGATGCCTGACTTTGATTCAACTCACGGCAGTCAATCCGGGACGTGGCGGCCACGTTTGTTGGTCGTGGCGGTGTGCGGCGTATGGCTGGTATTGGCGGGTCGGATGATTCACCTGCAGTTGCTCAGCCGACAGCGATTCGCTCAACAAGTGGACCAGCAGAGCACGTTCCTGGAAGAGATTGCTGCTCGGCCGGGGGACATCTACGACCGCGAAGGACGTGTGTTGGCAACGACGGTGGCCGCGAAAAGTTTTTTCCTGGTCCCCAGCCAACTGGTGCAGCAGGACAAACAATTCGAGTTCGTGCGTCGTGTGGCCGAAGCGGTCGGACATGATGCCGATCAACTGCAAGCTCGGATTGCTGCCCGACCCGATCAACACTTCTTGTGGGTACGGCGGCGAATCGTGGATGCCGATGTCATCGACAAATTGGCGAAGTTGAAATTGCCGTTTGAACTGGGTGGCTTCCGCGAAGAATTTCTACGGCAGTACCCACAAGGCCACATCGCCGCGCATGTGATCGGCGGCCGAGACATTGACGGCGTCGGGCAAGGGGGCATCGAGCAAACACTCAACGATCAAATCGCCGGGCGATCGGGCCATCGACGGCTGGTGCTCGATTCGCGGCGGCGAGTCGTCGATATGCAAACCGACATCGACGAAGCCCCGCGACATGGGCAAAGCGTCACGCTGACGATCGACACGGTGATTCAACTTCACGCCGAACAAGAGTTGGACCGCGTCATGGAGAAGTGGCAAGCCAAACACGCGGCCGCGATCGTGCTCGATCCGCAGACTGGCGAAGTGTTGGCGATGGCCTCGCGACCGACTTACGATCCAAACGATCTGGCTCACGTCGATCCCGAAGCCTGGAAGAATCAAGCCCTCGCCGCGATCTACGAACCCGGCTCAACATTCAAGCCGTTCATCGTTTGTTGGGGAGTGCAGAACGGGTTCATCAAACCGGACGAGTCGTTTCATTGTGAGAACGGCGAGTATCGCATGCGTCACGGTCGCGTGCTGCACGATCATCACAAGTACGGATTGCTCAGCCTGACCGACGTGCTGGTCAAGTCAAGCAACATCGGCATGGCAAAGATCGGCGAGAAAATGGGGAACGCCGAGCTGTATCGAGCCACCGTGCTATTTGGCTTCGGCCGTCGAACCGGCATTGAACTGCCTGGCGAACTGAGCGGGATGTTGCATCCGCTGAAGAAGTGGACCTCGTTCTCGACCGGCTCAATCCCTATGGGTCAAGAGTTGGCGGTCACCCCGTTGCAATTGTTGGCCGCTCACGGAGCGCTGGCAAACCACGGAACGTTGATCAGTCCGCGAGTCGTACGTTCGGAATCGGCTCGACCAAAAGGCCGACCGTGGGCCGAACGGCCGGAGCCGGATCAACGCTCGGCCGACGCCCCGTCCTGGCTGCGACCGATCAGCCAAACGGTTGAAGTCGTGGAAGACGACGATCGCGTTGACGACAATTCAGGGCCGCCGATGTCGACCATCGTGTCGGAAACAGTGCGGCCTGAGATTGCGCGCTGGATGGTCGAAGAAGTGATGACCGACGTCGTGAAACGAGGTACGGGTCGCAAAGCTAAACTCTCCGATTACACCGTCTTCGGAAAAACTGGAACGGCTCAAAAACGAGATCCGGCAACCGGGCTCTACTCGAACCAACTGCATGTCAGTTCATTCGTCGGCGGCGCGCCGGCATCAAACCCGCGAGTGCTCGTCCTCGTCATGGTCGATGAGCCAGCCACAACCGGCGAACATTTTGGCGGCGACATTGCTGCCCCCCCGGCTCGTGAAATTTTGCAGAAGGCACTGACTCAACTTGGCGTACCACCGGAAAAAACGCCGGAAAAAACGGCCGCAGCCGATGACGAGCCATTGAACTTCGATTAAGGAAGCTGCTGGCCAGCCACGCCATTCCGGCCGAGACGAATGAATCGTCGGTGGCGCTGGAGCTGGTGCGACGACTGGTGCAGCGTGGAACGCTGATCGTCGCCGACGCACTCTACTGCCAACGGGATCTGTGCGAGGCGGTCATCAAAAAAGAGGCTGACTACTTGATGCCCCTTTCAAAACAGAGTCCCGTTCCGAAATGAACCGCATCCGATTCACCGTCATCGCGATCGCACTTCTCGCAACAGCTTCGTCTCAGGGCGTGCTGGCTCTTGAATATTTCTACCAGACAGCCGAGCCGCAGAAGACCGGTTGGCCGTTGACCGCTGAGGGGCGGGCTTATGTGCTCAAGCCGGAGCATGAACGGCGGCCGGGACGAGAATCGAACAAGCACCTGCCGACGATGTGGCCGGTTTGTCCGTCGGCGGGACATTTTGGAGGGACGGCTTGGCTCGACACGCACGCGAAGCTCGTCGAGTACGTAGAGGCCAACAAGGGACCGATCGACATTCTGCTGGTCGGGGACAGCATCACGCAGCAATGGGGCAGCCCGCTCGACAACAAGCCGCTCAACGCCGCGTGGCAGAAACAGTTCGGCAAGTACAAGTCGATCAACATCGGCATCGGCGGTGACAAGTCGCAGAACATCCTGTGGCGGCTCGATCACGGCGGCGTTGCGGGACTCGATCCGCGACTCGTCGTCGTGCTGATCGGCAACAACAACATGTTCTTCACGCCAGAGACGGGAGTCGAAGCGGCGGCGAAGGGGATTGAGATGTGTGTCGCGAACGTGCGCGACAAATTCCCAAAGGCCAACGTGATCGCCGTGAAGATCTTCCCGGCACATGCTCCAGGCAATCGCTTCTACGAGGACATCAAGAAGACGAACGCCGCGCTCGATGCCCTGAAGCTCGACCGTGACCCGCAGGTGCATGTGCTCGATCTCACCGCGGACATGCTCAACGCCGACGGCACGCTCAAGAAAGAACTCTTCACGCCGGACAACATCCACCTCTCGCAAGATGGCGGATACGGTCTGTTCGCCGAAAAGTTGAAGCCGCTCGTGGAGACTCTGCTTAGAATACCGTGATGCTTCGGTTTTCCTGGAAGAGCAGATGCTTCAGACCACAACGCGAGCCACTTGCATTGCGTTCGCATTGATCGTTCACGCATCGGAGAGAAGGCAACGAAACCATGAAACACACCCTAACTCTTCTCACAGTCTTGCTGCTGTCGCCGTTGGCCGCGCTGTACGCCGCTGAACCTCTCACGACTCCGTTCGCGTTGTGGAAGGAGTACGACTCCGATCACGGCGACTTCAAAGAGGAGATCGTCAAGCAGGAAACTCAGAACGGCATCTTCCATCGAGACTCCTACATCAGCGCGTATGTGCTCGGCGAAGAGCTCCAGGTTTACTGCCGCTACAGCGTGAAGGCGGGGGCGGCGAAAGCTCCGGGATTGCTCGTGGTGCATGGCTGGATGGGGGCGGCGAACCCCGATCGAAAGTTTGTGGAAGAAGGCTGGGCCGTCATGGCTCATGACTACTGCGGCCAGACGCGAGATCGTCCGCACTTCACGAAGTATCCCGAGAAGCTCCGGCACGGGAACATGGATGCCAAGGTCGCGGGACCGGTGCGGTCGAAGACATTGGACGGAGCGTTCATCACCGATCCCAGGCAGACCTCGGACTACGTTTGGTATGCGATCCAGCGCCGAGTGCTGAGCTATCTCGAACAGCAGAAGGAAGTCGATCGCACGCGGCTCGGAGCGATGGGGTATTCGTATGGCGGCACGCTGATGTGGAACCTCGCCACCGACCCGCGCGTGAAGGCGGTCGTGGCTTACTTCGGCATCGGGTACAACGACTATTACCGGGACAAGCAGGTCTGGCTTTACAACGTGCCGTACGTCGAATCGCCGAAGTCTCCGGGCGAAGAGATCATCCTGGCGTCGATCGTGCCGGAAGCTCATGTCCCGTTCATCACGGCGGCGACGCTGTTCCTGAACGGATCGAACGATCATCACGGCGGTCACGAACGCGGGCTGGAGAGCTTCAAGAAGTTTCCGAAAAACGTGCCGTGGTCGTTTGCGATTCAGGCTCGCGGACATCACGACACCGAGAAGATCGGACACAACACGAAGTTCTGGCTCGAAAGGCATGTGCTCGGCAAGGACGTGACTTGGCCGGAGCAGCCGCGATCCGAGATTCGCCTGGATGCCGACGGCGTGCCGGAACTGGTCGTCACTCCGGCTTCAGCGGACAAGGTGCGCAAGGTCGAGATATTTTACGCGCTCAAGACTCCGGTCAGCTTCGCTCGGTCCTGGCGAGACACACCAAGCGTGCGACAAGGCCAGCAGTGGATCGGCAAGATGCCGGTGCTGAATGTCGACGACTACGTCTTCGGCTACGCCAACATCACCTATGACACAACGATCGTCCGCTCGACCGACTTCAACGCCGCGATCCCCGCGAAGCTCGGCAACGCCAAGGCGACCGACAAGCCGTCGGACAACATCTCCAGCGGCGGCTACAGCGCGTGGACCAACATCGCCGAGCTCGAAGGCCCGAAAGGGATCAAGGGTTTTCGTTCGACCAACAACCAACGCGGCCCCGGCACCGAGCAACTGCACGACCCCAAATGGCAAGCCCCCGCCAACGCGCGGCTGAGCTTCAAGTTCTACTGCACCGAACCGCAAACGGTGGTGCTCACCGGCGGCGACCATCACTCGGTCGAACTGGAGATCACCGCCTCCGACGAATGGCAGGAAATGGTTATCACCCCTGAACGACTCACGAACCCCACAAACCAAATGCCCCTGAAGGATTGGTCGAGCATCGGCAAGCTCCGCTTCCAACCCAAACCCGGCTCGGACCTGACGAAGGTGATCTTCGCCGAGTTCAAGTGGGTGACTGGCACGACCAAATGACGTCAACAATCAATCCATCACCAGCTTACTGAAATCCATTCATGGCCCCCGCGCTGACACTCGTGACTGCGACCCGTGCGCTGTTGAACTTGACGCGGTGGGCATTGTTGCTCTACCCCGCCGACTGCTGTCGCCGCTGGCCGCGCTGCACGCCGCTGACTCGCCGCAGCCGACAGCCAAACCGAACGTCGTTTTCAATCACGCCGATGACTGAGGCTGGTGTGATCTTTCGCTGCATCCAACGTGGTCTCCCGTTTGGAGGCGATCGCTGGCTCAAGAACATTACCGTTCGGCTCCCCTTGAAAGTACAAGGACGACCTCAAAAAGAGATCTGTCCCGAATGGCACTGTCAGCAACGTAGTGACGGGGTTGTGTGCGGACCTTCGGTTGACGCTGGTCGGAATTGTCTTGTAATTATCCGACAGACGAGGATTGGTCTGGGATTGTTGGGCCGTTCTTGGCTACGGTT
>JANMIF010000433.1:0-17150 GCA_031375695.1 Planctomyces sp.
GGCCGCCGAGTGATCCATCGCGTGCTGCATTGGAACCCACAACTCCCCACCTTACTTCCTCCTGGCGACCGCGATGAACTGTTGAGAGAGGCCTGGGCATCGCGAGAAATCGCCCGCCATAAGAGTGGCGTTCCCGTCCGAACGCCGCGCCCCGCTCAATCACCGCCTCACCGGTTCCGCGAACCAAAAGCCTCACACCACGACAACTCCAACGAATCAACACTCATCGCCGACGACGTCGAAAATGCTCGGAGTGCACGCTCGCAATCGCTACAAAAACGCAGAAGCGGTTGCTGGATTGAGGGTTAGTTGGGCGTCTTCCAAGACTCCGGCTCGACGAACAAGCTGGCGACGGAGATGCGGAAGTCGGACAGAATTGGCTTGGCGGTTGTTTTGTGTTGCCAAGTGGAACTGCCGGACAGGATTTCGTCGTTGCGGAGTGCGCGGTTTGTGTAGCCGGGACGGATTATGTGAACGGCTCGTTCGATGGTGTCCACGACCCAAATGACTTCGACGCCCCAGCGGTCATATTCATATAGCCGATCGTTGAGTGAGCGACGGCGATCGTTTGACGACATGATCTCGACCACCAAGGCCGGGCGCGTGTCAGTGATCGAACGGTCGGCTTCGGCGAACATTTCACCGCCGAGAAAAAAGCTGATTGCCGGAAATCGGATCGTGTCGGGGTGCCGAGCAACGATCAAACCCAAGTCGAACACCGGATAGCCGCCCGGCGTTTCCGTCAAATAGGAACCGAGAGCTTTCGACAGATGCAGAACCACCAGCCGATGCTCTTCTTCCGGCGGCGTGAGGATTTCGACTCGACCGCGCACCAACTCCACCCACTGCCCGCTGTCGGGCAAGTCGTAGCGCACGGCATCAAAGGAGTCGGCGGTCAGTAGGGCGGTGTCGATCATGGATTTCGTCCGGCGAGTTTACGGCGTCGCGGATGATACGCTACTTTCGGCAGGTGACAACGTTCGCCAATCGTGATCTTTGTGATGGAGCCATCTGATGCTGATCCGCCCATTTCAGGCTGACGATTTGCCAACGCTGAAAGCCATCACGGTGGCCGCGTTCGAGGGCGTTTCGATAGATCAGGGAGCCGAGCAACTCTTCGGTGAGATCAACGGCCACAACTGGCGCTGGCGAAAAGCTCGGCACTTGGATGAGGATGCGGCTCGCGACCCCAATGGCATTTTCGTGGCCGAGGCGGACGGACGAATTCTCGGATACGTTTCGACTTGGATGGATCGCGAAGCCGGCATCGGGCACATCCCGAACATCGCGATTACCGCCGAGGATCGCGGACGAGGAATTGGCCGGACGTTGATCGAATACGCTCTGGCTCACTTTCGACAAGCTGGCTTGAGTCACGCCAAAATTGAAACGCTGGTTCAAAACGCCATCGGCCAACACCTGTACTCGTCACTCGGATTCCGCGAGGTCGCCCGGCAAGTCCACTTCGTGTGTTCGTTGGAAAAGAGGCGCAACACGCACTCATCCTGAAACGAGAAACTTCTCGGATCGCGTTTAGGCCAGTTCGATGATTCGGCCGGTATCGTCCAAGAGGTGCATCGGTCGGCCGCTGGGGTGGCGATAGGTGGACTGGTCGGGGTCGATGCCGAGGAAATGATAGAGCGTGGCGAAGACGTTCTGCGGTGTGTACGCCTTGCTCGTCGGGCGTTCGGCGCGAGCGTCGGTTTGGCCGATGACTTGGCCGGTGCGGAAGCTGCCTCCTGAAAAGAGGGCGAAGCCGGCTCGCGGCCAGTGATCGCGTCCGCCCGCGAAGTTGATTCGCGGCGTGCGGCCGAACTCACCCCACACGACGACCGCCACATCCTTGTCGAGACCGCGCTGGTAGAGATCCGTGATCAGCGCGTAGATCGACCGGTCATACACCGGCAGCTTCTCGCGCAGCCGTTCAAAGACATTACCTGCGGGCGACGCCTCATTGACTTTGCCGTGATCGTCCCAGCCACCTTCGGTCAGCGTGATGAACGGCACGCCCGCCTCGGCCAGCCTCCGAGCGAGCAGGAACCGCGAAGCATGCCAAGTGTGACCGGCTTGGTAATACAACTTGAACTTCGTGTCGGGTCCGTAGAGTGCGCGCGTCTCGGCCGATTCCTGTTCGATGTCGAACGCCCGGCGCACCTCCGGTGACGTCAGCATGTCGACCGCTTTCGCGTTGTAGTAATCGACCGCCTCCAATTGATTCGCGACATCCAGATCGCGGCGCAAGTGATCGAACGTGCGACGCAACGATTGGCGGTCGCCGAGCCGGCTCAGCCCGACCTCGGCCTTCAACTCAAGGTTGCCGACGACATCCCCTTTCGGCTCGAAGGGAGCATGAGCCGGGCCGAGGTACATCGGCACTTCGGCCGCCGCGACGTTGTAGAAGTCGCTCCCGCCGAGACTGATGTAGTTCGGCAACAGCGAACGCTCGCCGCTGCGCAACTTGCTGATGATCGAACCGACCGCCGGACGAATCGGCGGCGACAGAAACGGCGCATTCGGAGCCGCCGGGAAGCCCGTGTAAACCTCCTGCATCTGATGATCACCCTGTGTGAACGTCAGATTGCGAACCACGGCCAGCTTGTCAGCGATCTTCGACTGCAACGGCATCAGCTCGCAGATGTCGAGGCCCGGAAGATTGGTGGCGATCGGCCGGAACTCACCCCGATATTCCGCAGGGGCCTCCGGTTTCAAATCGTACATGTCGATATGACTAGGACCTCCGGGAAGGCAGATGAGGATTATTGACTTCGGAATGTTCGCCGACACACCCGCCTCGGCTCGCATCCGCAGCAAGTCCGCCAACCCAAGTCCGCCGACCCCCAACGTACCCAGCTTGAGAAATGTTCGGCGGCTCACGCCATCACAGAACGAAGACCGCGATCCAGAAAAAGTCAACATGACAATGTCTCGGCAGGACGAGGACTGCAACTCACACCAAAATCTCCTTGACCACGTTGCCATGCACATCGGTCAAACGGAAGTCGCGGCCTTGGAAGCGGTAGGTCAGTTTTTCGTGGTCGATGCCCAGGCAATGCAGTAGCGTGGCATTGAGGTCGTGGACGTGCATGGGTTTCTCGGTGATGTTGTACGAGAAATCGTCGGTCTCGCCATGAACGAGGCCCTGCTTCATGCCGCCGCCGGCGAACCACATCGTGAAGTTGCGCGGGTGATGATCGCGGCCGTAGTTGTCTTTGGTCAGCGTCCCTTGGCTGTAAACCGTGCGGCCGAACTCGCCGCCCCAGATGACCAGCGTGTCGTCGAGCATTCCGCGTTGTTTGAGATCTTTCACCAGCGCGGCGGCGGGGCGATCAGCTGTCTTCGTCAACTGGCGTATTGAGCCGGGCAAACTGCCGTGATGATCCCAGCCGCGCAGGAAGACTTGCACGAATGGCACGCCTCGCTCGGCCATGCGGCGCGCGAGCAGACAGTTGTAGGCAAACGTGCCGGGATCGGTGACTTCCGGGCCATACAGGTCGAGCACATGCTTCGGTTCGCCGGAGATGTCGGTCAGTTCCGGAACCGACGACTGCATCCGGAAGGCCATCTCGTACTGCGCGATCCGCGTGTGGATTTCGGGATCGCCGGTGTTCTCGAAGCGTTGTTGATTCAGCTTGGCGAGGCCGTCAAGCATTTTGCGTCGCGTAGCCGGATCGACTCCCGCGGGGTTCGACAGGTACAGCACCGGATCACCCTGCGACCGCAGCCCGACTCCTTGATGCATCGTCGGCAGGAACCCCGAGCCCCACAGCCGCGAGAACAACGCTTGCGTCGCGGAACCGGGCGCGATCCGTGATGTCAGCACAACGTAGTTCGGCAGATTTTTGTTGGGGCTGCCGAGTCCATACGACACCCAAGCACCACAGCTTGGCCGACCGGGAAGTTCGCTCCCAGTTTGAATGAACGTGATCGCCGGGTCGTGATTGATCGCGTCGGTGTGCATCGACTTCACGATCGTGATGTCATCCACGATCGATCCGATCTCCGGCAACAACTCACTGACGAGAGTCCCGTTCTCGCCGTGCGGTCCGAACTTGAAGAGCGTCGGCGCGATCGGGAACCGCGTCTGCCCCGACGTCATCGTCGTGATCCGCTGCCCGTTGCGAATCGACTCCGGCAAATCCTTGTCGTAGTATTCGACCATCTTCGGCTTGTAATCGAAGAGGTCCATCTGCGAAGGGCCATCGGCCATGAACAGCCAAATCACTCGCTTAGCCGTCGGCGGAATATGAAACGCCGGCAACTCGCCATTTGTCCCGACGCCGCTGCCGCTCGAATCCGCCGACAGCAATTGTGGACTCATTGTCGAAGCCAACGCTGCTCCACCAATGCCGGCCGCACACTTGCCAAAGAAGTAACGTCGAGTCTCGCGCAATTGATATTCTTGAATCGGGTTCATGGTTCTTTTCCTTTGGAGCGCGGTGTGTCAGCACCGCTTTAGATTTCTTTCGATTGTTTGACCGCGACGCACTTAGACTGCTTCCACGGCGTCGATCATCCTTTGCCAAGAGAAATCCTATCGCAACACGACGGTCATGATTCGCTCGCTCCCATGGCTTCGGTGTCGTTGCCGAGGATCGGTTCAAACTGGTCGAGCACTTGTTGAAATCGCTCGGCCAATTCCGGGGAAAGGCGGTCTTTGAGCGATGCGTCGATCAGTCTGACTTGCAGCATGTCGTCGAGGTGCGTTTGATCCTTCAACCGAAACGACGTCAACTTCATGCGGACCAACGCTTCCAGGCCCAAGACTCGGTAGCCATCGCCCGGAATCGATTCCTCGACGGAGGTCGTCGGAGCCAAGTCAGTGGGACGAACTGTTTCGTCGGCGAAAAAGAGATTCACTGGATCGGCGACGCTGTTTTTCGGACCGTCCAAAAACATGTCGATGCCGCGGACATGCCGATAACGAAAGCCCGTCGCGTGCATGGCCAGGGTGACTTCCGGCAGGTCGCCGCGACGAATGAGGACGTCGACATCGCCAGTGAAACGCACCGCGGTTTCATCTACCTCCGCCACCCAATAGGCCACCGCGTTGCCTCCAATTACCGCATACGCAATCTGCGATCGCTCAAGTGCCGCAGATGAGCGACGCACACGATTTTGCACCTGTTCAATCGATTGAACAACACGATCCATGGTGTCGTCTCGCAAAGGCGGCAACGAAAGATATGCAGTCGTCATTGCTCACTCCTTAGTCAGCGTTTCGTCCAAGTTCAACAGAAGGTTGGCCAGCATCGTCATTGCGGCGTATTCGCTGGGGTTGAGGGATTCGTCTCGTTTGGATTCGCCGATGCTGAGTAGTTTGACTGCCTCATCTGGTTTCGATTGGTAGTGAGCGTGATGTTCTTGAAAGACGGCGAGCAGCACTTCGAGTTCCTCCGGCAACGGCTTGCGGCCGGTAGTGAGGCGGAAACCGTGAGTCAGCCGGTCGGAGTATGTCGTTCCGCCGTCGATCAACATGCGGCGAGCGAAGTGCCGCGCGGCTTCGACGTATTGTTCGTCGTTCATAGTCGCGAGTGCTTGCAGCGGCGTGTTTGTACGCGGGCGGCGGACGGTACAGACCTCTCGCGACGGGGCATCAAAAGTCGTCATGATCGGTGGTGGTGAGGTTCGTTTCCAGAACGTGTACATGCTGCGGCGATACAACGACTCGCCAGCATCGCGTTTGAATTGGCTGGTCGTACTGCCGACAAACGCGACCGACTCCCATAGGCCGGCCGGTTGATACGTTTTGACGCTCTTGCCGCCGATCTTTTCGACCAACTGACCGCTGATGAACAACGCCGAATCACGAATCACTTCGGCATCGAACCGAAATCGCGGGCCGCGAGCCAGCAGCATGTTTTCGGGATCGCGCTGGTACAAAGTTTGGCTGAGGGCTGAAGACGGAGGGGCGAGGGCCGCTGCAGACGACGATGTCTGTCGATACGTGTTCGAAGTGACGATCAGTCGCAGCACGTGGCGCATGTCCCAGTTTTTCGGGACAGTGGTTTCGGTGTTCTCGATTGGAGTGCGCACCGTCGGCATCTGAAACTCCGTTGCCAGCCAATCGAGCAATTCCGGGTGCGTAGGCCATTCCCCTTGCACGCCGAAGTCCTCGGCGGTTTTCACGAGACCACGGCCGAAGAATTGTTGCCAGAAGCGGTTGACTGTGACTCGCGCCGAAAGCGGATGCGACGGATCGACCAGCCATTTTGCGAGGCCCAGCCGATTGACCGGCACGCCTTCCGGCAGTTTGCCGCCGAACATCGCAGGAATAGCACGAATCACTTTTGCGCCCGGCTTGTTGTACGCGCCGCGAGTGAGAATAAACGTGTCGCGCTCAGTCGGCATGTCGGCCATGATCATCGTGGACGGGATCGCGCCGTCGATTGCGGCTCGTTGCTTGTTGAGCTCTTCAATCTTGGCGCTGAGCGGATCAATCGCCGGCCGCGACTTCGAGTAGATGTTGGTCAAAAAGTATTCGCGAATCTGCTTCTTGTGCTCGTCGTTCCGCTTGTCCGTTTCGAGCTTGATCGCGTCGCGAATTTGCTGCGGGACTTTCGATTGAGCCTGAGCCTTGTCGTAAGCCTCCCAAGCCAACTGCGATTCGAAGCCCGAACCGTCTTGCGGCGTGCGAGTCACGATCCCCGCCTTGTCCCAATACAGCGTGCCGTCGAACTGCGTGAAGGCCCAGCCATTGATTAGCTTTCCGGTCAGCCCGACATGAGCTGCATCAACTTCCAGCCGCACCCATTCGCCCAGCTTCGGCAAGTCGCCCAGCCGCCTATGCCCCGGCACATCACCTGTTCCGAACGCGATCTTATCTTCGCCCCAGAACGCTCGATGTTCCCATTGGCCGTCGTTCCATTGCAACATCACCGTCTTCGGCGGGTTCGCCGGGTCGAGGTAACAGTACGCGAAGAGCTTGTCCCCCTCGCCGACTTTCAGCGGCGCGGTCGCTCCGGTGAAGAAGTGCTGAGTCATCCCAGCTCCCGTTCGTTTCGTCGCCTTCTCTCCAGAGAAGACGGGAGCGAGCTTCGTCACAAATTCCCACGGTGAATTCCCCTCAAGCTTTGCTCCGGCGGGAGTACCGTCTTCGATCCAAACGAACTCGGCCGGATCGGTCGCCGACTTCCCTTCAGTCGGTACTGGTTCGGCATATTCGATCTTGGCCACTTCATCGGCGATCTGCTTCCGCGTCGCAACGATCTGTTCGTCAATCTGTTTGAACTTCACTTCGTCCTCGGCCTGAGGCAACTTGATGTTCGGCGGCGGCAAAAGCGCGTTGCCGTCCATCGCCGCGTCCGCCGTCGAACCGTAGAACGCGAAGAGCTGATAAAACTCACGCTGCGTGACCGGATCAAACTTATGGTCGTGGCAGACCGCACAGCCGAGCGTCAGGCCGAGCCAAACTGTCCCTATCGCCTCAGTTCGATCGACCGCGTACCGCACGCGAACCTCTTCGTCGATTGAGCCACCTTCGCTGGTCGTCACGTTGCAGCGGTTGAATCCCGACGCGATCCGTTGCTCCTGAGTCGCACTCGGTAGCAAATCGCCGGCAAGTTGCTCGATCGTGAATTGATCGAACGGCACATTTTTGTTGAAGGCGGAAATCACCCAATTGCGATACGGCCACAGCGAACGCTCGTTATCAAGGTGCAGTCCATGCGTGTCGCCGTACCGAGCCGCATCGAGCCAGAACCGAGCCATATGCTCACCATGACGAGTCGAATTCAGCAACCGCTCAACGAGCTTGTCGTAAGCCTCCGGCGATTGATCGGCAACAAAGGCATCGATCTCGGCGAGCGTCGGCGGCAACCCGGTCAGATCGAAAGTGACTCGCCGAATCAACGTCAACTTGTCCGCCGCGGCGCTCGGCTTCAACCCGGTACGATCTAGCTTCGCGAGCGCAAACCGGTCGATCGGATTCTTGACCCACGCTTCATCCGAAACCGTTGGCAACTCCGGCCGCTTCGCCGCGACGAACGACCAGTGCGGCTTGTACTCGGCCCCTTCGTCTATCCAGCGTTTGAGCGATTCAATCTGTTGCGGCGAAACTTTCTTCCCCGAAGCGGGCGGCGGCATCTTGAGGTCCGAGTTGTCGGTCGTCAGCCGAGCGATGATCTCGCTCTCCGACCACTTCCCCGCGACGATTCCGGTTTTCCCGGATTCCAACTTCGCGACCGCCCCGTCTCGCTGATCCAGCCGCAATCCGGCTTGCCGCTGCTTCTCGTCCGGTCCGTGACACTTGAAACAGTTGTTCGACAGAATCGCCCGCACATCGCGGCCAAATTCGAGCTTTTCGGTCGGCGCATCCGCCGCCGAAACGAGCGAACACGAGCCGGCGAATCCCCAGCCAAACGCCACAACAAGTCTGATCAGCTTCAAAGCCATCGGTCAGTCCTTCAATTCGGTGAGCCAATCGTCGCAACGGCCCAGATACCGTCGCGGGAGGTGTCGGATTGTAGCCACGAATCCCGACCAATCGGAAGCGCCTTGTTTGTGTTCGCGAAACCCGTCATGACCTCGATGGCGATGGGCGGATTGAAGTGGCGAAGTCAGATGACAGTCTGTTTGGTCAGATTGGCAGATGCCATAAGTCGAGATGCGAGCCATCCCAAACAAATCGCGAGCGAATAGCAAGAATCAGAACAACCCCAGCACCGGCTGTCCGTGTTCGACGAGGCGGCGGGGGCGATTGAGTGAGTCGTAGTACTCAGTGGCCGGATCGATCCCCAAGGCGTGGTAGATCGTGGTGATCAGGTCATACGGATGCACGGGATTGTTTTTCGGCCACGCGGCGAAGCGATCGGATTCGCCGTAGACCTGGCCCGGTCGCACGCCGCCGCCAGCGATCAGGCAAGAGTAACATTCGGGCCAGTGATCGCGACCGCCGGGGCCGACGTTGTCGGTTGTGGGAACGCCGAGCTTCGGTGAACGGCCGAACTCACCGATCGCCACGACCAACGTCTTTTCCAACAGCCCGCGCTCGGCGAGATCGGCAATCAGCGCGGACATGGTACGATCAAAGTAAGGACAGCGGTGTTCTCGCAACGTCGGAAAGTTGTTGCGATGCGTGTCCCACGAGCCGTCCGGGCCGGGGACCGGTTCGTCATCCGATCGGGCGGGCCACGTCACTTGGACGAAGCGCGTCCCAGCCTCGACCAGTCGCCGAGCCAACAAACAACTCTGCCCGAATCGCGTTCGGCCGTAACGATCGCGCACTGCGTCCGACTCCGCCACCAATCGAAATGCCTGCACGGCTCGATGCGATTGCACCAAGTCGAGCGCTCGCTCGTAGTACGTATCGAACGTCGCGGTCGCGCCGACGGAATCGCGTCGCGCGTCGATGTTCGCTCGCAGATCGACTCGCGATAGCAGCCGATTCAACGTGACGTCGCCGGGCAGAGCGAACGCTTCCAGCTTCAGCGGCTGAGTCGGATCGTCGTACATCGTGAACGGGTCGTAAGCCGCACCGAGAATTCCCGCCGACTGCCCGACGCCAATCTCTTTCCCTTCCTTGACCGGCCCGCACACCGCGACGTAGCTCAAGCCACCCGAACGTGACGGCCGCTGCCGAGCCACGATCGAACCGACTGACGGCAGATCATCCCGTGCCGGAGGCACGGCCAAACCGGTCACGGAAAAATTCGCCGGGTCGGTTCCGGTCATCAGCATGTAAATCGCCGACCCATGATTCCGCAGTCCCTTCGGATTGACTCCCAGAGACCGGATCAGCGAGAAGTGCTGAGCCTGGTTCGCCAGAAGTGGCAACACTTCACCGATCATCATGCCCGGCGCGCGAGTCGCAATCGGCCGAAACTCGCCCCGAATTTCCGCGGGTGCATCCGGCTTCAAATCCCATAGGTCGATGTGACTTGGAGAACCTTGCATGTAGAGCAAGATCACGGATTCCGCCGCTCCGAACCCAGCCGTCGAGCGGTTCGCGGGCGACACAGCCGGAGCCGCATGGACGGCCTGTTGTCGCAGAAATGTCGGTAAGCTCAGCCCGATCAGCGACAGACCGCCGACGGTCAACAACTCACGCCGAGAAGCGGTGTCGCACATTCGGCCAGCAGAACCATGAATCGTCAACATGCGTGCTCGCCCGAAATCGGCGTATCTTGTTTCCGCGTCAACATACGCGCTCAGTCGGAATTGGTCCAACCGAATCGTCGTCATGCCGACAAGTGTGCAATCACATTTTTTACCCCCGATGTTTTGCCTGCCATGTCCCACTGGATCGGCTGGCAAAATATCGGGGGTAAAAGATGAGGCGAACGCAGATTCGAGTCGCACGGCAAATGCGTTTAATCGCGGACGCGTTCGATGTATTCGCCGGTGACGGCGTCGATGCGGACTTTTTCGCCGGAGGCGACGAAGGCGGGGACTTGGATTTCGGCTCCGGTTTCGACGGTCGCAGCCTTCGTCACGTTCGACGACGTGTTGCCGCGAACGGCTGGCTCTGTATAAGTGATTTGAAGAGTCACATGTTGCGGTGGCGTGAAGTCAATCAGGCGGTCGTTCCAGTACAGCAGTTGGCAGGGGCTGCCTTCTTTGATGTACCGCAGCGACTCGGCACAGGTCTCCAGCGGCAGCGAGTGTTGCTCGAAAGTTTCGTTGTCCATGAAGATGTAGCCGTTGGCATCGCGGTACGAGTAGACGCCGTCGGTCTTGCGGACGTCCGCCCCTTCCAGGCCGTCGCCGCTTTTGTAAGTCTTGTCGAGGTACGTTCCCTTGAGCAGGTTCTTGAGCCGCGTGCGGTAGAGAGCTTGGCCTTTGCCCGGCTTAACGAATTCCAGGCCGACCATGTCGCATGGCTCGCCATCAATGATGACTTTGATTCCCTTTTTGAAGTCGCTGGTACTGATGTTGGCCATGAGTCTTTCTCAATCAAACGAAAACAGGCGGTCGGTCCGGCAATTTTACTAGATCCGCTGCTCGGCGCGGAGCGGGTTTATAGCGGCCTGCTGTTGCGAGTGTCGAGGTTGCCGCAGTCTCGTTTAGCGGAGGTGCGGTAGCTCGGAATAGGCTGTCGGAACGATGGCCGATTTCGCTTCCACCGGTTTCGCGACTTCGATGGAACTACTCGCGGGAAACAGCCGCTCGTCGTAGTACAGCCGATAGGCCGTTTGATAGAAGGCGGCTGTCTCGCGAACTCGATCGGCGGGGGGCAGCGGCAGCGGATTGAGTGCGAACTTTTCGCGATCGAAATCATAGACCCAGGCATGATGCCGGGCATCGAGCACCACCAGCTTTCCGTCGGCGGTCAGCAGGGCCACATCGTGATTGTGCTGCATCAGGGCATAACCATTTTCGGGAGCGACTTGCAGGGCATCGCGACCAAAGAACGTCGAGCGGTAATCACCGCCGAGCAGCCCCATCACGGTCGGTGCGATGTCGAGCGTGCAGACCAAAGTCGAGCAGCGTTCGCCCCGTCCGACTTCATCGGGCCGCATCACCAGTACCGGCACGCGATACGACTTTATCGGGAAGAGCTGGCTGCCATAAATCCGAGCCCCGTGATCGCCGAGAACCACGAACAGCGTGTTCTTGGTCCAGGCGTGATCGCGAACTTTGTCGAAGAACATACCGAGCGACCAATCCGCGTATTGCACCGCGTTGTTGCGCGACTGTTCGGCCGACGGTCGGCTGATGCGGCCATCGGGATACGTGAACGGCCGATGATTGCTGACCGTCAACAAGCAGGCCAGAAATGGCTTTTTCTCAGCGTGTAAGGCGTCAAATTCCGTGAGCGCTTTATTGAACAGATCCTCGTCCGAGACTCCCCAAGCATTCACGAACGCCGGGTTGACGAAATCACTTTGCTCTACGAACCGGTTGAATCCGTTATTTGTCATGAACGAACGGACTCCGTCAAACAGTCCGCGCCCGGCAGTCATGAACAACCGATTGTATCCCCGCTCCGCCAAGACATTCGCAAGAGTAAACACATGCCCCGAATGATCCCGTTTGAGAATTGACTCAGTCGGAATCGGCGGCAGTGACGACGTGACAGCTTCCAGCGCGCGAGCCGTGCGATTGCCCGTCGCAAAGAAATTGTCGAACAGCAGTCCTTCGCGAGACAACCGGTCAAGGCACGGCGTCAACCCGCGATCGTCACCCAGGACACCGACAAAATCCGAGCCCAGACTTTCTTCCAAAACGATGACGACATTCCAATCTCGCTGCGGTTCGGATTGTCGTACCGTTCGATCGAACGGATTGGTCGAGCCGTGATGCCATTCGTCACGGCCAGTCAGGAGATGTCGCCGAACCTCCGCCGTCGCTTCGGTCGGTTTGATCGTCAGATAAAACTGCTCGTAATCGAAGTGGCACGACCAAGCGTGATACGAAAACGTGTACAGCCCGTTGCCGGCACATTCATTGGCGGTGCGGTTCGCCGAGACGTTCATCGTCTGCATTCCGCTCGTCAGCCACAGTCCGACAATCGCCAACCATACGCAGCCGAACACGACCGCTCGCCGCTTCAACGGCATCCGGTCTTCCAACATCTGCCTGAATCGCGGACGCAACGCCCACCACAAGCCGCCACCGATCAAGGCCACCACCAAAATCAATTGCGACACCGGAAACGACTGCCACAAGTTGCAGCAGACTTCGGTCGGATATACCAAATACTCGAACGCGATGTAGTTTAGCCGGCCATCGAATTCGGTGAAGAACAGAAACTCAATGATCGCCGTAAGCGGGATCATTGCGAACGCCACAAGCCAACAGAATTCCATGAACAAGCGACTGGTTCGAGTCTGCAACCAGCGATCGGGACACCAAGTCAAATGCCACAACTGAGCCTGCACCAACACCAACGACACCAACAGATCAGTCCACAACCCGACCGCCATGACGCCGACAAACTCTGATAACCGGAGTTGCCGCCACTCCACAAACCACAGCATCACACTGAAGCGAGTCAGTGTGAAACCGGCGACAAACAAAAGCACGACGGTCCCCAGAACTCGAAAGCGGCCAAGCTTTGCCAACTTCCTGTTGCCTCCCGATGTTAGCAACGCCGGTGGGCTGTCGGGGGATCTCACCGTAAAGGCCATGTCCAGTGGCTGAGTCATCAAAGTTCAACTTCCCTGTTGAGTTTCGCTCGGGCATAAGTCGGCGATGTAACTCATTTCGCGGCAGGATGTGAAGACCGACTCGGATTCTGCGAGCGGCCAAATCAAGCGAGTTTTCCCAATCATCCGTCTTGTCCCAGTTTTTGAAATCCCCTTAGAATTCGGTGGCTCATCAAATCGAGCGTCGAAGGATTGGCCTGACGCGGATTGTTGCCCGGTTCACCGAATTAGCTGGGATCGAAGAAAAGCAAGGAGTTGCCCGTGAGAATGGCTTGCCGAATTTCATTTGTGTGGATGACTGTTGGGTTTCTTTCGCTTTCGTCAGCATTGGCTCAACAACCGCCGCATGCGCCGCAGGTTCAAGCAGCAATTTTGTCCGGTGATGAACTGGTCGCCGATCTGAAATTTCTGACCGAACTGGGCGGTGCGGAAGGCTTGAAAGCTTGGAAGCCGCTGAAGGAAACGCTGGACACATTCTTCGGCGGAATCGATACCTCGAAGCCAATCATCGCCGAGGTCTTACTGACACCCAATGGCAGCGAAAATCGACTGCACTTTCCACTGAAGGATCCGCCGGGAAAACCTGTTGGCCAAGCGTTTTTGGTGAATCTGAAAGGCTTTGGAATTGAGCAGAAACGATTGGCTGCCGGATTCTACGAATTGAAGGGGGCCTACATCGGCTTCTTGAGATTGATGAATGGATACGGCTCGATCGCCGAACAGCGCAATTCCCTGCCGCCGAATTTGGCAAATCCATTGACGACCGCCGCTCAATTGCTGGCCAAGAAGTACGACGTCGGCTTGGTGATCAAGAACGACAAGGTCGATGAAGCGTCTCAAAAGGCGCGGCGAACGGACTTTCAAAAGTCGAAAGACAATCTGCTGGCCGGTTTGAAGATCACGCCGGAGGAAACGACCGAAGACTTCGAACTTCGCAAAGAGCTGTCCGTTTGGGGCCTGGATGAAGTCGAACGATTTCTGGCTGATTCCGCCGAGTTGCTGCTCGGATGGAATACCGACGCTCCGAAAGTCGAAGGCCGGTTGGACCTGGAACTGACCCCCATCAAAGGGAGCGACTTGGACAAATCGGCCGAAGCGTTCGGCAAAGATCCCGGTTTGTTCGCATCTGTCCCGCGATCGGAAAACGCGGTCATCAGCGGGCGAATCAATTTCCCGCTCAACGATTCGCGGAAGGCGCACGCTATTAAGTGGTTCACGCTCGCGAAAGCCTCCGCCGAAAAAACCATTGAAGCTGACAAAGGGCGGACCGCCGACCAAAAGGCCGCATTCAAGAAAGCCTCCGAAATGTGGTTTGACACGTTTGTCGAAGGGACACAAAAAGCCGGGCTACTCAATGCCTTGATCGAGTTGACACAGACACCCGGCGAAAAGGCGAATCTGGTGCTGGGCATCGAGTCTCCCAACCCGGAACGGATCAAGCCAATCTTGGAACTGATTCCGAAATTTAGGACCGGTGGGGAGGTCAAACTCGATGTTGAGAAAGTCGGTGAGTTGTCGATTCATCAAGTCACCTGGCCTGACGAAGACGGCGAGTTCACCGAACTCTTCGGCAAGGGAGCGCCAACCTTTGTCGCGACCGGCCCCAACGTCTGGTGGATCGCCATCGGTACCAAGTCGCTGGAACAACTTAAAAGTTCCATCACCGCTTCTGGAAAAACCGAAGGGGTCGATCCGTCCAATTTTCTAAGTCTGTTTGGAAAAGCCGGCCCGCTGGTCGATATTCTGAACGCTCGGCGAGTTCGGTTGGATGCCAAAGAGACGCCGAAAAAGTTGACCGAAGCCGAAGCCAAAAACAAACGCGACCGCGAAGCTCACCGCAAACTAGCCATCGACGCCTTCAAGACGGGTAAGGACACTTGGGAAACCAACCTGACAATGAAAAACGGCAAAACGACCGGTCGCACTCGCGTGGACGAGGGCTTGATGCGGTTCGTCGGTGCCGCCATTGCGAAATTCAGCAATGACACGCTGAAGTAAATATGTGCATCGGCGCCTCCGTGTCATTATTTGTCCATCATTCTGCCTTCGCTGGGCCATGTTTTGGACAACTCGGCGAGGGTCAGCACGCGGCGTATTGTATTTGCTTCGTCCGGGAGTTTGCTTAACTGAGAGGTCTCCGAAGCAGCCGACGAATATTGCCGAGCGCTTCCGATGTCACCCTAAGGCATCAGCGAGGGGACCGGAAACAATGTCTGAGTTTCTACGGCCGTGAGCGGCAACTGCAAAGTGTCTCGCTTTGTGATGCGAACGTATATCGTCCGCGTCAAAACCCGCATGGAGAAGCAGGAGTGGCCGCCATTTTCAGCCAACGAATGCTGGCCGGGAAAGTTGCAACGATCAATCGCGACGGACGCAATGTCCGCGATTATGTTTTTGGCTCCGATGTGGTCCACGAAAAAATTCGGTGATCTCCCCGGAATCGACGCGCCACCGCTTGGCGGTTAAAAAGACGTTGCGGGCAAACGCAAAGTTAACTCGACCGGTCGTGATTTGGGCGGGTCATGGAACGCGACCGGCCGCGAGATACCGTATCTCCGAAGCATCGGGATCATCGAGTTTGCCGAAGTAAAATGTCCGTCAGCTGATCTTTTCGCAGCACTTGCCACTTCCCTAGTGGACGACTAAAGGAAAGTCATGTCGAGGCTTCTAAATTGTGCTTTGATTTGTCGTCTGGAGTGCCATGATTTTAGTCTCCCTACACATCCGGCTGCAGACGATAGATTTAGCGAGAAATTAAAGTTGCGTAAAACATCTAAGCGCCGAAAACAAAACGTGGATCGGCTCACCATATTCCGCGACAAATCGGAGTTAAGTAAGGAGTTCTAAAATCAAAGTGCTCTGCTCCCGTAGCTCAGTTGGATAGAGCGACGGTTTCCTAAACCGTAGGTCACAGGTTCGACTCCTGTCGGGGGTACTACATCATTCCCCGTGTTGTTCTGCGTTTTTTTGCGGGAAAACACGGGGGGGTTCATTTGTCGGCGGAGTGTCGCCCACGCCAGTTGATAACGGCTAAAAGACGTTAAGTTGCACTGATTGAGTACAACTTTTGGTGCAACTTAAATTCGAGCCGATACCAGTCGCATCGTTCGTGCCGGTCGCGCGGCACTCGCTGGCGTCTGTCGTGACGATTCCCGGAAGGGCCGACAGTCCGGCGGTCATGTCGATCAGCCCCAAGTGGCTGTACCGATCCATTGTCAGTGTGATCGTCGAATCCCGGGCGAGTTGCTGGGCAACCTTGGGATGGACTCCACTGGCCGCAATGTTGCTGATGAACGTGTGGCGTAGCGAACGGAAGTCGGCGACACGGCCAGCACCATCGACGGGACAGAACAACGCGGATTCTGACCGTTGAGCTAGTACCGCAAGCGGGAATTGATGTGTCATCAGAGGGCAAGTTTGGCTGTTGTGATTTTTGAGGGCCGACGTTTTCGTCGGTGTGTTGGGCAGAAACGTGGACGGCGGTGGGGGGGTGTTGGTTTGCCGGTGTCGGTCCATTCGAACGGATGAGCCATGGTGTCGTGGAAGTATTTCAAGAACCGGCGCAGCTTGTCTTCCAGATCGGCGACCGAAGTGAAATTGCCGCGACGCATGACCTTTCTCATCACGATACCGAAGAGGACTTCAATCTGATTTAGCCACGAGCTGTGTTTGGGAAGAAACACGAAGCGGATGCGATGCTCGGGATCAGACAGAAATTCGCGGCGTTTCGCTTGAGAATGCAACAGGCCCGATTTCCCTTTTTTCCCAGTGGCCGATCCGGCTCGCAGCGTTCCGTAATCCACTCGGCCAACGAGGCGGACCAATGCACGTTGAGGCAGTCCATCACGAACACCCACGGCACGTCGGGGGCGCTGTGAGGTGCTCAGCATTTCACGGACAGTGTAAGTCACTATTTTTGGCGGTCAAAAGGAGACCGTCAGATGTCCATGAAGAAGGTTTTGAAGTCGCGTCGTTCGCGTCGTCGTTTTACCGGGGAGTTCAAGCAAGAGGCGGTGCGGATGCTGGTGGATGGGCAGTCGGCGACGACCGTGGCTCAGCGGCTGG
>JANMIF010000468.1:0-1839 GCA_031375695.1 Planctomyces sp.
TGCGCGTGTGTCAGCACCGCTTTGAATTTGTGGTGTCTTTCGTCGCAAACTCAAAGTTCAAAAAATCCAAAGCGGTGCTGACACACGCGCACTCCAAAGACGTCACACTTGAAACAACTCCCGGCAATATCGCTCAACGCGAGCGGTCTGATCGGCCAACTCCGGCTGACAAACTTCTCGCAACGAGCATCCGTCGCATTGTGGCTTGAGCACCGCCGCCGGTGTGATTCCCGATGCAATCAATTCATGCAGCCGAGCCGCCGTCGCCTCGGTTTTCTTCCGCAGCTTGTCGGTGAAGACGACTTCGCGCCGCCGTTTCGACTTGATGTGAAAGATCGCCCCGCGAGGCACCGGCACGCCCAGCATCTCCTCCAAACACATCGTCTGAGCACAAAGCTGCACATCATCGTTGTCCCACTTCTTCCGCTTACCGCGCTTGTACTCGACGGGGAACGGAATCTCCGGACCGCTCGGCTGGGGATGAAACTCGACCACATCCGCCTTGCCGACGAGCCGCAGCCGATCCGACTTCAGCCACATCCCATGCACCTCGCGCCCGCTCTCGCACTTCCATTCAACCGGCTTGTCCGCCCGCTGGTGCGACAACGTCCCCGACAGCGTGTGAGCATTCTCCACCCACACCTCTTCAATCCGATGCAACGCACACCGCCGCTCGCAATACAGCAAGTCGTTGAGTGCGGACAGCGGCGCGTAATCGTCTTCAGACCGGCTAAATTCGGACATGATTTCGCCATCTTGATTGAGGGTCGTCAGCGTGGATCGACGCGACGTGTCAGCGTCACTCCGTTGATACCAGCGGGCGCGGCGTCGTTCAGCCAATTGTCAGTGATCGAGTAATCCGCAAACGATTCGGGGTAATCCTTCGTGCGACCATCGTCACCCTTCTTCAACTCAATCTTTACACCGTCAAACAGCTTCCAGGCATGAGCGCAGCCGAGTTTGGCTTCGCGGGCGTTTTGCGTAGCATTACTGGCGTCTTGCGTACCGATGTGCTCGAAATCGTAGATGCCGCGAACGCTCATCTCGGCACGAGCGGCCGATTGGTCGTGGTCGAACATGTGGTCTAAGGCTTCAAAGAAGAGTTCCAGGTCGTCTTCCGTGAAGCCAGTTCGCTCGGCGAAGACCGGCGAGACGAACGCCTTCGCCACATACAGCGCGTAGGGGACGATGTGCTTGTTGCCCATCGTGCGTTCTTTCTTTTCGTCTTCCGGTTTCGTCACGGCACAGCGCGTGATGGTGATTTCGATCGGCGTGATCGGATCGCACGAGCGGCCGAACGTGAATTGCACCGGCCCGCGTACTTGGCCGAACGCCGACCCTTTCAGCACGTCGTCGCCGGTCGAGAGCACACCACCAAACGTGCGAACGTCGAAGAACTCGCGACAGAGCCAGTGCATCGCGGTTTCGGCCTTTTGCTTGTCCGTCGCCTTTGGATCGAGTTTCTGGGAGCCGGCAATGATCCCTTCTTTCAGCTTGTCATTCAGGATGTTGCCTTGCTGGATAAGGATGTTGAAGCCGTTGCTTTCTGGCTCGTCGCTGCGAGTCACCGGGAACTGCGTGACGAAGTTCCGTACTTTGCGTTTGAGGCACACGTCGGAGACGAGGCCCTTGTTGGTCGTCGGATCAATGCGCGGCAGGTTGCCGGCGTCAGGATCGCCATTCGGGTTGCCGTTCGTAACATCGAACATGACGAGGATGTCGTGACGGCGGCTGACAATGGGGCTGGGCATGAATGAGGTTCCTTGTTGGTGGAGAGGTTTTCGTGGTTGATGTGGTGGATGGGCTCTCTTGCCCATATATATATATATATATATATAT
>JANMIF010000484.1:0-43565 GCA_031375695.1 Planctomyces sp.
TCCGGCCACGGTCGTGGCCTTCTTGGAGGGGCCCGCCGCCGCGAGTGACGGGAGGGTGTTTTTCAGCGACATCGTCAACAACCGGATCATGCGGTTCGATCCAAAGGCGAATGAAGGGAGTGTCTGGCGAACTCCGAGCGGACGGTCAAACGGCTTGTTGTTCGATGTGCAGGGGCGGCTGCTGGCTTTGCGAAGGGAACGAGTTCGGGCCGAATGATGGTAACCGGCGAATCACCCGGACCGACCTGAACAGCGGCAAGGTGGAAGTGTTGACCGAGCGGTTTCAGGGGAAACGCTACAATTCGCCAAACGACATCGCTGCGCGGACGAACGGCCAGATTTTCTTTACCGATCCTTGTTATGGCGATCGCTCCACGATGGAGTTGGATCATGACTCGGTGTATCGCATCGACCCGGACGGGACGGTGATACGCGTGCTGACGCAGCCGGAAATTCAGCGGCCCAATGGGATCGCGCTCAGCCCAGATGAGCGGACGTTGTATCTGGTCGATAGCTGTCCGGTGATCGGCGGGAACCGGAAGATCTGGGCCTTCGATTTATCGGATCGAGGCGAGCCGAGTCAGCCGCGTTGCGTTTTTGATTTCGGCTCTGGACGCGGTGGCGATGGAATGGCGATTGATCAGAGTGGCCAACTCTATGTGGCGTCCGGGATCTATCGACCGCGTGGGCCGCACGAATCGACCGATGTGCCTCCGGGAGTTTATGTCATTCGGCCCGACGGTAAACTGCTGGGAAGGATGCCGATCCCAGAAGACGTGCTGACCAATGTGACCTTTGGAGGCGACGACTTGCGGACGCTGTATATCACAGCGGGAAAGACCTTGTTCACCGCGCGGTCGATCGTCCCAGGCTGGGTCGTACATCGCAAGCCGAGTTAATCCGTCGGGCTTGTCCTGGCGGGAGAACGATACTAAACCAAAGCGCTGGCGAGGGCGGACGTGACGCGAGATTCTGAATTCATCGTTTTGTGGAGCGCCCGCCGTCGCTAACGCTTCAGGATACTTTATTGCTTTGCCTCGCTATCGATTTCAATCGCGAGCGGCATCGGATTTCGTTCTGGCTGTCCGCAGGTTGGGGTCGATCTCGTAGGCTCGTTCCAAGTCTTTGGCGGCGGCAGCCGTTTCGCCCTCGGCTCGCAGAGCTTTGGCTCGCAGCCAGTAGGCTTTGGCGACTTGAGCATCGAGACGTTTGGCTCGTTTGAAGTCCGCCAGCGCGGCGTCGTAGTCGCCGTTGGCGAGGTACGCTTCACCGCGTCGCGAGAACGCTTCATAGTGCGGCTCTTTGTCGATCGCGGCCGTACAATCGGCGATCGCTTTGTCGAAGTTTTTTTGAGTCAGCCACACGCCCGCGCGGCCAGACAGCGATCGGGCGTTGTCGGGGTCCAGCTTCATGGCCGTTTCAAAACTGGCGAGTGCCACGCGTGGTTCATTGCCAGTCAAATAGTGTTCGGCAAGTTCCACATAGCCATCGGGTTTTCGCGGCTCGCGAGCCAATTTGAGATTCAGATCACCCAGCTTGTTCAGCCATGCGACTTGGGCGGCATCCTGTTGAGCTTCCTCGTCGCGGCCCAGCTTTGACCAGCAGGCGTGACGTTGCAAATAAAACTTCGGGTTGTACCGATCACGGGCAATCGCCTGCGTGAAGTCGTCAACCGCCTTGTCAAATTGTTTGAGTTCGTAGTTCGCGAGGCCACGGTTATTCAGCGCGTTGACGTTATCGGGATTCAGCTTCAGGGCCGCATCGTAGTCGGCGATTGCTGGCTTGTGCTGACCGGATTGATATTTCACGAAGCCTCGATTGATCAGAGCCTCGGTGTATTTGGAATCCAGCGCCAGGGCGGACTCAAAATCGGCAAGCGCTTGTTTAGCGTCCCCTTTTGAGAGCCACGCCAATCCACGATTATTGAATGCCGGCGCGTATTTGGGATTCAGTTCGATGGCCTTGCTGAAGTCGCCGATCGCCGCATCAACCTGCCGATGTGTCATCAGCAAAAAGCCGCGCGTGTGCCTCAGTTTGGCATCGTTCGGCGCGAGTTCGATGGCCCGACCGAAGTCCGCCAGCGCCTGTGCTGCCTGACCCGCGTCAGCCAGTAAGCTGCCCCGTTGCAGATACGCCTCGGCACATTTCGGATCGTGTTGAATGGCTTGCGTCAGCGTTTGCAGTGCCGGTTGCCACTGTTTGTTCTGCAACTGTGATCGAGCCTTGTCGAGGAACGTTTTCATCTCGCCAGAGATCGCCGGTGCGGTACTAGCGGGCGATGTGTCATTGCTGCTGCCACATCCCGACACCACCAGGGTGCTCAACCCCAACCCAAAAACGCCAGTCCAACGAACCAATCGGCGCATGACATCACTCCGATCAAACGATGACGCCAGCAACGGGCAGCCACCTTGGGAAAATGGTTGGCGAGATTTCGCCGGGGAAGGGAAACAGAGGTCGCGATTCCGCCAAAGCAGATCGCAAAACGGGACCGGCTTGTATCTACGTTTTGGCAAATCGGTCAATGCCGCTCGCGTAACGGTCAAAGAACGAATTTCTTTGCTCTTGGCTTCTCTGTTGTGCCAAAGGGCGTTTCGACCGGAGAAGCGAATCCAACATGGTCATTCTTATTTGTGTGAGTCGGCAAAGGTGGCTCGCAGCAGCAACTGCATTTCGAGAAATTGCAGGCGGCGAGCCAGGTCAGCCAATGGAGTCGAGCCTTGAATTGCCGCGACTTCGCAAAAGTCCACAAACGCCAGCGGATCCCAGCGGCTTGGTAGTCCGAGTTTCATTCGCCAGCTTTGTGCTGATGCCGACGATTCCGCGTCGAACAGCCGGTTCGCCCGCCGAGCCAATTCCGGGAAGATCGGATGCGAGCCGACTCGGCGAAACCAGTATTTCGAATTGCCGTAGTCCGGTTCTTGCCGATGCATGATGCCGTGCCAGAAGTTGCCGCTGCGTCGGCCCTCGTCTTCGATCGTTTGCGAATACCGATGACTGCGATCGCCGTCGCCGTGCAGCAGCCACAAGCCGGCGAGCACCGCAGTGGCGTCGGCAGGTGAGTTCACTTGGCCGCCTACGTCAACCAATCGCAGCAAGCTCAATTCGTGGAACAGCCACGCCGACGACTTAAGCGGTGGGGATATCACCAAATTTGGCAAACGGTAATCGGTCGCACGAGCCTCAGTCTCGTCCGATGTCAGCCAAATCTTGCCTAATTCCGGCTGTAAAGTCCGCAGTCGCGATTCATGTTTGGTGATCTCGATCAACCACCGCCACAGTGTTGGTCCCGCGCTGCGACTCACGGAGTCAAAAGCATTTCGCACCGGTTCGATCGGCCGGGCGATGACAGCGACTTGCTCTGACGGTTGAAATGACAAGGCCGCCAACCGAGCTGGCAGCTCTTTCCAAGTTTCGGACATCAGCAAGTGAGCTTCATTGTGCCAGCCGGCCTCGCGTGATGTTGGGATGACATCGCTTGGGGACGGTACCAACAAAACGGCGATTGCATCGGGATGATCTCGCAGCGCCGATCGTCCTACGGATTCGCCTTCTTCTGTCACGCGACAGCCGGACGGAACGGCAATCATCGCCTGTTCGTCGGCCGTGATTTGCAAGTCGCCACAACGAGTTGTGGCGGATGAATTTGCTGGCATATCGACCTCAATACTCGTGAAAAAACTCTTTGAAGATTTTGGAAAAGTCGTGTTGACCGATTTTCGAAGAACTCATATTGTCCCGCCGCCTTCGACGTCCAGCACGTTGAAGACAACCAAACGGCACGCGAATCAGAGGAGACTCACAAGTAGATTTCCATCTGCAACGCAGGCCGAAAATTCGCAATCGCCTCCCGGAAGTAGCCAGAGTCCTTCGCCCCCCTTGGACCAGCTGCTTCCGGGATTTTTCGTGCCCACTTTGGCACGCCGTTCCGCGTCGTGAGTTCTCGTACCGCGGAGCGTCGCGCCAAATTCATGTTCGCGCTTTCGGCCAAACCATTCGCCATGCTCGCGCGGCAAATTCGTCGCGCAGCAGTAGTAAAACCACTCCATAAATTGCCGCACCAATCAGTCCGCTCCAGATCGACGGATAAGGCCACGACAATCGGAGCATCGCGTAGCCGGTCGCCGCCGCACATGTTGCCGCAATCAACGAACGCCACAACGTCATCACGGTCCCCGAAAAATTTCCCGCTCCGTCGCGCAACCCAATTAACGTCAGCAGCACGACGGCGTTGAACACGTAATAGCCCGATGTTCCCGCCGCCAAACCGGTGACGCCCCAGCGGCGAAAACTCCAGAATTTAAACGCCGCGCCGAGGCTGAATCCGATCAGGCCGATCACGACTGGCGTCCGCATATCTTGTCGAGCGTAAAAGGTTTTGCTCGTCAGTTCCCCGACGCAGCCGCCGACCAGCAGGCCGCTCAAGATCGCCAACAATGGCCCGACGATCGCCGTGTCGGTCGCGTGAAACCGGCCTCGCTGATACAGATCGCGGACGATCGGGACATTGAATATCGCCAAGGCCATGATCACCGGAACTAGTAGCACGATCAAAAATCGCAATCCGGCCGCGACCTCGCGCCGTAAGCCGGATTCATCGCGGGCTGCGGCCTGCGCCGCCAATTCCGGAAACGCCACAATCGCTAAGCCGCTGCTGATTAATGTCAAAAACGCCGACGACAACCGCGATGCATAACTCAAATGTGAGACCGCTCCCGGCTGAATGGGCGACAGAAGTGTCGTCAGATACCGATCTAGCAGCGGGTCTAACTGAGTACACGCCAACACGATCAGCAACGGAGCCGCCAGCCGCATGCATCGCGCGACCGCTGCTTGCGATTCCGCTGACGTCGGCCAACCGCGAGACAGGATCGAGCCCCACGGCATCTGTATCGCGAACGTGGCCAATGAGCCGAACACAACCGCGCGGGCCACTTCATTCATCGCTCCGTCACCGACCGCGCGCGACCAGGCCCAACCGAACGTCAGCAACTGCCCCGCGACTGCCGCCAAACCCGTACGAACGAATCGACCCAGGCAGTGATTCCATGCGCGAGCCACGCCGCCCAGAGTGTTCCAAATGAACAAGCTCGACAAGATCGTGAACAGTTCGGCCGTGTCCCAAACTTGCAGCGAATCGAAGCCGGGATGCAGCGTCTCCATCCAAGGCTCGGCAAACTGCTTCGCCAACTGCCAAAGCATCACAACGATCAACGTCAACCAACAGGTGACTTGCACGGCCATCGACCACGCCGCTGTCTCACCAGCTCGTTCTCGCGTCTCAACGTATACCGGCACGAACGCGGATGTGACCGCTCCGGCCAGCAGCCCACTGACAACCAGCGGCAACGTCGAGGCCGCGAAAAACGCATCCATCGACGACTCTGTTCCGAAACGCTTCGCCAGCACGACTTGCAATGCGAATTGCAGACCCATCTGCGCTAACGAGAGCAGAGTTAGCCACGCCACCGATCGTAGACTTGTCGCCGCTTGCGGCATGAACGCTCCCTGATTCGCAGTCGCACAAACAGTCGTAGTTTTGCCGGATCGCCGCGAAAGAACGCAAGGAACACAAAGAGCCCGTCCTTAAAATGTCACACGAAATGAAGATCTTCGGAGTTCAACGTCTAGGACAAAGACCAAAATCTGGCCAATGTTCTTTGTGTCCTGTGTGTTCTTTCGTGGCGATCAAATCTCGAATGTGATTCTGGCGGAAAGCTTCGACGCAAGCGAGCCGTGTGTGCCACAACACATTCACGAGCGCCCGACAACCGGCTCAACGAATTTGAGTGCCGAATCGCATTCAGGCCGCAGAAAATCGAAGTCGCAGCCTTCGTCGGCTTGCAGAACGTGATCGATGTAAAGCTTCGGATAGCCCCGCAAATGTTGATTCGGACGCGGTTGCCACGCCGCGCGGCGGCGAGCCAATTCGGCATCATCGACCAACAATTGCAGACGTCGCGCGGCGACGTCGAGTTCGATCTCGTCGCCATCTTGGACGAGAGCCAACGTTCCACCGGCTGCCGCTTCGGGAGCCACATGCAACACGACGGTACCGAATGCCGTGCCGCTCATTCGCGAATCGCTGATCCGCACGAGGTCGGTCACGCCCGATTGCAACAACTTAGTCGGCACCGGGATCGAACCCCATTCGGGAAATCCGGGAACACCTTTCGGCCCGGCGTTTTGCAGTACGAGCACACTGTCGGCCGTCACCGGCAAGTCGGGTGAGTTGACTCGCGCGAGCATGTCTTCGTAGTCGCGAAACACGATCGCTCGTCCGACGTGCTGCATCAACTTTGGCGACGCGGCCGACACTTTGATTACCGCGCCGTTCGGAGCGAGGTTTCCCGTCAGCACTGCGAGCGAACTTCCGGCCAACAACGGTTTGTCGCGTGAAGCGATCACGTCCCGATTGAAGCTCCGCGACCGAGCGATGTTCTCGCCGAGCGTTCGACCGCTGACGGTCATCGCATCGAGATGCAGCAAATCTTTGATTTCCGACAGCACTGCCGAGACGCCACCAGCCGCATCAAACGAGTCCATCAAGTGTTTTCCCGACGGCATCAAGTTCACGAGAAACGGCGTCGAACGCGACAGCTCATCGAATCGCAACGGTGACAGACGAATTCCGCGTCGGCCAGCCATCGCGATTAAATGCACGATCGCATTCGTCGAACCGCCGAGCGCTAGCAACGTCCGAATCGCATTGTCGAATGCCGCTGATGTGAGAATCTTCGACGGCCGCAAATCTTCGCGCACAAGCTGCACGATCCGCCGACCGGTCGCGGTTGCGGCCTGTAATCGTCGCGCATCGGTCGCCGGAATCGCAGCCGTTCCCGGCAGCATCATGCCCAGCGCTTCCGACAGCGACGTCATTGTGCTGGCCGTGCCCATCGTGTTGCACGCACCGATTCCGCAACCGTAACTCGCCTCAATCTCGCGCCATTCGGACATCGACAACCGGCCTGCTCGCAGTTCATCCGAATACTTCCACAAGTCTGTGCCTGACCCAATCGACTCGCCGCGCCAGTGCCCGATCGCTCGCGGGCCGCCGTTGAGCTGAATCGCCGGCAAGTTCGCGCTCGCCGCCGCCATGAGTTGTGCCGGCGTCGTCTTGTCACAGTTGCATAGCAGAACCACGCCGTCAATCGGGTTCGCTCGCAACGTCTCTTCGACGTCCATCGCCATCAAATTACGATACAACATCGCCGAAGGCTTCATGAATTCTTCGCCGAGCGAAATCGTCGGGAACTCCAGCGGCAAACCTCCTTCGAGCAGTACGCCCCGCTTCACCGCCTCGGCCAGATCGCGCAAGTTGCCGTTACAGTTGTTGAGTTCGCTCCAACTATTCGCGATCCCGATGACCGGCTTTCCGGCGAAGTCATCTGGGTTCACCCCCATCGCCCGTAGCGCCGCTCGATTCTGAAAAGCCAACTCTTCGCGCCCGGCAAACCACTGCGAACTGCGAAGCGCGGGCGACATGTTTCACTCACTAACCTTATGAACGATGAGGGTCTAACGACGACCGCGTTTTGGAGAGCCCGGTCGGATGTCGGCCGGGCCAAGTCGGGTCAGCGTGACTTCGCACGTGCCGTCAGACAACTCCGCGATCGCATTGCCGGTTGGCTTGCCCGATTTGATGAAATCAGGGAGCGTTCGCAGGATCGCTTCCAGCCAGCGGAATTCTTCGGCCGGAGGCGTGTGCAGTTCGGTTCCGGGTTTCGTGCGATACACAAGCGGGTACGCTTCTGGCGCGGCAATTGGCCAGCCGAATTGTTCGATGCCGTCGAGATCGGCACCTGCCATGACTTGCGACTCTTCGTAGTTGAAGCAGACGCACGACACATGTGACATGACGTCTGGTCCGTCAATCTGTCCAGTCATCATGCCGACCAGCGATTGCCAATCGTCGTACAAGGCCAAGCCAAACGTTTCACCGTTTTGTCCGAGCACGACCGCCCACCACGGTTCATTCGTTGTTCCCGCCTCGACTCGCCAAACCGAATCCGACGGCGTGAACTGCCAGGGAGCCTGGCGATAAAAATCGGCCGACGCCTCGAAGAAGCCCCCCAATTGCTCGTTCGTGTTGCCGTCGATTTCAACATACGCCGCACGCGCGATTGGTCCGCGCATGTGCTGCGATAAACCTTGAAAGAAAAAGTCCATGGACTGAAACGTTTCTTGATCGGCGACGCGGCAGTCGATGCCGTGCTGTTCGCAGAACGATCGCAGGATCAAGCGGTGATCGTTTGACTGCACGAAGATTGTCTCCGGCCGGCGCGCTTCGCCGATCTGCGGCTGACGGATCGCTCGTTCCAGTTCTCGAACCCATTCCTCGGCACTCGGTTCGTTCATCGAAACGAACATGTGCGCCGGGCCGTCTTCCGGCGACAGCAGCAAATAGACCCAAGGCCGAGCCATCTCTCCGTTGTCGTTTTCCAGGAAGGCATCGACTTGCCGACAGTCGTAAAACCACGACTCATCGTTCGCCAGCGGCAACTCGCTCAGTTCCCCTTCGTGTTTTTCGGCCGAGGCGAATGTTCCCATCAATTCCGCTTGCCGCTCGTCCGCATCGTCGGGAACAGCCGCTTCGATGCCTACGATCGCCAACAGATCGCAGACTTCGCCGTACAACCCCGCGTCTAAAATCTCGATGCGGATCGGGCGACGTGGCGCACCATGACTCGGCTCAAGCATCGTATCGACCAAGAAGTTCCGCACGTCCTCGCCCGTCGGCGGTTCGCCCGTGAAGATGTCAGAATCCAAGGGACGATTGTCCGATAGGCGACTGATCGACAGTGCCCAGCAGGGTCCGCTTTCCTCGGCATCTTCGATGTTTTCTTGTGGATTATTCCACGGGGCAACGCTGAGTTCCCAGCCCTCTTCATCCTGCGGCAACGCAAGCACCTCGGCGACATCATCTTCGTCCACATCGCTATCTCGCGAGGCGACCGGCGGATCGTTCTTTGTCGCCTTACGCAGCCAAGCCACCGCGCCCGCAGACATCTTCCAGGCGCGTCGAGCTAGATCGACGTAGCACTGTGCCTCTTCGGGGCTCTCCCATGAATAGCTACCGGGAATTTCCGTGCTAGGCCGATCTCGCAGAAGTTCCGCAACCGCGTATTGGTTTGACTTGATCGCCTTGCGCAACGCCTTTCGCGACTTGTCACTGTCTCCCGACTTCCGAAATTGCAGCAGCGCTCGATCAAACAATGCGAAGCACGAGTCCTCTTTGAATTGCTTCAAAATCTTGAGTGCCTCAGCGTCTCGATTCATCTCAATCAACATCGGCACGACAACACTGCGAATCCCCTGATTGTCGTTGGAGTTGAGTTGCAGCATCTCCAAGTAGGTTGCCAAGCCTTCATCTCGGCGACCGATGCCCCACAGCGCGCTGGCTTTGCCTTGCATCGCTCGCATGAACGGCCGAGTTGGCATGTAGCCCCAAAAGGCATCGTTCTCAACCAGATTGTCCCATTCGTCCGCGAGTGCTCGCCGACCGGCGGCCACTCCGGCTTCGTAGAACGCAAGCCCATCCGTCACGTTGTCTGCGGCTTCAGCCAGAATATTGTAGGCATCCGCACAATCGGGACAAATCTTCAACGCCTGCCGAGCCAACTTCTCCGCCTGCTTCGGCGATCGCGCTTCAAATGCGTCGAAGCACAACTCTTGAGCTTTCTGCAATGCATCGGCCTGCGGATCATTCTGTACGTCAGAGGCACCGCGTGAGATCGCAGCGAATTCCCGTTCCATCATTCGCCGGACCATCATCGGATCGGACGCCTCTTCGAATTCCGCACCGACCGGTTCGTCATCGAAGTCATCGACTTCATAGGGCCAAACTTCGTGGCTCAATGATTGAGGCTCTTGCGGCAAGCGGCTTTCTTTGGCCTTCAGTTTTTGCTGACGCTTCTTGGTCTTCTCCGCTCGCTTCGCTCCAGACTTTTTCGGCATCTCAACCTCCTGTTTCGAATGATGTTCCGCCTCCTCCGCCACGACCTGGGACGAGCGTTGATTTGGCCGCGAGAAAGTTAGGTGCTGGACGCTCGAAATTGAAGTGTCACCGTGTTTCATCCCATCGACATTGGTGTGGGCACGCACGCCGATGGCTTTACGGTTAAACAATTCAGTGCCCGTCAACATGATAACGGTATCGAGGCTTCTTCAATCAGCTCACCCAACACAAAACACCAAAACCTCGCGACCCGATTCCGAAAATCGACGACAATCAAGCCGGGTCGATGATCGCGACGTAGCGTCCCGGCGTTGATGATCGTCAGCGGATGCTCCGGCCGTTGCGTGTTGGCCAACTTCTGAACCATGTGGTGAGGCGTTTGGCGTTGATCACAAATCGGTAATGATCCTGAGCGACCAGTCGCCACATCGGCTTGTTGCCATGCAACTCCAGTCCGTCATCTTGAGGATGCGCTCACGCCATGTCATCGCTGCCAAACCCGTGACAGAGCAGAGCAGAGCAGGGCCGGTCCGGCCACCGTCGGCAGATCAATTGTCAAAGGCAAGTCCGTCAGCCACCGCATGGATTCAAGCGACAGCTCCGCCAAATGCGTGGCGTATTTTTCGCGAACATCGCCAAATCGAATCAGCCAGCGATCATGATTGCCGCGTACGGTTTGAATGTTGCGAGTCCGCAGCGATTGGCAACAAAGTCCGGCATTTCCTTGTCCCGTGAGGACATCGCCGGTGCAGACGATGTCCTCAATGCCGTTCGTCCGAAAGAATTCGAGAGCTGGTTCGGGCGACACACCTTCCGCATTAGGATCGCCGATCACGCCCAGGCGTTTCGATCGGATTAGAAAAATCGATGGTTATTCAATTCCCTCAGTCGCCGGAAAAGTCACCCCAGACACTCCAACCGGATGGAATGGGCAGGTTTCTGCAGGCCTGGCGGTTCTGAATTTGACGCTGGTGACGAGAAAGCCGATTAAGAAAAGCATGCGGGTTGTGCATCCTGGCGCAGTCGAGCCACTGCTCTAAGGATCACAAAGCCCTGTCTTGCGAGGAGTTGACATGCGCTGGGTATTACCGATTGTCGCTGCGTTGGCGTGTTCGTTCGCGTCAGAGGAGTTGTTGGCTCAGGGTTTGTTGGGGCGAGCCAGTATTTCGGGGCAGTACTTGCGGACGGATTTCTCCGACCATGACATTCCCAACTTCAAAGGGACCGGCGACGGCGCTCGAGCGCTGTTTAACTACCCGATCATTCCGATGGAGACTCAACAGAATTCTCATTTCGGGGCGGACGTTTTTCTGACGGGGTTTGGATTCTTGCTGTCGGAAAAAGTGGGAAAACCCAACCAGCAATATGATCTTCGGTTGGAGAATGCCGGGATCGAAACTGGGGTGACATTTTTTGGATGCCTGACCGAAAATCTGAAGCCGTTCGTCCAAGTCGGAGTTCAAACCTCTCGGACCAAACTCGAGCTTTTCGACGGGAACTTCACGATCGGAACAACAGAATCCAATACGGGCCTGATTTATGGGGGCGGGTTGGAATGGACCATACTCCCCATGGTGTCCTGGCAAACTTCGGTGTTCGCGGGATCGCAGTTAACCGGCGAAACGGAGCTTCGCAACGAGCTGATCCTGCATACCTCCGAGCATCTATTTTTCCGGCTCAGCCTGATTGCAAACTTTGAGTCCGACTTTGTTGGTGGCTTTGGTGGCGGTTTTAGTTGGTGAACTCACGACCCTTTCCTCGCCCACTCGCAGATTATTTTGCCAGCAGCTTGCTCATCAAAAACTCGTTGGCGGTGGCGTACTTGTCCGACTTGTACACGCCAGGGATTAGCAAGTGGCATTCGTGGCCGAGCTTGTCCGATTTCTCTTTCATCTTCACGCCGTAGACCGGGTGGTGGATACCGTGCCCGGCGTCTTTTGATGGCAAAGTCATGTCGGCTCCGTAGGTCATTAGTAGCGGCGGGTCATTGCCATCGACGTGGTTGTAAGCTGAGAACTCAACGTACATCGGCTTGTGCTTGTCGTAGTTTTTCAACGCCTCTTCGATCGTCTTTTCGCCGACCGCCATGTTGATCATGCGGTGCTTGAGAACATTCGGGCCGAGCCATTCTTCGCAGACTTTCGGATCGATCGAAACCTGGCCGCCCGACACAGCCGCAGCGCATACTCGCGTCGATTCCCGCAACACCGGATCGCTGGACTTCGGATCGGCTAAATCATCGTGCAGCAGCAGCCACATGGAAGTGCAGGCCCCCGCGCTGCCTCCGGTCAACGCGATGTGTTTCGTGTCGATGTTCCATTCTTCGGCCTTCGTGCGGAGGAACTGAATCGCTCGCGCCGCATCGTGAACCGGAGCCGGCAACGGATGATCGCCGCTCAACCGGTAATTGATCGCGGTATACGAAATCCCTTGGTCGAGAAACGGCTGAAAGGCTTTGACGTCTTGTTTCTTGTCCCCCCCGGTCCAGCCGCCGCCGTGAATGTAAACCAGCAGCGGTCGCGGCCCGTCTCCTTCGGCCTTCCAGAAGTCGAGCACATTCCGAGCGTGCGGGCCGTAGCTCACATCCGCCTGAGTCGGCACCGGCGGCTTGGCGGCATCGTCAGCCCAAATCATTTCATTCCAGGCCAACAAACAAAGCAACACAAAGAATCGACAGTTCATGGCTTGGTTCCCATGGTGATTGTTTGAAATGTGGACACCCTCCGCCATCATGACCTTGAGAGGTTCCTTTTGGAATGAATCGGCCTCATGACCGCGAAGCCAGAAACTGCGCAACTGGCGGTCACACATGCACGGCCGATCAACGGTGCGATAACGGCGCATAGCCAGTGATGCGGACGGACTTTCGTTCCTCGCTGAGTTTGGTCCGGAAGAGTTCGACGTCGGCCATCCGGGAAGGGTGTCGAGTAAGTCCGAACTAAACCTGCGTGCCAAAAATAGTGACTCGCACTGTCCGTGAAATGCCGAGCACTTCACTGTGTACCGAGATTGGGTACGGGATGATTATTCAATACGGTGACGTCGTCGATCCTATCACATTTCGCGCGGCGGACGTCTCCGAGCCGTTGGTCCGCAGGTCGCCGAGCAACGTGGCGAGGCCGTCATCGCCGATGATCGTGGCGTCGCCGGCATCGCTCCGATTTGCAAAGCATGACCGAACACACGATCAACTGTCGGTGGCGACTTGGCTTTTTCCCGGCGAGCTTCACACGGCATCGCTGGTTTTTCACTTGGTCGCAATCATTCAAGCGGGTTAAACTCATGCCATGTCGCGCAACGCTCGTCAATTTGTCGCCGTGAAGCCGCTCCGCACGCTGTGGGGGACCGATGTGACTCTGCACGCGATCCGCCACTATGCGCGACAAGTCGCCGAGCAATTCGATCCCCACCAAATCATTCTGTTTGGCTCGCACGCCTACGGAACGCCAACGGCCGACAGCGACGTCGATCTGCTGGTGGTCATGCCGACCCGAAATCCCATCAGCCAAGCCGTGAAGATTCGCCTGGCTTTGCCGGCTCGGTTTCCGATGGACCTGCTCGTCCGTTCGCCTCAGATGCTGGCGAAGCAGCTCGAATGGAGCGATTCGTTCCTGACGGAAGTCGTCACCAAAGGCAAGGTGTTGTATGAAAAGAGCAACGTCGCCGTGGGTCCGAAAAGCCGAAGCCGACTTCCGAGTCTCTCAAGAGATCGCCCGCAGCACCGAGCCGTTTCATGATTCGGTTTGCTTTCACTGTCAGCAAAGCGCGGAGAAGTACTTGAAAGCGTTGCTGGTGGAATTGGGGATCCCGACGCCGCGAACCCATGACTTGGACCGATTGCTGATAGCGCTGGTGCCGACTCATCCCCAGTTGCAGACGCTACGACGTGGCCTGCTCTTTCTGACGGAATTCGCCGTCGAGGCCCGGTATCCCGGCCTGAACACCTCGAAGCGTCAAGCCACGTCCGCGCTGCGCTGGGCCGAGCGTGTCCGGCAAGCGGTGCGATCGCTGCTGGGGTTGCCGTAATCGACAGCGATCACAGTGGTGGCCGCCGACACGTTGTGGCCGGTCTACCCACCGAGCCACAGGTTGTTGACCGCAGGTCTCCTCGGACGCGCGTGCGAATGATCACGGCGATCAACGATTGGTGGCCGCAATGGGAGAACTTCGGTCGGTGCGTATGGCTCGGTCAGCAGACCGGCCACAACAAAGGGACCGGCCACAATACGTTTCGCGCGGCGGGCGTCTCCGAGCCGCTGGGCCGCAGGTCGCCGAGCAACGTGGCGAGGCCGTCATCGCCACCGCCGTCCCGTATTGGCGTGAGTCGATGACTCGTGATAAATTCCCTCCCGCTTCTCCCACTGAAAGATGAGGACGATCATGCCGAGCCAAATGACCTACGCCAAAGCTGCTGCAAATTTGGCCGACTTGTGCGACCAAGTCACGTCCGACCGAAACGTCGTCGTGATCAGCCGACGAGGAGCGGACGATGTGGCACTCGTGGCCGCGTCGGAATTGTCTGGCCTCTTGGAGACGGCCCACTTGCTCCGGTCGCCCAAGAACGCGCGGCGGTTGATGACGGCCATGAACCGTGCCGAATCACGCCGTGGCAAAGGCGAGTCGGTCTCACGATTGCGACAGGAGATCGGCGTTGACCGGCAAGAATAAAACTTCTGACGAACCGCCTCGACAGCGCGATGCGGTCTTCCATCCTGAGTTTCGCTAAGACCTGCGATTCTGGCTCGAAACGGAACGAAAAGTCGCGTTGCGAGCATTCGACTTGATCGAGGCGATCATGACCGATCCGTTTCGCGGAATCGGCAAGCCCGAACCGCTCAAGTACTCGTTGGCCGGTGCTTGATCGCGACGCCTGACACAAGAACATCGCATCGTCTATTTGGTCCGCAAAGACCGAATCGATTTCCTTCAAGCGCGATACCACTACTAACTCGAACCCAGCGCCGCCAACAACCCACAACACGTTTCGCGCGGCGGACGTCTCCGAGCCGCTGGTCCGCAGGTCGCCGAGCAACGTGGCGATGCCGTCATTGCCGAGTCGAGCATCGCCGAATCGAGCTGCGTCCTCTTTTGTTTTCCACATGCTAATTCAGTTTGGAGAGTTTACGCTCAATTGCGGCGTTGTGGTCCCGAAGAAGCTGGACGATTTCTTCGAGTTGACGAGTTTTTTTCTTCATGGCGTCGCGTTCAATACCGGTCTTCGCCCATTCCGCCGCCGGCATCTGAACGGTCTCAATCGGCGTTCCGCACTCTCGACAACGATGCTCACGTCGCAATATGCCGAAAAACTTCTGTGACCGTTTAGTTTCGTGATCCGTTGTTTTTTTGCACTTTGAGCAGGGCAACCGCTGAGCTTGATTCGGAGATCGTGAGCGAGAAGCAGCCATTTGTTTGGTTCCGGACTTCGAGAGTTTTGGAATTATCAGCCAGCCACATTAGCACTGAACCCTGCGTCGATTGTCAAGCGGCAGCCGAGCACATTGCCATTACACGCGTTCCGTCATCAGGTCCGTCCGCCGTTCATACCTCAGCCAGAAAATAGACAAAACCAAAACGCAATCGCCCGACAGGTTTTCCGCATTTCCACGAACCTGGACTTCGCGCCCTCTTGATCGGCGACGGTTTGCCTTTCGCTGAGATGATAGCCACGATGATGTCGCGAAACTTCAAACGAGGACGAAGACATGCAGACCGATCGCAACTTGCTGTTTGGGGTATTGGCGTTTCAAGACGAGTACATTGATCTCGCGCAGTTGGCAGCGATCTGCCGAGCTTGGGCCGCGGACAAGAGCCGCTCGATGCCACAACTGTTGGTTGAGCGGCAGTGGCTTTCGCCGCAAGAGCGAGAAGAACTCGACCGGAAGATCGAACGAAAACTAAAACGGTTCGTTGGCGATGCACATGCCACACTGGGAGCGGTCGCCGACGGAGCGGTGCGCGACGTCTTGAAGCAAGTCAACGATCCCGACATCAGCGAGTCGCTATCCAGTTGGCCGGACAGTGGTCATGTCCTGATGGAAACTTTGGTTCCCGATGCACTGGCAGCGGACAAAACATCGTCGCGGTACACGCTGACTCATGTGCATGGCAAAGGAGGGATTGGGCAGGTCTGGCTGGCGTATGACAAACAGCTTAACCGCGAAGTCGCGTTGAAAGAGTTGCGTCCCGAACGCAGCCGCAACTCGGATGTGTGGCGGCGTTTTTTGCGAGAGGCTCAGATCACTGGACAGTTGCAGCATCCCAATATCGTGCCGGTGTACGATCTGGATCGGAGAGTGAAAGACCAGCAGCCGTTTTACACGATGAAGTTAGTCCAAGGCCGGACGATGCGAGACGCCATCGCGGTGTACCACGAGCAACGCGGAGCCGGATGCGCGGGGATGTTGGAACTCAACCAACTTTTGCAATCCTTCGTTAGCGTCTGCCATGCGGTCGCCTACGCACACTCACGCGGCGTGGTGCATCGCGACTTAAAGCCGCACAACATTGTCCTGGGTGACTTCGGCGAAGTCATCGTCCTCGACTGGGGTGAAGCAAAGCTTGTCGGCGAGCCAGAAGCTGCCACGGAAACACTAACACAATCCGACCCTGCGCAAGATGTGGTGGATGTTGTCAGCATCAAAGCCGATTCAAACAGCGTGGCCCACCTCCAAAACCCGTCAATCGCACGCGAGCCATTGTCATCGTTCCCCGTGAGTGTGACGAAGGAAGCAGAACCGGAACATCACACTATCGCGGGTCAACCGACGCCCGGAACACCCGCGTACATGTCCCCCGAACAAGCGGCAGGACGGCTTGACCAGATCGAGCCACGAACCGATGTGTATGGCCTTGGTGCGATTTTGTTCGACATCGTGACCGGACAACCACCCCATCGTTTGGAGTCTGGCGAAACGGTGAAGGATTTATTTCCTCGGATTGTCATGCGGCCAACTCCGCGCGTTCGAGAGCGAGTTGCGACCATTCCGATGGCGCTGGATGCGATCTGTGCGAAAGCAATGGCGGGATCGTTGGAGTCACGATACATCTCAGCAACCGAACTCGCACAAGATGTGCAATGCTTCCTTGCTGACGAGCCGGTGAGCGCCTGCCAAGACCCCGTCCTGATCCGCGCTCGCCGTTGGATGAAACATCATCAGGTCATCGTCGCCACCACTGCGGCCGCCGTGATGGTGGCCGTCATCGGCCTCGGCACGCTCGCTGCCGTTACCTCTCAGCACAACACTCGGCTCGCGTTGGTCAACGCAGAGCTTTCCAAAGCCAATCAGCGAGAACGCGAGCAAACCGAACTCGCTACGAAACGCGCGACCGAATTGGACAAGGCCAACCAGCAAGTACAGGCCGAAGCTGAGAATGCAAAACAATCGGCGGAAGACGCTAATGCAGTGCGGAACTTCTTCGAAGAGAAAGTGCTGTCCGCAGCGCGCCCGAAGAGCCAGGAGGGTGGCCTGGGTGTCGATGCGACAATCCGCGCCGCCGTTGATGCTGCCGAACCGCAAATCCGAGCCAATTTTCACGAGCAGCCACTTGTCGAAGCCTCGATCCGCAGTGCGCTTGGATCGACATATCTGTACTTGGGCGAATCGGCGTTGGCGATCGAACAATTCGAACGCTGCCGAGAACTTCGATTGAAACATCTTGGTCCCGACAGTTCTGACACGCTTGTCAGCATGAGTAGACTGGCTCTTGCATACCGAGACGCAGGCCAATTCGAGGAATCTCTCCTGCTTATTGAAGAGGCACTTGTGAAATACAAGTCAACGCTCGGACCAGACCATCCAGAAACACTCAGGGATATGATCAACGTCGGGTTAGTTTATCAGTCCGCTGGAAGAGTTGCTGAAGCTATAGCAATTCTCGAACAAGCGGTAGAGAAGATGACGGCAACAGTCGGAGCCGACCATTCAGACACGATAACAAGCACTGTCAATCTTGCGATGGCGTACCAAGCCGGCGGTCAGATTGATAAGGCGCTGCTGCTTCTCGAACAGACTTTGGAGCAGATGAAAGCAACACGCGGTATCGACCATCCTGACACACTCAAAACCACAAATAATCTGGCGATGGCATACGGGACTGTCGGCGATCTTAAAAAGGCCATACCGCTCTATGAAAAGGTTTTGGAACAGCGGAAAGCACTGCTCGGTCCCGATCATCCCGATACGCTGCAAAGCATGAACAATCTCGGTTCGGCCTACTATTCGGATCGTCAAATCGAACGGGCCGTGCCTGTTCTCGAAGAGACATTTGAGAAGCGGAAGCAAAAACTTGGGCTCGATCATCCCAGCACGCTGAACAGCATGAATGGCCTTGCGACGGCATACGAAAGTTCTGGCGAACCGGAGCGGGCGTTGACGCTTATCGAAAACGCATTTCGGATTCTGAAGGTAAACCTCGGTCCCGATCATCCACAAACGCTGAGCAGTATGAATACCCTCGCGGCTGTGTACCAAAGGGCCGGCAAGCTCGATCAAGCGCTGCCGCTCTATGAACAGACACTTGAGGAGAGAAAGAAGAAGCTCGGCCTAGACCATCCCGATACGCTCATGAGCATGAACAACCTTGCATTTGCATACGCTGCCGCCGGTAAGTTCGATCAAGCGCTGCAGCTCTATGAACAGACGCTTGAAGAGAAAAAGAAGAAGCTTGGCCCAGAACATCCCGATACAGTGTCGGGCATGAGTAACCTCGGAACGGCGTACTTTTCGGCGCGACAGTTCGACCGTGCCGTGCCTCTCCTTGAAGAAACGCTTGAGAAGCGGAAGGCGAAGTTCGGTCCTGATCATCCAGATACGCTTCTTAGCATGGAAAACCTTGGGTTTGCGTACGAAGCCATCGGCAAGTTAGACAATGCTCTGCCACTTTTTGAACAGACCGTTCAGGGGAGAAAGAAGACGCTCGGACCAGACCATCCGATTACGTTGACGAGCGTGATCATCCTTGCGGAACGCTACGCCAAGCTAGAACTGCGAGAAAAAGCCGAACCGCTGTTGCGAGAAATCGTCACGTTTGTGCGAGCAAAGTTCGGAGCCGACTCGCCGCAACACGCGGCTCGACTCTCAGTTCTCATCGTAAATTTGTTTGAGCAAAAAAAGATGGCCGATGCTGAACCATTCTTACGTGAGTGGCTGGCCTTCCGAGAGAAGACAGAACCCGATGTTTGGTCCACGTTCAACACGAAGTCTATGCTCGGCGGCAGCCTACTTGCACAGAAGAAATACGCCGAGGCCGAGCCTTTGTTGCTGTCCGGCTACGAGGGAATGAAAGAACGAGAAACAATTATCCCGCCTGTCGGCAAATCCCGGCTGACTGACGCCATTCAACGACTCGTCGATCTCTACGATGCCAAGGTCGAAAAGGACAAAGCCGACGAATGGCGGAAGAAGTTGCCAGCATCGAAACCGTAGCCGGGTGAAGTCACGAAACAACGAAGTTTGTGATGTCTTGAGGAAACTCTACATGCACGATTCGCCCCTCTGGAAAGACCTGACGCCCGTTCTAGTCGCACTCGACTCCGCTGATCTTGGAATCGAGTCGGCGTTTCACAAACAATGGGATAAAGAGACTTGGGAAACTCGGCTCTCATCCATTGTCCGCAAGGAGCGAGCATGCAATTACCATTTGGACAACGTGCGGCGATTGATTGCGGACAGTCGGGCAACCGTTTCCAATCGTCTCAAATCGCCACCGTCGCGCGATGCACAAAATCAAATCGGAAAACGCGGCATCGTCATATCGACGGACGAAGACGGTTGCGCGTTCGAGCTATCGGCATTTCTGGCGGCGATTAAGTCCGGCCTGGATTTCCTCGCGATTCTCTGCTTTAGGCACATTAAAGGAGTAGACGGAGACAGCATCAAAACATTACTGAAAGTCGCGCCGTTCAAAAGCTCATCACTTCTTGACTTGTTTCACGCGAACACTGTCTGGCTCAACACGGTGAGGGATTATCGTCATCCTTTGGTTCACAGATTATCACATCGAATCACGTCTGGCGGTGTTTTTTCCGAATTGGGCGGAGTTGAGTCGAGGACTCTGTTTCCAATCGTCGTTCCAGTGAAACCACCGGACAATCCACCTGATACTCGCCGCTCTCGGGCATGCTGTGACGCAATGGACGGCCTCGAAGGACTCATACATTTGGAGCGAACGGGGACTGTCACGTCTCCAGACGGCGTAACAAAGACGATTCAGCACGAGGTCGAGACGCAAATATCATCAGGCTACGAGCCGATCGACGATTTCATGATTCGCAATCTGGAAAGATTTTGTGAATTCACTGTTGCCATAGTACAAACAATCGCCCAAACGGCATTCACGGTAGAAGTGCCCAAACAGAGAGTCATCCCTCCGATCGCAACAGGGACATGACAATTTCCTTCTGGCCGTGGCCGATCCCACCAACGTGGTTTCCGAATCGGACAGCGATCCGCTGAACGAAGACAATGTGGCGGTGTTCGTCGGAGCCTACGCGACGAGCACCACGATTCTGGTGCCTGGCGGCTCGGCGGCGGACTCGGTCACGCTGACGTATCCGGCGGCCAGCACGGGGAACGTGACGCTCGCGATCGTGGGGTCGGCCGCGGCGACGTCCAGCGACGCCTACCGGTCAACGGCTCAGTTCCGCGTGAGGACTCACGGCGGCGATGACTCGGTCAAAGTGCTGAACGCGGCCAACCTCACGGCTCGGCCGATGATGTTTTCCGCTGGACTTCGCGGTGTGTTTCATAGCGCCGCTTGGGGTTGTTCAGTCGTCGAGAATCGGGCTAGCTTCAATCCCGATTTGAAACTCCATCCGCGCTCCGCAAGGAAAATTGCAATGGCCGTGACCGTGGTGCTGGACGAAGAACTGGTTGGGCAGTTGCAGCCGCGAGCGGACGCCGTTCAAGCTTCCGTTCGGGATTTCGCGGTTCGCATTCTCCAAGACGCCGTACTTCGGCCGGCAGAGTCCAAAGACTGGAAGACGATCAATGCTCGCCGCCTGGATTTGATCGCAATGGAGTACAGCCAAGGGCTGTCCACGGCGGAAGCTCAGGAATTGGACGCATTGCAAGAGGTCGTGTCAAAAGCGTCCGAACCGGAAGACCAGCGGCTCTTGAAAATGCTGGGGGGCCACGAGCAGAAAGCGAATTCGCTGTTCCTGTGACCGACACTTTTCCGGTGACTGTTATCGCTGCATCTCCACGAAGCTGACTTTGCCGATCGGCGATCCGTCCCCTTGCTTCTGTTGCGAGCAGACATCGACGAGTTTGAGCAGTTCTTCGTAACGCAGGTTGCGGCCGACTTCGATTTGAATGCGATCGTACAGGACGTTGTGTTCGCCAAAGACCGGCCGCAATCGTTTCGCGATTCCGGCCAGTGCTCCTTCGGACAGCGGGCCGTTTGCCAAGATGCTGCTTTCCAGCCGGACTTGTTCGACGTCGCCGCCTTCCGTCGCCGTGACGTACATGTGCAGCGCATGCAATGCGGGAATGACTCCGCCCGCTCCTTCATCGCCGACCGTTACACGCGACTCGACATTCGTTTGCGGGATTGGCGGCGGCATGTTGACCGACAGGTGCCCTTCGATTGGAGCTGGCCGAAACGTCAGAATGAAAAACGTCAGCAACTGAAAGGCCATGTCGAGCATCGCCGCCAAATTCAGCTCGACTCCTTTTTTGTTCTTCTTTCGATGACGGCGACGACTCATGACTATTCCTCCTTGCCCGACATGGCGCTCATCGAAAACTGGTGATAGCCGTTTTCTTGGCAGACCTTGATCACATGGTTCACCAAATGAAACTTCGTGCCGCGATCGACTCGCAGAATCACCGGTACCGGGAGTTCGCCGGTCGTTTTGTCCCCTTTCGCGGTCAATTGATCGCGCAGGTCTTTTGCCTCGCTGGCGATGTACGACTCCGCCGGTTGGACAGCGCCATAAACTTTGACTCGTCCCTCGTTGTCCACATTCAGCACCAGCGGCTCATGTTCCCCTTTCCATTCCAACGGCCGAGCCGATCCGAGCACCGGCAGTTGCAACGATTGATCTAACGACGCTCCCTTGAAGTTGATCACCAACATGAAAAACGTGATCAACTGGAAAACCATGTCCAGAATCGGCGTGTAATTCGGTTCCGCCGCCTCAGACGATTGAGCCGACATTGCTAAGTCTCCTGTCGCATCGCGGCCAACGTATTCTCAATATCAGTTGGCCACCGAGCTTCAAACGTTTGCGGTATTCCACTCTCCGGGTGACGAAAACTCAACCGGTAGGCGTGCAGAGCTTGGCGGCGGATCAAGACGTCGGCGAATTGATCCACAACCGAATCGAGGCCCGATTTCTTTGCGGCGGTTTCGGACTTCTTTGACAGAAGCTGTTCTCGTTCGGCTTGAGTGACTGTGCCAGTCACGTCGGCCAGTCGTAGGCATTGATGGCCGCCGTACAAATCATCGGCGACGATCGGATGGCCGAGATGCGACATGTGCAACCGAAGTTGATGTGTGCGACCGGTCTTCGGCAACAGCCGCATGAACGCGAAACCGCGAAATCGTTCCAAGACCTCGTAATTCGTCACCGCTTGCCGAGCGTTTCCTTCCGCCTCGCAGACCTGCATTTTCTCGCGATGCTTCGGGTTGATGCGGACATGCGTGTCGATCACGCCCGTGTCCTGAGCCGGCTCTCCCCAGACGATCGCTCGGTATTCCTTCACGGTCGTGCGGGACTCGAATTGTTCGCTTAATCGCGAATGCACTTGATTGTTCTTGGCGATGACGATGACGCCGCTCGTGTCCTTGTCTAACCGATGCACGATTCCCGGCCGCAGTTGACCGGCGACGTTGCTGAGTTGATCGAAATGAAACTGCAATGCCCCGGCCAGCGTGCCGCGATAATGCCCTTTCCCCGGATGCGTGATCATGTTCGCCGACTTGTTGATGACGACCAGCCAGTCATCCTCGAACACCACGTCGAGCGGAATATCTTCCGGCGGCAAGCTGCTGTCGGCCAATTCCGGCAGGCGCACGTCGAGCACATCATTGACCCTTAGTCGCCGCGCTGGTTTGGCCGTCAGCCCGTTGAGACGCACAGAACCTTGCTCAATCGCACGCTGAAACAACACTCGCGAGTAATTTGGATACAGCCGCGAGAGATAATGATCCAGCCGCCAGCCGTGCGCGCGAGCCTCGACAACAACTCGAACCGGTTCCGCCGAAAGCGTGACCGCGACCGGTTCAGTGACTGAGCCAACCACTGCCGCCTCGTCCTCCGCATCAAGCAGATCGACGTCATTCGGCTCATCGGCCTGACTGCGGCGACTCATTTCTTGTCCGCCGGAGCGTCCTTGTTTTCGGCCTTCGATTCCGCCGGCTTCGGAAAGGCGAACGGCGTCCATTTGGCTTTTTCCGCCGCACTCTTGGTCGTGATTACCGCCTTGTTTTCGGACTCTTGAATCACCAGCACTAGTGGATCCCGTTCACTGGCGTATTTTGTGAGAAGTGCTTCCACCACGCGAAGACCAGTCGATTTTTCGATCGACAGGGTTTGCTGCATGTTCTTGGTAAAGCCACCGGTCTTTAACCCTTCGCTATCCAGTGACACTTCGACTCCGAGGGATTCGGAAAGAAACGAGGTGATGTCAACCAGTGGGGTCTTCTCAAAGTTGGCTTCCGTCGGTGCGCTCAACCGATCAACGACGCTCTTCTTGGGAGACTCCTTTGTCGCTTCGCCGTCTTTGGCTTCCGGCTTCTTCTCATCGTCCTTCTTCTCATCTTTCTTGTCTTCCGTTTTCTCGCCGTCCTTGGGTTTCTCGGAGTCAGTCGTGTCGTCTTCCGAAGACAAGTCTTTGCTAGATTTCCCGATCGACGGATGCCCTTCCGGCAATCCGTCGGCTGGTTTCTTGAGATCGGGGGGCGCGGGGTTCTGCTTCTGGAACCAAGCGTAAAACTCTTTCGCGCTGTTGCTCTTCAGGGCCTCGACCCGCTGTTCCGCGATCGCTTTGTAGGTTGAGTTGGGAAAATCCGAGAGCAGTTTGCTATATGCGGTAATCGCCTGAGTCGTATCTTCGCCCGATTGAGCTTCCGTCGATTTGGCCAAGCCCCACAACGCCCGTTCGCGAGTCAGCGGGTTCGGTTTTCCCGACAACACTTTGCGAAAGGCCTGATCGGCCTTGTCGAGATCACCCAAGCCCCCTTTACGATCGGTGAACATCAAGGCCATACCAGCGTCGAGATGCCGCTCACCTTCCGACAATCGCGCCCAATTCCCGACTTCGCTCCCTTCGTACAAATCCGCGATGTTCCCGAAATCTTCCGCAGACTTTGCTTGGCTGAACGAAGCCCAGGCGGTTTCACTTCGCGAGGTCGAAGTGCGAGTGTACGAATACCAAATCGCCCCCACGATCATCGCCACGCAAACCACTCCGGTCGCCATATTGCCGTACTCATCGAACCACTTCACCAGGGGTGAAGTGTTGTTCGGCAAAGCGTTGGCGTGCTGCATCGGTTCCGGCTTCATGCTGACAAGTCCCTCAAGCGACAGAGTTTTCGTTTTCTAGCAAAGTTTTTTGACGCGGCCGATAATAGGACCGCTCGCTTTTGACCGTCAAGGCGGCCACTTGAAACTACCCCGAAGCGTGAGCGAGGTCGAGCGCTTCACTGGACATGTCCGGTGGGGCGTTCGCCCTTGCGTGCGCGTCGGAGTAGTGTTCGTGGTCATGCCTTATTGACTGTGCAGCAGCGCAGGCGAAAACCCGCGGCCCAGCTCCGTCAGGTCTTGCAAGAAGATCACAGCAGGAGGCTTATTCGATTGTGTGGTGTCGATGACCGCTTCCAGCCGCGTGAACGGACCGGCTTCGTCGAAATAGCCGATGGACTGAACTCGATAGATACCGCCGCGAGCCGTGACGTACGGGTCCAGCTTGATCATCGTTGGCAGATCGACCGCCCCTTCGGCGACTAGCCAACCGGCCGTGGCTCGCGAGCCGCTGCTGTCGGAGATCGGCGTTCCGTCAGCTCCCAACCGTTTGGAGACAATCATGTCCGCGATGGATTCGGTCATGCCGGGAATCGACAGCAGTGTCTCGCGACGCGCTTGATTGACGTTGATCCGGCCGTCGAGGAATTGATCATCCGACGTGCTAATCGTGTCGAGTAGCGCCGGCAGATAACTCGTCATGTCCGAGCCGTTTTCCGACCACGGGCTTTTCAAGGTTTGATTGGTTCCGTTCACGGTCGCCAGTGCCTCAGCGCCGATCAATTCGTAAATCGACGTCAGTTGCCGAGTGGCCCCTTTCGATAAGTCGATCCCGCCGCGAGTCACCGTGCCGCCACCTCCGCCAACCGCATTGCCAAGATTTTTCGCTGCGGTTTGGAGTTGTTGAATTTGGGATGTACTGCCGCCGGAACTACCTGGTGAGGCTCCGCTCGTTCCTCCGGACTTCCCGCCGCTCGACGGTTGAGAACTCGCGCCGGCAGCGGGAGTGCCGCCGCCAGTTTGATTCTGCGTTTGCGTGTTTACTCGAAACGCGATCACGAACTGTGCGGTCGCGGCATCGAAATTCGTCTCCAACTTGTCGAACAGTGATGCGAGATCGTTGTTGTTGATGTTGACCCGTGGCGTGCCGTCGAATTGCAAATTTTTCTCGCGACCGAAGACCGTCAGATAGGCCGACCAACCGAGATTCAGAATGCCGTCCGAGTTGTCCGGCGGCCAACTCGTGTTGCCATCGTTTTCGTTCGGATCGAGCAGTCCGTTGCGATTCCAGTCTTCGCCATACAACAACAGCGCAGTCACACCGCGCACCAGCAACAACTCATCAAGTGATTCGAGTGCTCCGTTCTTTGCCGAATACGCAGGCGTCAATGATTTGTAATAGTCCGACTCACAGCCACTCGTTCGAGGCGACTCGTCGTCATCAAGGAAGTCGAGGATCGCGTCTGCTAACTCCTCGTCCATTCCCGGAATCATCAACAACCGGCTCTGCGGCGATGCGGCCGACGCCGTTGTCCCGGAGGACGCGCCGGACGTCGAACCGCTCGGCGATGTTCCGCTGCTCGAAGTCCCCGAGCTGCCAGTCCCAGTACTAATTGTCCCGCTCAAACCGGTTCCGGCAGTTTGTGTCGTACCGCTGGTCGTCGCGGAGTTCACGCTTTGCTGTTGAGCCTTCTTTTCCGCATTGATCAGCGAATTCAAATTCAGCTTCGACGATTCGTCGGTCAGCCCGAAGCGGATTGATCCGGCCGCCAGATCGCTTTCATTCGGAGCGACCAAACTAAAGCGTGCTCGGCCGCGAGGCGAAGCGGCGTCACGGATCGTCACGCCACCGAAGCGACCCGGATCGTGATGCGTATTCTCCGCCAAGCCTGACTCCGAAACCGGGCCGAGCACCGCCGTCGCCAACTCAATTCCCGAATCGGCACACGCACGAGCCTGAACTTCCTTGCCGAACCACGCCGTCCCGTGACTCTCAGAAATCATCAACTCGGAAAACGAATACGCCCCGAGCGCTAACAGCGCGATCACGACCAACACGACAATCAACACCGCCCCGCGCCGAGTTTGACTGTTGTTTGATCGCATCATGGCAGATGTCCCACGTCAGATGGCCACTCTTCGCCGTCCTCTTTGTCCGACGGTCAAGAGTGCCCATCCTACCGGCCACAAACCCCGCCGACTCGATTAAGTCTTGCCAATTTCGGCTTCCACCAAAAAACCCATCTCGGTCGTGCTGACGCTCTTTGCTCCCGCCGCGATGTCCGATGTGCGATGCCCGGCCGCAAGGATTCGATCAACGGCCGACTCGATCGCACGGGCTTCGTCTTCCAAATTCAACGAATGCCGCAGCAACATCGCAGCCGCCAGGATTGTCGCCAGCGGGTTCGCGATCCTCTTTCCGGCGATGTCCGGGGCCGAACCGTGAATCGGTTCATACAGCCCCGGCCCGCTTGAGCCGAGCGACGCTGACGGCAACATACCCATCGAACCGGGCAGCATCGCCCCTTCGTCGGTCAAGATGTCGCCGAACAGATTTTCGGTCACGATCACGTCAAACGTGCGCGGCTTGCTGATCAAGTGCATGGCCATCGCATCGACCAGCACGACCTCATACTGCACGTCCGGGAACTCGTCCCGCACGATTCGCTGCGACACCTCACGCCACAGCCGCGACACTTCCAGCACGTTGGCCTTATCCACCTGTGTCAGCTTTTTCTTGCGTCCCTGAGCAGCTCGCGCGGCCATGCGCGTGATCCGTTCGATCTCGGCCGTGTTGTAGATCATCACATTGAACGCTTCTTCGCCCGAAGCATGTGGCCGCCGGCCCGACTCGCCGAAGTAGATGCCGCCAGTCAGCTCGCGGAAGAACAAAATATCGACCCCCTCGATAATCTCTCGCTTCAGCGGTGACGCATCGATCAACTGCGAGTACGCCTTGACCGGTCGCACGTTCGCAAAGAGCTGCAACTCCTTGCGAATCTTCAGCAATCCCGCCTCCGGCCGAGTCTTGGCTTTCGGATCATCCCACTTCGGTCCCCCGACCGCGCCCAGCAATACCGCCGCCGATTTCTTGCACGCCTCGGTCGTCGCGTCCGGCAGCGCGGAACCGGTCGCGTCAATCGCGCAACCGCCGATCAAGCACGATTCAAAATCAAACCGATGCCCAAACTTTCGGCCGATCGATTCGAGAGCCTTGCGACCTTCGGCAACAACTTCCGGTCCAATCCCGTCACCGGGCAACAACACAATCTTCGCATCCATCGGATCAAGTCACCTTTCAATTGGCAGTTGATATTTCCTGAACGATGTCGAGTTGTCGCTACAACCTCGGCCAGATTCAACTCGCAGGGTCAGCCGACAGAAACTCAATTCGCCGTTTCGGCGTCGGCTCCGTAGGCGGCTTGATGAGCCGCGTCAGCACGTCGGAGATCACTTTGATCTGCTTGTCATGCGGAAGCACGGTCGCTGCCAGTTCTTTGAACTGCGTCACCAATTCTCCCGGAGTCGTCTTTTGTTAGGCTTATCAGAGGTTTCTGGTCAACGGAATGCTGTCAACGGGAGGCCACTCAGGGTTAGCGGCGCGGGGTGACGTTCAACCAGGATTTCCATTGTGGGTCGGACCATTGGTCGGTTGTGAAGCGTTGAATTCGCGGTTCGTCAATCGGCGACACAACGACCACTTCTAGCAAATTCTCAGGACCGACGCGGTCTCGCAAAGCTTTCATGACACCACGTTGAAATCGCAATTCCGGGTAGATCGGCACATTCAACGCCGACAACGACCACTGATCTAACCGCAATTCACCCGATTCCACCAACGGCTGCATCGACGGCGGCAGACGAGCCACTCCTTCCGCCGATAAAACGACACTGACATTTGAACCTCGCGCCGAATAAACACTCCAAGCCAGCCACCGATCGCACCAACCCCACGGATGTGTGATCGGCCACAAGCAGGCGAACGACACGAAACCGAAGCGTAAGCGAGGGCGAACGCTCCACAGCGCTCTCCTTCGAAGAAAGTCGAAAAAGCGTTCGCCTTCGCTGGCATGTCGGGTTCGTGTTGACCGTTCGCCGAACAACAGCCAATCGTGCCCTATGTATGCCACGTTCCAGACCAGTACTCCCGCCGAATGTCCCAATCCCCACGGCCCCAGCGCCACAAGCAAGCCGATATGCAAGCCGATCGCTCCCCACATCGCCAAGCGACGCACGCGAGGAATCATCAAGCCAATCGCAACGCCTAATTCCGCCGACGGTAACCCGAGCGCGGTCCACCACCGCAGACTCGTCGGCCAATCCGAAACTTGAATCCCGATCGCTCCGAAGAACGCACTGATCAGCGTCTGTCCGTGAGTCATCGCGAACTGCGGATCGAGTTTCGACACCGCTGACCAAAAATAAATGCTGATCGTCAAGCTTGTCGCCCAGGCTCTCGTGGTCGGTTGATCTAACAACTCACACGAATCTTCCGAGCCACAAGAGTCCGGACCACAGCCGCTGTCCCACACGAACATGATCGCCAACAACCACAACTGCCACGCCCACGGTTGCAGCCGATGTTGATCGACCAGCCACAGGCCACTGAGTCCAACCAAGACGAACAGCCAACTCAGTTGCGCCGATCGAATTCGCACGCCGCTCACCAGTCCGCCGCACACGATGGCCAAACACAGCCAATCCCACATTGCCGGAATCGAGCCAGCCCAGCCGAACAACGGCACTTGCGGAAACTCGCGTTGTGGCGTCCACAGTTTCCAAGTCGCTGCGATCAAACACAGCCCGGAAAGAGACCACCACACTCGCAATCTGTCTGCGTCACCGCGCATTTTGCAACGCCATGAACCCGCCAATCAGCGCGATCGCCGCCAGCACGGCGAAGAAAATTTTCCAAGCACTGTAAGGCCGCTCGCCCTGAACTTCGCCGGTCGCTGCGTTTACGAACACCTGAAACGACTTGTCGCCGTAGCGATATGCCAGCAGCCAAACGGGCAACAAAATGTGTTTGAACGTCATTGCGTCGTAACGAGTTTTGATGTCGTGAACCCGCTGCTCATCCCCGCCGATCAAGCCGCGCACATCCGAGGCAATCGCCGCATCAATTTTCTGTCGAGCCAAATCAAAACCGTCGTCCAGTTCCACTTCGTAAGTCCGAGCCATGAACCCCGCCAGCGTTTCCTGAGTGAACGGCAGCAGGGCATCGAACGGCCACGGCATCAATTCCTCGATCAAATCTCGCCGCCCGCTCTTGGTGGCGGAGATCAGCACATCATCAAAGAAGCGCTGATGCCCGCCGCTCGCTGGTGACCACCGAGTTCGCATCTCCTGCCGCGTCTGATTATTTTCGACCTGCACCGTCACCCAATAATGATCGCCGCGCTCTCCGGAATACCGGCTGAAGGTCATCGAATCGTAAGTCCAAAAAGGCCAGTACACACCGTTGAATCGCCCTTCGACCCCGCGTCTCAAGAACTCATTCGGAGCAAACCATCGTGATCGAACCCACTCGGACAGCGTCTGCCGAGCAGCTTCCTTTTCGATGAGAAACGGCATGACTCCCTGCACCGGGACGCGCTGCGGCGAATCGTGAATCTTGTCTCGTTGAATCGGCGCAGCACAGTACGGACACTCACTGCTGGTCAACGATCCTGCAAAAACCACATTCGCTCCGCAGCCACTGCACCGCACCTCGCTTTGCCCGGCCGCCGCATCCACCACGCCTGATTCGCGCCAGGCCCGCGCCTTGGCCAGCATTTCGTGAAAATCCTGCTCGGCAACTTCCGCCGACTCCGAGATGTCCAGCGGTTTTTCAAATCCGCAGTACGGGCATTTCAGGTCTTGCTGCCCGATATGGAATTCCAGATCCGCGCCGCACTTCTCACACGGAAACACCCGCCCGCGCCCGGCATCGACCTCCTGGCCGGGACGGTCGGCCGCCTGAGACTCTTCCGCAGACGAACTTGATGGCAACGAATCAGACATCGCAGGGCACTCGGCAAGAATTGATCACGACCAACCGTTTGGTAGCCGACCGCGCCCCGAATGACAACGTAGGCGAGTCACTCCCGTGACTCGCATTCCGAGCGTCGTCGAACTCGCAGTTTGTCGTTTCGGTGTCGCCTAATCACATTAGGAATCGTTCAACTCCAAGACTTTTTGCGAGGCTCCTTGTCGGCAGACTTTCGTGAGGCCGAGGGCAACTGTAGCATGATCCGCCTTCCGTCCGGAAAAATAAAAGCGCGGTGGAATGTGGGTCTGGCATTTCCAGTAAAGTCGAGTTCGGCGAAGGGGCGATTCGAGACTCTTCGCGATCAGAAAACGAGGTTGAGGCGATGACGTTGTTTTGGGACCGCTCGGCGCGGATGAGTTGGGTGTTGCTGCTGTGGACTTTGTTTTCCGGTGTGATCGAGTCGCCGTTGGTGACGACTCCCGCCGCGATGGCTCAGGATGAGGAAGCGGTTGAGGAAGAGGCTCCCAAGGCCAAGAAAAAGGGGGCCAAAACGGAAGACGCCAAAGAGACAAAAAAGCACGAGGTCAGCTTTGTTTGGTGGGTGATCGAGACGTCCGGTGTCATCGGACTGTTCCTCTTCGCTTTGATGGGGTACTTCCTGGCAACCTCGACGAAGCTGTTTCTGGAATTGCAACCGCAATTAGCGATGCCTCCCGATTTGATGGAAGACATCAAACAAAAGATGGAGAAGAAGGACTACAAAGGGGTCTATTCCAGCATCAAGGAAAAGGATTGTTTGTTTACCAGGCTGACGTCGGCGGGACTGGCGGAGTTGTCGGGGGGATTGTCCGAGGCTCGCGATGCGATGGAACGTGTGGGGGAAGTGGAGCGCGCGTTAGATGACAAGAAAATCAGCATGTTGGCGGTGCTCGGCACGCTCGGCCCGATGATCGGTTTGTTGGGAACTCTGAAAGGGATGATCGCGTCGTTCAGTGTGATCGCGACCAGCGACACGCAATTGAAGGCCAGCGAAGTAGCCGGCGGTATTTCGGAAGCGTTGCTGGTGACGTTTGAAGGAGTGTTGCTCTCGGTGCCGGCAATTTATTTTTACGCCATCTTTAAAAATCGGACGACGATGATCTGCGCAAATACGACGCTGGCGGCGGACGAATTTGTACGGAAGCTGGCGAGTGCCGCGAAAGCCGCCAGTGCGCCGCGAGCCGCTCCGCCCAAGCCGGCTCCGGCGGCTGGGTGATGATTTGACAGCGATCAGTTTCAGGAATGGAGAGAATGGAGAATGAAAAATGGCGAATGAAAAATGCAAAATGAAGGGGCTGGGTTCCTTAGATTTTTCATTTTTCATTTTTCATTTCTCATTCTGCATTCTTCGGTCCTTGCAACACCTCCGAGGCTCTCATGTCTGAGAAGTCCGCAGCCAATTCCGAACCGAATCTGACACCCATGCTGGACATGGTGTTTCAGTTGATCACGTTTTTCATGCTGGTGATCAACTTCAAAGCGGCTTCGATGGATTTGACGCTGTCTTTGCCGGTCGTCGGTTCGGCCGTGCCGGTCGATACGCAGGGAACCGAGGACTTGCTGATCTTGAACGTCGACATGGCGGGGCAACTCAAGGTCTACGGCATGTCAAAGGATGTCGTCAGTTACATCCAGGGGGAAGCCAAGGCGAGCTATGATGCAGCGCAGCGGGAGAACCCCGGTTTCAAAAAGAAAGATGATTTGCCGACCACGATTGTCATCCGGGCTGACAAGCAAACGCCGTTCAGCTTGCTCAATAAGATAATAACAGAATGCCAAAAGAACGGCTTTCGGAAGTTCGCACTGAAAGCGATGAACAAAGAAGCCACGTGAAACCGGAAATCCGAAACTCGAAACCCCAACTATTTGAAATCTGAAATGGGTCGTCGCAAGAAACATCATGGTGGCAGCGAGTCCGTGGAGCTGAATCTGGCGGCCATGTTGGACATGGCGTTTCAATTGCTGACGTTTTTCATTCTGACATTTCAGTCAGCTCCCGAAGAGGGGCAAATCAACTTGAAGCTTCCGCCGCCGCAGCCAGTGGCGGGAGCGGCAAAAGGTCAGGCGGCTGGCAATGAGGCCGACAACACCAATCCGGTCCAAAATTTGAATTCGTTAGTGATCACGGTTTTTGCGACTCCGGTCGGAAGGATTGGGACGATGGCGGTCGGCGAGGGAAACGTAGCAGGATTGACCGCGCTGGAAGGGCGGCTTAAACAAGTCCTTGGGCCAGAATCGGGAGCGGACTTCCAGCAGGTCATCGTCCAGGTTGGTTCGCGGTTGCGTTACGAAGAACTGATGCGAGTTGTTGATGTTTGTACGAGACAGACACTTGCCAACGGCGAGAAGTTGACGAAGCTGAGCTTTGTCGAATTGCCCGACGGAGCGGCCCCCTAGTCCGCCGAGTGATGTGTCATCATGCGCTACGAACCGCGATTGCCGACGCCTGGGTTTCCACGCCGTGAGCTTTTTAAGCTCATGAGCATGTTGATGATGTTGGTGGTCATCGGAATGCTGATGTACCGCACACGTAATCCGGCCATGTGGCGTTGGCTGGCGGATGACGACCATGTGGAACAAATCGCTTTGACCGCGAACTCCGATGTGACGAATATCACTTCGGAAGCACCGGCACAGTCCGGCGACAACGGGGATAAATTTGCGGAGACGCTGGTCGCCGGGCCGAATGATCAGCAAGCGTTTGAATGGTCGCAGGCCGAGTATCAGTTTCAGGCGATCAGCGACAAAACTGCCATCGCCGCCGAAGAGATGCCGGCTTATTGGCGGCTGATGCGGTGGAGCATGACGCAGCCGTTCGACGAACTCTGGGAGCGTGCTCACAAGGATCGGTACTTCACGCATCTGGGTCAGAACCCCGACAAGCATCGCGGCGAATTGATCGCGATGAAGGTCAGTCTGCGGCGGTCGCTGAAGCATGATGCGGTCAAGAACTCGGCCGGAGCGAAAGAGGTTTTCGAGGCGTGGGGCGTCACCACGGAATCGCGAACGGGACTGTATTGCTTCGTGGTTTACGACCTGCCGCCGCGAATCCCGCTCGGTCCAAACATCCACGAAGAAGCGGAATTCGTGGGATATTTTCACAAGTTGTTTTCGTATGAAGACGCGCTAGGGAAGACTCGTTGGGCACCGCTGTTGATTGGCCGCTTGAGGTGGCGAGAAAATCCGGTGCGAATGGCGTTGGCTCGGCAGCGGTCGGATCGCTGGAGTTGGCCGTGGCTGCTAGTCGGCGCGGCGGTGGCTGCGGTGTCGATCGGGATTTGGACAACTCGATATCTGGCGGCCAGCCAAGTCGGCAGCTTGGAACTGGCCCCGATCGATCATTCGGCCATCGAACACTGGCTGGAAACTGGCGCAGAATCGTCGGACTTGGACGGCGCATCGGAACCAATCAATCTGACAAGCCTGGACAGGGAACCGCTGGCCGAGGTCATCCCGTTCGAGTCGGCCGCGAGCCAACCTGCGGATTCGGAAAAATCTGGAGTAGTTAGCCAACTGGGGATGCCGATTGATCCGGTGTAACGTAATATGTCGCAGGTCGAGCGTAGCACAGGCGGCTCGGCCCTATTGATTCTTGGATCACAGGCGATCCGCTTGTGCTACGGTTTTTGAATTGAGGTGTGGCGATGAGTCGAATGGACATTCTCAAACAGATGCTGGCTGAACTGAAGAATACGCCTCAGTGGGTGAAGGCTTGGGCCAAGACTGATGGCAAGTATTGGGGTGGCGCGTTTGGCGCGATGTTTATTTTTTTGGTCGGGTTGGATTTGGCGATTGGTGCGCCGGTCGCCAAAAAGATGTTGGCCAAGGTTGAGTTCTTCGAGACCGAAATGGAACAGGCGATTGAAGAGACGCCGATCGAGCATTTCGAGATTGGCGAAACGCCGCTGGAACCGACAGTGCTGAACACTGAATCGCTGACGGAACCGCCGGCATCAATGGAGCAGACCGCTCAATACAACGATGATAACGCCGTGTTTGAGGCGGCGGGCGGCGGCATTGCAACGACCCAACAGGCGAATTTGACCGGCCTGGGTGGCTTTGATGTGTCGGCGATAGGTGCCGGCCCAAAGGTGACAGGTCCTGGTGGTGTTGGGGTTGGCGTGGGGACCGGTGATAAGGCTGGCAGTGGCGGAGCGGGCGAAGGCTTTGGGGGTCGTGGTTCCGGCAGCCGTCAAGCCATGCTCAGCAGTGGTGGCGGAACGGCCGATACCGAGCGATCCGTGAGCGGCGGACTCAATTGGCTGGCTCGACATCAGAATCCCGATGGAAGTTGGGGCTGCGTGAAGTTCCGAAATCAATGCAAAGACCCGAGTTGCTCGGCACATGTGGAAGAAAAGGGAGCGGACTATCCGATGGCGGCGACGGCTTTCGGGCTGCTTCCGTTCTTTGCGGCGGGTCAGACCCATGAAACCAAAGGGCCGTACCAGAACGTCATCCGCAAAGGCTTGATCTGGATGACGAAGACTCAAGATCCCAAAACCGGAATGCTCAGTGCCAGCATGTATGAACACGGTTTGGCCACAATCGCACTTTGTGAAGCCTATGGGTTGAGCCAGGACAAACAGCTTCAGCCGCATGCTCAGGCCGCAGTGGCGTTTTGCGAAGATGCACAGAACGATTCGTCGGGTGGTTGGCACTACTCAGCGAACCCGCCGACTGTGGGTGATACGTCGGTCGTCGGTTGGCAATTGATGGGACTGAAGAGTGCGCAAATGGCCGGGCTGCGAGTCAATCCTACGATCCTCGCGAAGGCCAAGGGGTTCTTGAAGAGCGTGGCGAAGGGGAAAGACAATGGTCTGTTTTGCTACATGCCTGACAGCGGTCCAACTCCGGCGATGTCGGCGGTCGGTTTGCTGTGCAATCAGTACATGGGAATGAAACGAACTGATCCGGCCATGGAAGAAGGCAAGGCGTACGTGATGGCCAATCTCGGCCATGCGAAAGACAACTCGTACTTTCTGTACTACGCGACGCAGGTGATGCACAACTTGCCGGGGCCGGAATGGGATACATGGAACCGCACTGCACGCCGGTTTCTGATCCAATCGCAGGTCAAGGAAGGCTGTGCGGCAGGCAGTTGGGATCCCAAAGGCAAAGGGCATGTGGCCGGTCCGATGATGGTCACCAGCATCAGTGCCCTGACTTTGGAAGTCTATTACCGCTATCTGCCGCTGTATCAGATCGAGAAAAACAAGCCGACCGAGTAGCGGCCTGTGTTGTGCGCGGCTGGAGTGCGCGTTTTTCTTGCCTGTGATTTGGCGAACCGGGTGGCGTCAGCTCTGGACACGAGAGCGAATCTTGTTCGTCTTGGGGCTGATGCCGCCCGGTTCGACTGAGTTGATGTGGCCATTTGGCAACATACCCGCACGAACCGCTTTGGTTGACCGCCAGGCCGAGATTCTGCGAGAGGACTGGCGGCAGCCGGTCGATTGTTAGCAGATAGTCTCCATTCAGGGCGACTTGTTTGTGATTCTGTTGGCGCAATGTTCCGACAGTTCCCAACGAGTCCCGAGGGAGAAGCCATGTCAGGCGAAGTGCCGTCGGATGAGCAGCTCGTGAGCGTTGTCATTCCGACATACAACCGGACGCACTGTTTGCCGCGCGCAGTGGACAGCGTGCTTGCGCGAACACACTCGCAGGTCGAAGTGATTGTCATTGCTGAACATCGCGACCGAATTCGTTTGTCCGATCACATGCTGCGAGAAGTGTTGGCCGAGGCACATGGTTGGTTTGGATTTCTAGCTTTGGATCGGGATGATCGTGTGTCGGCTCGACGGCAAGATTGGCTGAGTATCCGTCAAAAGCCATGGCGGCTGGCGGGGTGGAGAATGTTCCTGATGTCGCTGATTCCGACATTGATACTGACTTCACTCCGTTCAGCTCGCCGCGGCATTCGGTCGCTGCAGAGGTCTGTCAGTCGGGAGCCAGCTCATGCTTGATACGACGAACTTCCAGGTGAGCCTGACGAATTTGACGAGTATCGATCGCGTGCTGGCAATGTGGGACGAGTTACAACGTCGCGCCACGCACTCGTTCTTTTTGTCATCCGGTTGGATGCGTGCTTGGCTGGAGTGCTTGCCGGCGAATGATCGGCCGGCGGTGCTCATGGCAGAGCAGGGGGGGCGTGTGGTCGGACTGGGACTGCTCGGTCGGCACCGGCAATGGCGACGTGGAGCGATCGTCTCGAACGGGCTACATCTGAACGAAACCGGCGACGAGCAGTTCGATCATCTGACGATCGATCACAACGGCTTCCTCGCCGATTCCGCGTGCGAGCCGGAAGTGCTGCGTGCGATCCTCAAGTTTCTCGCCGGCTCATCGGCGGACTGGGACGAATTGCACTTCAACGCGATTGACGCAACGAACAAAGTTTGCGATCTGCTCAGTCAGCCTCCCGCGCCGCTGGTCTCAGAGTTGATCAAAGACTCGGTGGTCCCGATCGTCGATTTGCAACGTTTACGAGAATCGGGGGCGGAGTACCTCAGTCAGCTCAGCGGCAACACGCGGTCGCAGATTCGGCGAGCGATGCGACAACACGAGCCGTTCGGAAAGCTGGAGATCGATCGGCCGGAAAGCGTTTCGGACGCACTGAAATTCTTCGACGAATTGAAAGCGCTGCATCAAGCTTACTGGCAGTCTCGCGGCGAACCGGGGGCGTTTGGCAGCGAGTTCTGCGATCGGTTTCATCGAACGCTGATCGCACAACGTTGGCCGATGGGCGAGATTCAATTGCTGCGAGTCCGCGCCGGCAACCATGTCGTCGGGTTGCTGTACAATTTCGTGCATCACGACCGAGTGCTGTTTTATCAATCGGGAATTTATTACGGCGGCGATCCGAAGCTCAAGCCGGGTTTGGTCTGCCAAGTTCTGGCGGTGCAAGACAATTTGCAAAACGGAGCCGACGTATACGATTTCCTTTTTGGAGACAGCCAGTATAAACAAAGCTTGAGCACGGCTTCTGAGTCGCTGCAATGGTTCGTGTGGCAACGACCTCGTTGGCGATTCCGTATGGAAAACTGGCTAATGCAAGCCAAGCGAAAGTTCGGGCGCTTGAGCCGGTTGGCGTAACCTTGTCGATCCGTGCGACGAAAGTCAGAAAAAATGCGTGGCAAAAAGGGACTGCTTGCGAAATGTCTGTTTGCCAGTGGTGCGACGACGGCCTTGTCTATGTTTCGGCAAGCGTGCCTGCGCGATCTGACGATCCTGACCTATCACCGCATCTGGGACATCGAGGACGTAAACCGATTTCCGTATGACATCGAACTGATCAGTACCTCGACGACCGAGTTCCGCTGGCAGATGGAATACGTTCGCCGTCACTTCACGCCGATCACATTCGCGACTTTGGGCCGCATTTTGGATGGCGAAGTTCCTGCACCGCGACGGCCGTTGATTGTGACCTTTGACGACGGGTTTGAAGATAATTTTCGTTTGGCGTTTCCGATCCTTCAATCGTTGAGTGTGCCGGCGACGATGTTTGTCAGCACCGATTACATTGGCTCGGCGAAAACTTTCTGGTTCGATCAGCTTGCCCACTTGTTGTTGACCGCTCCGGATGGCCACATCGAGATTTCTGGCCTGGTTGATCCGCTGCAACTCACCGATATCGCGTCGCGTCGCGCCGCAGTATGTCGTCTGTTGTCGCACGCCAAACAGGTTTCCAACGAAATTCGTCTGACGATCGTGGCCGATCTGCACCGGCGACTGAAGTGTGATGAAGCGAAGTCCGCGACCGAGCTGAGCCGACCGATGACGTGGGACAATGTCCGCGAAATGGCCGCGGCTGGAATCGAAATCGGGTCGCACACCGTCCGACATCCTAATTTGGCTCGAATCCCCGCCGACGAGTTGCAAGCGGAATTAATGGACTCCAAACGTTCGATTGAAACACACCTCGACCGACCGGTGACGACCATTTCGTATCCCTTCGGAAAATCCTATGCGGTGAATGCGGACGTTTGCGATGCGGCTCGGCGGGCGGGATATCGCTTTGCAACGTCGTTCGTGTTCGGCACGAACCGGATGCGATCGCTCGAAACACATCACCTCCTGCGATTATCCATCGAAAATGAACATAGCCGCTGCGACTTCGCCACCCTGCTGCAATGCCCGGGATTGATGAAGTGAATTTGCGTCATATGAGCAGGCGATCGGCGAAACTTGTTTGAGAAGAATTGTGCGTGTACAAATCGCATCCTCATGTGCGATTGAAAATCTCATGAGTTGTTTGTTCGAGTAGTCGTTGGTCGTGGCTGGCTGGCTGGCTAGCTGGCTGGCTGGCTGACGGCACGAGTATTTTCCATGAGCTCATTCGGCACCGAAAGTCAGATGGCTCGGCCGATCCCGGTTGTCGGTGTGTTGGCGCTGTTGAGCGGTTTGGCGTTGTTGTTTGTGACCGATTCGTTGCCCTATGTGACGGCAGCGTTTGATGGCTATGGCCGCTCGGTTTGGCTGGTGCTGGCGGCCTTGTTGATGCTGTTGATGCTGTGGGGGCTGACTCAAGTCGTTTGGCAGCGGCACACTCGCGGTTCGTCGAATTGGTTCACACGGATCAGTCCGCATCGGATGTCGGCGACTCGTGAAGGTCTGGTTTATGTGGCCATCATGAGCGTGATGTTTATCGGCTCGGTGCTAGGCCGATCGAACATGCTGATGTTGGTCTTTGCCATGATGATCGGCCCGTGGGTGATCAACGGCTGGGTGGCGTTTTCGATGTTGAAGAGGATGCGCGTCAAACGGCAGTTGCCGCATCGTGGAACGGCAGGGACGCTAATGTCGGTGGATCTGGAAGTCAGCAACGGCAAGTGGTTTATCGGATCGTGGTTGCTAGCGGCTCGTGACCGCATCGAACATTCGCGCGAGACGATCGATGTCGCAACGCTGTTTGTTCGAGTTCCCGCGCGGCAATCGCGTCAGGGGCATTATGCGGTGAACTTCAATCAGCGCGGGGTTTACTCGTTTGGACCAATTCGGCTGACGACGAATTTTCCGCTGGGGCTGATCGAACGTGGCTTCATCTGCGACTCAGCCGCGCAGTTGATTGTGCATCCGCGAGTTGGCCGGATGACTTCGCGCTGGCGGCGGGATGTTTGGGATGCTACCGAAATGACCGAGCGAAGAGCGGCTCGATCAGGGTTGTTTGACGACGAGTTTCAGCGAATTCGGGAATTCCGAACCGGCGACAATCCGCGGGCGATTCATTGGAGGACGACGGCGCGACATGGAACTTTGATGGTTCGCGAGTTCGATTCGGCACGCGATCATGAATTGCGATTGATCGTCGAGTTATGGCAGCCACGACATCCGACGTCAGCCGATCGTGATCGCGTGGAGTTGGCGATTAGCTTCGTAGCGACGGCGATTTACGATCAAGCTCATAATTCACAAGAGTCGCGAGCCACGGTTGTGATTTGTGGGCGTGAGACGTTTCGCTGGGATCAGCGTTCATCGCGCGAAGCGTTGTTCGATCACTTGGCCGTGGCCGAGGGGGGCGAATCGAGCGACGTGGCTCAGATTCTCGAAGACTTGCAAAGTGCGCCGACTCAACGGGCGCGGACGGTGATCGTATCGTCGCGACGACGAGCGGATGTCGCCTCTCGCATTCGGTTGGCTGGTGAGCGGTCAAATGTGCTGTGTTTGGTCGCTGAACCGGAGGAATTGTCGGCGTACTTTCAGTGGGAGGCCACGCGATGACGGCCGTACTGCAAGTGAGTTTGTACGGGTTGATGGCGTTGGCGAGCGTGATCTTGGCCACGGCCGAAGGGGACAGCATGCCGGATGCGTGTACCGTCCCGCTGGCAATACTGGCGTTGTTCGTAACCGAACGCTGGAAGCTGTTTTGTTTGCGAATTCGCTGGGCGAATGTTTTGGGTTTGACGGCGTTCGCACTCGGTGGCTGGGAATTCTTTCGCGGGACGACAGAAGCGCGGCTGTTGTCGTTGGCTCATGTGTTGGTGTACCTAACGTGGATCGTGCTGTTTCTGGAAAAGAACACGCGGATGTACTGGACAATGTGCGCGTTGGCGGTGCTGCACGTTGCCGTCGGATCGGTGTTGACGACGTCGAGCGTGTTTGGATTGCTGACCATATTGTTCTTGGTCGCGGCGATTTGGACGTTGTCCGTGTTCACGCTGCACCGAGCCCAACAAACGTTTTCCATGTCCGGACCGCAGTTGTCAGTTACGCCCGCTGTAGTGGCGTTGTTTCCGTGGAATCAACCGAGCCGAGCGGACTCCACTGTGCAGTTGGATTCACAGCAGAAGTGGATCAGTGTGCCGTTCGTGACGTGCGTCGCGGTGACGATCGGGCTATCGGGAGTGATGGGGACGGTTTTCTTCATGTTTACCCCACGAGTCTGGATCGGATCGATTTCGCCGTTCACGGACACTCCCGACACTGCGTTGCGAATTTTGCAAACGGGGTTCGCCGAAGAGGTCAAGCTGGGGGACATCGGCCAGATTTTGGAGAGCACTCATCAGGTGTTCGAACTGCGATTGACGGACGAAGAATCGGGACAACCGCTGCCGGTGGCAACGTACACCGCGCAGTTGGGAATGGATGAGCCGTTGTTTCGGGGGGCGGTGTTGGGCGAGTACGCGCATGGTCGCTGGAAAACCGGGGCGATTGGAAATCAGAATTACTCGATCGTTAACGTCCCGGCTGTTCCCAGTAGTCGGCGAGTGGTTCGGCAAGAATATCGTTTAGAGCCGACTGAGTCGGAAACGCTGTTTGCAATTCCGCCGCACAATGCGTGTCGCATGGAAAGCGGCCGCGGTGTGGTGCGGCAGAAGTCAGTGACCAAGGTGCTGTTGCGCGGCGAAGATGTTTCCGGTCGCGATTCTGTTCGCTATGTCGCGTTTTCCGAAAAACCTCGGCAACGAGTCGGTCCGCTGCAAGTCCGTGCGGCCGGTCGCGGAATGCCGTTACAGGGAAATGCCGAGTCCTATGTCCTCGACTATTACCTGCGATTACCCAGCGGCTTGGACCGACTGTACGACTTGTCGCGGAATGTGGCGGGAACCGATGTCGGCGGCGGCAATCTGGGAGATCAGGCGCGGCGACTAACCGACCACTTGCGGAATTCAGGCCAGTATAAGTATTCGTTGGATGCGTCGGTTCAAGACAGCAACATCGACGCGGTTGAGGATTTTCTATTCAACCGCAAGCAGGGACATTGCGAGTATTTCGCGTCGGCCCTCACGCTGATGCTGCGAGCGGTCGGGATTCCGGCCCGCTTGGCGAGTGGCTTCAAAGGGGGCGACACGAATGCCAGCACGGGTTATTTCATCGTGCAACAGCGACATTCGCATGTGTGGGTGGAAGCGTTTTTGGATCAGCAATGGGTGATCCTCGATCCGACTCCGGCCAGCCGCTCGGACAGCGTAAAATCGTTGGCACCGAAGGACAACCTGTGGACTCAGTTTCAGCGATTTTTCAACGACCTGTGGTCGCATCAAGTCGTGGGGATGTCGCTGACAGAACAAAAGAGCAATGTTTACGAGCCGATGAAGGAAATGTTGGATACGGCCTCGGAGACAATGCGATCGGGGTTCGACGAGTTGTTCGATCTCAAGAAGCCGCGTGGACGAGGTTTCGGAGGATTTCTGTTACCGGCCGTTGGTCTGCTGGTGATCGTCCTGCTCGTCGTCGTAATGATTTTCGGACGTCGCGCCGATTCGGAAACTGTGTCATCCGGTTGGTTGTTGCGATTCGGCCGAACTTTGAATGGCTTATTGAATTGGGTGTTGCCGCGAGAAACCGCGTCGCGAGAAGGAATCTCGTGGCGTGGTCGGCTGCGCCGGAGGTGGGATGCGATGTGGTTGCGATGGCGGGGCCGGTCCACAACGACGGTGATGCGAGTCGAGTTTTATGAACGGTACTTGAGGATGCTGAAGTCGGCGGGATGTCAGCCGCAGCCGCATCAAACTCCGCGCGAATTCCTGGAGGCTACGGAGCCACGATGGTGTGACCTGCTGTTGGATCGAAAATTGGCTGACGTTCCGGCGCGGATCGTCGCACAATTTTATCGAGTGCGATTTGGGCAAGAGTCGCTGACACCGGACGAGTCCGATTGGCTCGAAAGGCAACTGTCGGAACTGGAACGAAGTTGGTCACGCGGTAATGGCCGAGCGGATCGGACAAGCAGACGATGATTGAGATGGATCCTGCGACTGACGATTCCGCGTGGTTGGCGACTTGCGTGAATGACGCGGTCGAAGTCATCCGGTCTCGTTGCGATGCGCCGCCGGTGGCTGGAATCATTCTTGGCACGGGACTCGGTTCGCTGGCGGATCAAATCGACGTGGAGGCCGAATGGCCGTATTCCGCGCTGCCGCATTTTGCTCGTTCAACGGCCGACGGACATCGCGGGCGGTTGCTGTTCGGCCGGCTGAACGACGTGCCGGTCGTCGCATTGGACGGGCGCTTTCACCGCTATGAAGGCTATTCGTTCGAGCAGGTGACATTTCCGGTCCGCGTCCTTTCGGCGTTAAGTGTGCGGCTGTTGATCGTGTCGAACGCCAGCGGCGGCCTGAACCCAGCATTGAATCCGGGAGACATCGTGCTAATTGACGATCACATCAACCTGATGTGGCCGAAGCCGGGCGGTAGCCGAAGTCGTGAGACTTCGGTTTGTTCGCGGATGTCAACGTCTCCGAACTCTCACGAGTTCGGAGACGAATCGCAGTCGGATGGCGCGCTGTACGATCCGCGTCTGCTGGATCTTGCGGAACGGGCGGCGGCCGACGAACAGATCGCGCTGCGGCGAGGGACTTACATCGCCATGTTGGGGCCGAATTACGAGACGCGGGCCGAGTATCGCTGGCTGCGATCGCTGGGCGATGTGGTTGGGATGTCCACCGTTCCGGAGTTGCTCGTCGCGGCGGAACTGCAACTTCCAGCGATTGCGTTTTCGATTGTTGCCAATGTGTTTCGTCCGGCCGCTCCGGCGGAAAAAACCACAAGCAGCGATGTTCAAGACGCCGTGGCGACCACCGCTCCGAAGCTACAACGGCTCGTCAGTCGATTGGTCGAATCTCACTGTTCGTCGCCGAAGTCTTGACTTTGGGCGATTTTTTCCGAGAAAGCAATAAGTTTTAATTCAGGCAACT
>JANMIF010000025.1:0-10051 GCA_031375695.1 Planctomyces sp.
CCAGCCCCCTTGCAATCGCAGTGCCAATGACTTCCCTTGATCAAAGGGGTAAGGGGCGCTGCGGACAGGGGGTCCGGGGGAAATTCAAAAACTATCCATGCAAAACGTACAAATTCAACAAGCCGGCCAGAACATGGGCGATCGACTCCGATTCCCACGTTCTGGCGAACGTGGCTACGGGCGAGACGACAGCCATAACAATGCGGCATGAGCTCGTCTTTGTCGATACGACGGTTGAGAACGCTCAGGGGCTGTTGAGCGATTTGTGGGCACATCAAGACTGGTCGCGACAGATTGAAGTCGTGCTCTTGTCGGGATCGCGCGACGGGGTGGAACAGATTACCGAAGCGTTGGCGGGCCGCACCGATTTGGATGCGATTCACTTCGTCACGCACGGAACCGACCGAGCGGTGAAGTTGGGTTCGACGTGGCTGCGGCTCGACAATTTGGCGGGGTATTCCAGTCAGATCGCACAGTGGGGCGGAGCACTGACCAGCAACGGAGACTTGCTGTTCTACGGCTGCGAACTGGCAAAGGTACCGGCCGGACAGGAGTTGCTCGAATCGATCCAGTCGCTGACGGGAGCCGACATCGCGGCCAGCACCGACAACACTGGCTCGGCGATTTTGGGAGGCGATTGGAATTTGGAGTTTCATCGCGGCGAGATTGAGACACATGAAATTCTGACTGGCGATGAAACCGATTGGGACGGGTTGCTGAATACTTTCGTCGTGACGAATACGGCGGACAGTGGCGCGGGGTCGTTGCGGCAAGCCATTCTAGACGCCAATGCGCTGGGCGGCACCGACACGATCACATTCAACATCTCGGGCACCGGCATTCATACCATCAATGTTGGCTCCAGCGTTGCGTCCAGCATGACAATAAACGAAGCCGTAATCATTGACGCAACCACCGATGACAGCTTTGCCGTCAACAGCAACCGCCCTGCGATCATTCTCGACGGGAATAACAGTTTTACCGGTGATGGGTTTGTGCTGACCAGTAACGCGGACGGAACTACCATCCGCGGTTTCGTCATTCGCGACTTCACGGGCGACGGCATTGAAATCCAGGCCAACTCGAATGGCAACACCATCGCCGGCAACTACATCGGACGAATGACCGCGACAGGGACGGATGCAGGCGCGGCAGAAACGAATAGCGGCTACGGAATCAATGTGCTGGGTGCGAATAACACGATTGGTGGCACAACCGCTGCCGATCGAAACGTCATTTCGGGCAATACGAGCTACGGAATTTATATCACGGGTGCCTCGGCGACTGGAAACGTGGTGGCCGGGAACTACATCGGCTTGCTGGCCGATGGCTCAACGGCACTGGCCAACGATGAAGGCGTGCATATTTACAACGGAGCAAGCTCCAACACGGTGGGTGGTGCGACGACAGCGCACCGCAACATCATCTCCGGAAACAACTTCGATGGCGTTCAGATCTGGACCAATGCAAACAACAACATCGTTCAGAACAACTACATCGGCACGGATGTCACCGGCACGCTGGATCGCGGCAACTCCGGTGACGGGATTGACATCGACACGACCTCCTCCGGCACCCAGATCCTCAATAACCTGATTTCCGGTAACAACGCTAATGGTATCGACATGGTGGATGGAGGCGCAAATTCTACCACCATCCAAGGGAACCTGATCGGCACTCAGGCCGATGGGACAACTGCGCTTGGCAACACTGGTCACGGAATTGCGGTCGGCGGGACCACGACCGGTGTAACAATTGGTGGGACGACTGCCGGCCAGGGCAACACCATCGCTTTCAATGGTGGCGACGGTGTGTATGTTTCAGGCGGAACGCAAGTATCCATCCGAGGGAATTCCATTCATTCCAATACTGGGCAGGGAATTGACCTCGGAAGCGATGGAGTGCTCAACAACGACAGCAACGATACGGACAGCGGCGCCAACAATCTGCAGAACTACCCGGTGTTGAATTCGGTCGCCGTGGATGGTTCCCAAGTCATTATCGCGGGCTCACTCAACAGCGAGGCCAGCAAGACGTATCGTATCGAGTTCTTCGCCAACACTGCTAACGACCGCGAAGGCCAGCGCTACCTGGGCTTCACGACCGTCACTACTCCGGCCGGCAGTCCTTTCACCGTAAACTTCACGGCCACTCTTACCGCCTCGGTAGCTGCTGGCGAATACATCACCGCTACAGCCACGGACCCGTCGAACAATACCTCCGAATTTGGCGCGCAGGTTGTGGCATTCAACGGCATGGGGATCTGGGCCAACAACACAACGACTCCCGAGTTTGCTCAATGGAATGGGACAGGCTTCAGTTCAAACAGCAATTCTGCAACAACCGGCGAATGGGCCATCATGCAGGTTGCCGAAGCGCCGACCAGGCACGAAATCATTGCCGCCGGTGTGGACACTGCGGGCATTATCAATGGGCAGATCTGGAACGGCAGTACATGGACAGCGTTTTCGTTCAACGATCTGGTCGACCTTTCCACGACTGGCTTTCGGAGTGTTCAGCTCGTTTATGAGCAGCAAAGCGGCGATGCAATGCTGGTCTGGGACAACGGCACGACCGGCACGACCAGTTTGAGTTACCGCACCTGGAACGGCACGACCTGGTCGTCCGCTCAGACCATTACCACGCCTGTCTCGGGCGAAGCCGTGGAGTTGCGCCTGGCTGCGGACCCCAACAGCGACTCGATGATCCTGGCAGTCAGCGGCACACCGGCAGCCAATGATTACGCCCTTGTGTGGAATGGATCCAGTTGGGGCAACTCGGTCACCCTGGACACAAGCTCCGGGATCGACCGAACAGAGATCAACGTGGCCTATGAGTCGCACAGTGGTCATGCGATCGTCGTCTACGACGCCGACGGCAGTACCAACGCCATCAACTATCGGATTTGGGATGGCACAGCCTGGGGTTCGCAACTCTCTTTGTCGGCACCTGCGGGAATAGGTGCTTCCAACGACGCAAACTACAGCGTCATGGCTGGTGACCCTGGCAGTGATCGCATCGCCCTGGCGGTCGTCACCGACAGTTCGGAAATCTGGATCTCCGTCTGGGATGGATCGGCCTGGAGCTCGCAAGTTTCGGCAACCACATCCGCCGCGATCACCACCGCGCCCGTTGTCGGCCTGGCCTTTGAGCATGACTCGGGTGATTTGCTGGCCGCCTACGGTAAGAGCGGGAGCAACAATGCCTTCTACCGAACCTGGACCTCGGGTGGAGGTTGGTCGACCGAACTGACGGGGCCAAACATCGGTGCCGTCCCGAACAGCGTGGTGCTCAATGCGGATCCCAATTCCGATCGCATCATGCTCGGGACCCACGACGCCAGCAGAGACGTCAACTACACCGAATGGACCGGATCTGCCTGGAATGCGGTCAGTGGCGACATGACAGGAGACACGGGTACGACCGGCGGCTTCGAACCACTGGCGTTCGTGTGGTACGACAACAACCGCACGCCCGTGATCAGCGCGACTGCGTTCTCGACGCCGGAGAACAGCACGGCCGTGGGCACGGTCACCGCCACCGATGCCGATGGAAATTCGCTGGTGTATTCGATCATCGGCGGAGCGGACGCGGCCAAATTCACGATCGGTGCCAGCACGGGCCTGCTGAGCTTCGTTACGGCCCCCGATTACGAAAGCCCGACCGATTCGGGAGGCAACAACGTCTATGACGTAATCGTCGAGACGAGCGACCAGACGGGCGGCACAGACAGTGTGGCCATCGCGATCACGGTGACCAATGTCAATGAAGCGCCGACAGCCACGAACCTGAGCGCCGCCGAAACCTACACCGAAGACACAGCCCTCAATCTGACAGACATCGTCGTCAGTGACGTCGACAGTGGCAGCGTCACGGTGACCCTCACGCTGTCCAATACAGCGGCAGGCAGTCTCAACACGGGAACTTCCGGTGCGGTCACCTCGACGTACGTCGCCGGGACCGGCGTCTGGACGGCCAGCGGTGCGATTGCCAACGTGAACACTCTGCTCGCAGCCCTGACGTTCACGCCATCAGCCAACTTCAACAGTAATTTCACCATCGCGACCAGCGTCAGCGATGGCAGCCTCTCCGTCACCGGCACGAAGTCGATGACCGGCACCGCAGTCAACGACGCGCCGACGGCGACCAACTTGAGTGCGGCCGAGTCCTACACCGAAGACACCGCGCTCAACCTGACCGACATCGTGGTGAGCGATGTGGACAGTGCCAGCGTGACGGTCACGTTGACATTGTCAAACGTCTCGGCCGGGAGTCTGAATACGGGGACTTCCGGTGCTGTGACATCGACGTACGTCGCCGGGACAGGCGTCTGGACCGCCAGCGGCGCGATCGCCAACGTCAATACGTTACTCGCGGCACTGACTTTTACACCGGCCTCGAACTTCAACAGCAACTTCACGATCGCCACCAGCGTCAGCGATGGCGTGGCGGCGGCTGTCACTGGAACCAAGGCGATGATGGGCACCGCGGTCAACGACGCGCCGACGATCACCAACGGCGCGACGGTCATCCTGACGGGCACCGACGAGAACACGACCTCTTCCGGAACGGTCGCCAATACGATCCTGACATCGGCTGGCTGGGCGGACGTGGAATCGGGCACGCCGCTGGGCATGGCGATCACTGGAACAACGGGCAACGGGACATGGCAGTACTCCACTGATGGCACCACCTGGACGAATTTTGGGGCGGTCAGTTCGAGCAGCGCGTTACTCATCAAAGCCACGACGCAGGTCCGCTACATCCCGGACAGCCAGAACGGCGAAACGGCCACGTTCGCTTTCAAAGCCTGGGACCAGACCACCGGAGGTGCCTCAGCCAACGGCGTACCCAGCTACGTCGATCCGGGAGCCGGCGGCGGGACCACTGCGTTCAGCAGCCAGTCGGCCACGGCCTCAATGACGATCACTTCCGTCAACGACGCGCCGACGCTGAGTGCCGGCACCGGGTTTACCGGCATCAACGAAGACAATCTCACGAGCAGCGGCAATCTGGTCTCCACGTATGCGAATTTGTCCAACGACGTCGATACCGGTGCGTCGAAGGGGATCGCGGTCGTTGCCGTGGATAACACGAACGGAACCTGGCAGTACACGCTCGACGGCACCAACTGGTTTGCCATCGGCAATGTGTCGACGAGCAGTGCCCGCCTGTTGCCCTCGGATGCCACGTCCCGCATCCGCTTCGTCCCGAACGCGAACTGGAACGGCGCGACCGGAAGCGTCTCCTTCCAGGCGTGGGACCAAACCAGCGGAACCGCCGGAAGTCTGGCGAATGTGACCGTCAACGGAGGAACCACCGCCTTCAGTTCGGGAGCGTCCGGCGGCAACATCGTCGTCGCGTCCATCAACGACGCACCGGTGGCCTCGGGCAGCGCGACACTGGCCGCAATCAACGAGGACACGACGTCCCCGGCCGGTGCGACGGTGAGTTCGCTGTTCAGCGGCAACTTCTCAGATGCGACCGATCAGGTCAGTGGTGGTTCCAGCGCCAACACTTTCGCCGGCATCGCCATCAGCAGCTACACGGTCGATGCGGCCAAGGGGAACTGGCAATACTCGACCAACAGCGGTGGCAACTGGACGACGCTGGGGAGCGCGACGACAACGACGGCCATCACGCTGGACTCGGTGTCGTCGACCATGCTCCGCTTCGTACCGACCGCGAACTACAACGGCGCGGCGACCGCCTTGAGCGCCAACCTGATCGAGAGCGGTCCGACGATCACCAACGGCGCGACGCTGGACTTGACCAGCGCCACCGGCGGGACCACGCGCATCTCGTCGGCGACGGTGGTCTTGAGTGAGACGATCAACGCGGTCAACGATGCTCCTGTCGTGAACCTGCCCGCGGCACAAAGCGTGAATGAAGACGGAACGCTGACCTTTTCCAGCGGCAACGGTAATCAGATTTCCGTCAGCGACGTTGATGCTGCCAGTGGCTCGATGCTGCTGACGTTGTCGATGTCGAACGGCACGCTCACATTGAACGGAACGACGGGCCTGACGCTGGTCTCCGGCGGAAGCGGCACTGGTGCTATGCAGTACACCGGGACGCTCGCGAACATCAACGCGGCGCTCAACGGCATGTACTACACGCCGACCGCGAACTTCAACGGCGGTGCCGGCCTCGGAATTACGATCGGCGACCAGGGCAACACGGGCTCCGGCGGTGCGCTGAGCGACAGCAAGGGCTTGGGCGTGACCGTCAACGCCGTCAACGACGCGCCGACCGCGACGAACCTCAGCGCCGCCGAAAACTACACCGAGGACACCGCACTCAACCTGATTGACATCGTCGCCAACGACATCGACAGTGCCAGTGTCACGGCGACGTTGACGTTGTCAAATCCGAGCGCCGGTAGCCTGAACACGGCCACGTCAGGCGCTGTCACTTCAACCTACAACGCTGGAACCGGCGTCTGGACGGCGAGTGGCGCGATCGCGGATGTCAACGCCTTGCTGGCCGGGCTGACGTTCACCCCGGCGGCGAACTTCAACAGCAACTTCACGATCGCCACCAGCATCAGCGATGGCAGCCTGTCGGTCACCGGCAGCAAGGCGATGACTGGCACAGCAGTCAACGACGCACCCACGGCGACGAACCTCAGCGCGGCGCAGACCTACACGGAAGACACACCGCTGGCGTTGACGGCGATCGTGGCCAGCGATGTCGATAATGCGACGGTCACCGCCACGCTGACGCTGTCGAACACCAGCGCCGGCAGCCTGAACACGGGAACGTCGGGGGCCGTCACCTCGACCTACAACGCCGGGACCGGCGTCTGGACCGCCAGCGGCGCGATCGCCGATGTCAACACGTTGCTGGCCGGGTTGACCTTCACACCGGCCGCGAACTTCAACAGCAACTTCACGATCGCCACGAGCGTCAGCGACGGCAGCCTGTCTGTCAGCGGCAGCAAGTCGGTGACAGGGACGGCGGTCAACGATGCTCCGACAGCGACCAATCTGAGTGCCGCCGAGACCTACACGGAAGACACGGCGCTGAACCTGGTCGACATCGTCGCCAGTGACATCGACAGCGCCAGCGTCACGGCGACGTTGACGTTGTCGAATCCGAGCGCCGGAAGTCTGAACACAGGGACGTCAGGCGCTGTCACCTCGACCTACAACGCCGGAACTGGCGTGTGGACCGCCAGCGGTGCGATCGCCAATGTCAACACGCTGCTGGCCGGGTTGACCTTCACCCCGACCGCGAACTTCAACAGCAACTTCACGATCGCGACGAGCGTCAGCGACGGCAGCTTGTCCGTCACGGGAACGAAGTCCTTCACCGGCACGTCAGTCAACGATGCACCGACCGCAACGAACCTCAGCGCCGCCGAAGCCTACACCGAGGACACCGCACTCAACCTCACCGACATCGTTGCCAGTGACATCGACAGCGCCAGTGTCACGGCAACGTTGACGTTGTCGAACCCAAGCGCCGGCAGCCTGAGCACGGGCACTTCAGGCGCGGTCACCTCCACCTATAACGCCGGGACCGGCGTCTGGACTGCCAGCGGCGCGATCGCCGATGTCAACTCGTTGCTGGCTGGGTTGATCTTCACGCCCGCCGCGAACTTCAACAGCAACTTCACGATCGCCACCAGCGTCAGCGACGGCAGTCTGTCCGTGACTGGCACCAAGTCGACGACGGGCACTGCGGTGAACGACGCCCCGGTGCTCGACAACTCCGGCACGATGACGTTGACCACGATCACCGAGGATCAGACCTCAAACAGCGGCGATGCGGTGGGGTCGATCATCTTGAGCGCCGGCGGGGACCGGATCACCGACCCGGATTCCGCCTTCGCCTTCGAGGGCTTTGCAGTCACCGGCCTGGTGAGCGGGAACGGCACCTGGGAATACACGATCAACGGTACCAACTGGTTTGCCGTCGGCAGCGTGTCGGATTCGTCCGCGCTGTTGCTGCGAGACACCGATCGCCTGCGGCTCGTCCCCAACGGGCAGAATGGTACCAGCGCAACGGTCACCTTCCGCGCCTGGGATCAGACCATTGGTGCCGCAGGCAACATGGTGGACGTGAGCACGAATGGCGGCACGTCTCCTTTCAGCACTGCAACCGGAACCGCTGCGATCACGGTCACTGCCGTGAACGACGCACCGACTGCAACGAACATGAGTGCCGCAGAAACCTACACCGAAGACACGGCCCTGAACCTGACCGACATCGTGGTCAGCGATGTCGACAGTGCCACCGTGACCGTCGCATTGACGCTTTCTAACACGGCGGCTGGCAGCCTGAACACAGGCACCTCGGGGGCAGTGACATCGACGTATGTTGCCGGCACCGGCGTCTGGACTGCCAGCGGAGCCATCGCCGATGTCAACACTCTGTTGGCCGCGCTGACCTTCACGCCAACACTGAACTTCAACAGCAATCTTACGATTGCTACCAGCGTCATCGACGGCGTCGCAGCCGCAGTAACTGGCACCAAATCCATCACCGGTACAGCGGTCAACGACGCACCGACGGCCACCAACTTGAACGCGGACGAGACCTACACTGAAGACACAGCTCTCAACCTGACTGACATCGTGGTGAGCGATATCGACAGCGCCAGCGTGACCGTCACATTGACGCTCTCTAACACGGCGTCCGGCAGTCTGAACACCGGGACGTCCGGCGCAGTCACCTCGACGTATGTGGCTGGAACCGGCGTCTGGACTGCCAGCGGAGCCATCGCGGATGTCAACACCTTGTTGGCGGGCCTCACCTTCACGCCGACGTTGAACTTCAACAGCAACTTCACGATCGCCACCAGTGTCAGCGACGGCAGCCTATCCGTCACTGGCACGAAGTCGATCACGGGCACTCCAGTCAACGATGCGCCGGTCCGAACCGCTGGTGCCGTAGCCAACCTGACAGTTTTGGAGGACTCCGGCTTCACATCTTTGGGATTGGGTGGCTTAGCCTATAGCCCCGGCGGCGGTACTGACGAGAACGGGCAAACCATTACCTACCAGATCACAACGCTACCCAGCGCGAGCCTGGGCAACATCTACTTGGCGGATGGTACCACCCAGGTCACAACCGGGAATTTCTATACGTTGGCCGAAATCCAAGGTCTGCAATTTCAGACGACGGCTAATGCGAGCGGTAGTTCGGCTTTTCAATTCAACCCCACCGATTCCGGCGGTAATGCCAATGGTGGGTCGGACAACTTCAGTGAGTTCATGCTGATTACCGTCACCGGAGTGAACGATGCTCCCGTGCGAACTGCCGGTACGCCAGCCGCTATCAATGTGAGCGAAGACAGCGCCAATTCGACCGCCGTAACGTTCGGATTTAGCGGCCTGACCTACGGCAACGGTGGTGGTACCAACGAAAATTCGCAGACCCGAACCTATACGGTGACCGGCATTCCGTCTTTTATCACGCTCTTCAAGTCCGACGGTACGACTCAAGTCACCACAAACACGGTCGTCACGCTGACTGAACTGCGAGGTCTCACCTACAAGACCGTGGCCGACGCCAACGGCAGCGGTAATCTCACCTGGACCGTGGTGGACAACGGTGGGACTGCAAATGGCGGCATCAATACGCTTACCGAGAACCATAGTGTGACCGTGACGGCCGTCAACGACGCGCCGATAGCGACGATCACGCCGACGACTTATGCCGCCACCGAGCAAGTCGCCTTGACGCTTAAAAACACAGGGTTGTCGATCAGCGACTCGGATGCGGTCGCAGGCTCGATGACGGTGACGCTGTCGGTGACGGAAGGGACGCTGACCGTGACGGCAGGTGGCAGCGGTGCAGTCGTCAGTAATTCCGGCACCTCGGCGGTGACGATCACGGGCACGGTGGCGCAGATCAATAATCTGCTGAGCAGCGATGCCACCAGCACGGTGAGCTACACCGACACCATCGACGCGCCCAGCGCCAGCGCGACTCTGACGCTGCAGGTCAACGACAACGGCAACACGGGTGGCGGGGCGCTGACGAACTCCGACATGGCGACGATCAACATCACGGCGGTCAACGATGCTCCAACGATGACACT
>JANMIF010000048.1:0-22837 GCA_031375695.1 Planctomyces sp.
CGAGTCGCCTGCGCGTCTTCTTCCAACGTGATGCCACGTGCCTTCGCCTCACGACGAATCTCCTCAGCAGCGAACCTCCCCGGCCCACCCGTTGAAGGATCGTTCGTTAGCTCAAGGCTTGCAGCCACCGCAGGAGTCGGAAGCGCAAGAATCAGTGAGAGGAGGAGCGTTAAGGAATATTTCATCTGTGTTCTTGCTGCTTTCGTGTTCTCAAAGATTTGGACTGCGGCAGCCTGCTGCCGCTATCCGTCCCGCAGCCTGCTGCGGGACGACTCGTTGTGGAGTTTTGCTCTGTGTGATTTCTTGGCAGCAGGCTGCCGCAGTCCAAGCGACGATCAAGAAACCTCAAGGCCCTTCGCGATCATGGTGTCCGGTTTGTCACGACCTGCTTTGACGGTGTATTTGCCAGCCGCATAGACGCGAGGTTTGAAGTTCTCGGTTTGCGATCGGACGGTGTAGAGAATCTCGCCGGTCGCTTCGGCGATGACTTGGACGACGGGGTTCGCCACGCCTTCGAGCTTCACAACGGAGAGATGTCCGTGGACTTGGCGACCGTCGTTGGCGTCTTGGGTGATGGTGATCGGCCAGCCGGGGAACTGGGCTTTGTCACCGTCGGCAACTTTGGCGAAGCGCGGCCAGCACTCGAAGGTGATCTTTCTTGTCTTCTTATCGAACCGGATGAGGCCGTAACCGTCGGCCCGTTTCTTTTCGTTCTGGATGTCGTCGGGGTTGGCGTACGCGAGCATGCTGATCGGGTTGCCGAGGCCATCTTTGAAATCGCCGGTCCACGGCAATGGGCTGTTCGGAACCGGGTTTGGTCCAGGCTGTTCATCGAGCGGATGCCACCAGCGGCCATAGATCGTGTTCACGAGTGCCGGACTGGTGAAACCGAACGGGCCGTCGCCGAACTTCTCGATGCCATGCTTCACGACGACGGCAAGATGCTGGTCGCCGCAGAGATGCGAAGCCCACGCACGGCGGATCTCCACCAGGGCGCGATTGCGACCGCTTTGCGGCCAGCCATTGCAGTCGAGATCGGCGAGTAAGCGGCTATTGCGGCCGCCGTGCATATGAACGGCTCCGCAGAAGGCGGTGGCGGAGAGGACGCATTTCATCTCCGCGCCGCCGCTGTAATCCTGCGACCACTCGTGGAGAAACTTCTCCTGCCGCTGGCCCAGTAACTCCAGACCGGGGAGGTCGATGCTCTTCGGGTCATACGACGGATCGTTGATGTGGTCGGGACGCGGCCCCATCTGCGGAATCGCTCCTGCCGGACCGGTCTTGAACTTCCGGTCCTCCAAGATGGCGAAGTCGATACCGCCGACGGTCATCCGCGTGAAATAGACGGTGATGTCCCGGTTGACGGGAGCGGAATCGGGCGAGTCGGGCAGATGCCACGATTGCTGCCGCTGCACCTGATTCACATAAGCCACCGGATAGCGATAGCCGCCGTCCGCATCCCCTTCGATGTGTGACTGACCGCCAGCCTCGCCCCAGAGATTGCCATGGCCCACGTCGTGATCGTCGGGAATACAGACCGTCGGCCGGTCGCGGATGATATCGCGGAATTGCAGGCCGAACTCGATCCAGCCCGCCGTGTGCTCGGTGTGGCGATACGTCTGGTCGCCGCCGAAGAAGAGTACATCGGGGTCTTGAGCGCGGAGGTTCTCGACGAGCTCCGTGCGCGGTCCGATGGTGCGGCTGGAATTGCAGCTCATGTTGGCGACGACGATGACGTCCTTATCGACCGGATCGCGACGAATGAGGCCCTCAAACATTGCCTTCGCACCATGACGCACGCGGTAGGGGACGCTCTTCGAGCCATCCGAACCCTCCACGCGGAAGTGCGCGTCCCAGCCCGGATAAAGCACCTCGGCTTTTGCAATCTCCTGCCAATCCGCGCCGTCACGCTTCACTTCAAGCCGCGCCACACGCTCCTCACCCGATTTCAAAGGGAAGAGCTGCGCACTCATCTTCAGCACGCCATTTTGATGCGTGTAGTACGCGAAGCAGACAACTTCATCACGCGGCACATCCATCGATGGCGCTGGAGGAGGACCACCAGCTCCCTTGGTCTTGCCTTTCGCGTTCTTGTTCGCACCCGGCGCTGCCGCGAGCGTTCCTTTGGTCCACCACTCGCCCGTGGTCAGTGAGTCGAGGTTCGGAAACTTCTCCCCAAACGGCTGTGCCACGTCTGCATAGATGCGAGGGGGACGCACGAAAAGAAACGGAACGAGCTTGAGAAACAGGCGGCGTGTGAAAGTCATAGAGAGTCTCGTTGAAATAAGTGTTGCGATTGTCATTGGCAGGAGAATGAAGGCATTAGAAATTCATTCTCCTGCCAATGAATCTACGCCCAGTCAATTCGCTGAGGCCGAGTCTTCAATCGATTCGCCTCGTCGTCGTTGATAAAGGTCTCGGTCGCTGGGTCGATCTTGAGTGGCCTTTGAAGAATCCAGGACAGTGCCGCGGCATGACAGGCGACGTGGGAGCGTCGCATCACCGTTGAGTTGGCTACGGTCGGTTTTCGGGTTTTGATGCAGTCGAAGAAGTTGCGGATGTGATTGACGACATCGAAGCCACGCGGGCGGTCTTCCAATTTGCTGATCAACTTTGGCGGACCATCCAGCGCGAGATGGACTTCACCGCCGTCACCCGTTTCCACCCAGCCCTTGTCGCCGATGAATCGCACGGGGCACGTTCCATTGGATTGAATCCATCCGGGACGTTGGCCAAATGGGTCTTTGAGGAAGTCGATCTCCAGTAGCACGCCGTTGGCATAGCGGCACTCGATCCCATTTTCTTTCGGGATGTACTCGATTGGCAGAGTGTCGTCGGATTGGTTGGCCATCTGACAAAGGTCGATCGTGTGAGCACCCCAATCCGGCAGACGAGCTCCCGAATCAAAGTCCCATTGGCCTCGCCAATTGCCGGCGACGTAGTCCTTGTTGTAGGGACGCCACGGAGCAGGCCCGAGCCACATATTCCAATCGACGATCTTACGATCGGGAGTCGGCTCAGCCGGCAGCCACTTGTTGTCGTGCCCCGGTGTGTAGACGCCCGCCACCAGCTTCTTGAGCCGGCCCAGCTTGCCATCGCACGCGATCTGCACGGCCTCTTGATAGTGAGTCACCGTGCGACGCTGAGTCCCCGCCTGAAAGATACGCTTCGTCTTGCGAATGGTCTCATCGAGGCGTTGGCAGTACTCGATCGTCAGTCCGCAGGGCTTCTCGCAATAGACGTCTTTCCCCGCTTCGGCAGCCATCATTGAAGCGGTTGCGTGCCAGCGATCGCCGGTCGCAATCAGCACCGCGTCGATGTCTTTCCGTGCGAGGACTTCGCGAAAGTCGCGCACCGTTTCGCAATCGGTCGTTCCATAAGCGGTATCGACGATCTTCTTCCCTTCATCGCGCCGAACAGCCTGCACATCGGCGATTACTCGACAGCGAACGTCTCCCAACTTGAGGACTTCGGCCATGACGTACTTGCAGCGACGCCCCATGCCGATCACACCCAATTGAATCCGCTCACTCGGAGGAGCGCTGCCCTCTAAGCCCAGCGCTGTTGCCGGCACTATGGTCGGAATGGCAAACGCCAACGACGCCTTAGAGATGTTTGCGACAAACTCGCGCCGCTGGATTGTGGTCGGATTCAACATGGGGATTTCTCTCATATTATTGGACTGCGGCAGCCTATTGCCGCTTTCCGTCCCGCAGCCTGCTGCGGGACGACTGGGTGTAATACCTATTCAAGACAATTTGATTGGCAGCAGGCTGCCGCAGTCCAAAGATGAACTCCGTCCGTCTTCACTTCTTTGAGGGCATGAGTGGTGAGATGGCTTCGGCGAGAATCGCGGCCAACTTTTGTGCTTCCTCCGCGCTGGAGGCCTTCGTGTTGGGATCCCTGCCGATGTTTGCGACAACGACCGGAGAACGGGCGGAGGACATCGCATGTTTGTCGGGGTGAGCAAGCACGACTTTCACCGACGGGTTCTTGGCGCGCAAGGACGCGATGACTGAGATGATGTCTTGGGCGATGTCCTCGGCTCCGAGTTGGAGCACGACGATATCGGGAGTGTTCTGTTCCAAGAGGACAGGCATGTTTTCCGCGAACCAAGCGAAGCTCTTTCCTGAATGGCCCTCGTGATCAGGGTCGAACTGGTAGCTGTCGGGCTCGGACTTGTTGTCGTTGTGTTTGTGCCGACTGCCGACGAAATCGATGCGGTGGCCTTTCTGCCGCAGCATGCCATCCAGGTAGCATCGGTAGGAGCGGCTGGAATCCGTGCCTTCGGTCGCCGAACCGCCGACAAGCATGATTTTCACCAGGGTGAGCGGAGGGGCTTTCAAGAACTCGTCAAGTTTGGGTGCGATGCCCTGCGCCCAAGCTTCATAACCCTCGGCGGTCAGATGGAGACCGTCTGTGAAGAGTGATTTGTTGATGGTCCCATCGGGCAGGAGAAACGTGTCTTGCAGATCGATGAAGGCGACTTCATCGGGATCACGAGTGACGGCGGCTTGGATGGCGTTGACCTGCTGGCACTTCTGCCACTTGGAGCGATCGGCGACCGGGAGCAGTCCCAGCATGATGAGGCGCGTCTGCGGCAACCTACGTCGGAACACTTGCGCGATCGCCCGCTGTCCGTCGGCGATGTCCTGTGGCGGGCAGTTGGCCCCGAGGTCCCACACTTCTTTGCCACCGGCGCTTTTGGTGACGCCGAAGTTGTTAATGCCGCAGAGCAGCACCGCGACTTTGGGCTGCCGGTCGGCGGGGAAGTCGAGATTGCCGCGCGTCACGCGATGCAGCATGACCGGGGTGATGTCGCCGGAATTTCCCATGTTGATCGGGTGATTGGGTACGAACTGCTTCTCCCAGATCGCTTTGCCGGTGGCGGGGCCCAGCGACCATGACCAAGTGATCGAATCCCCAAAGAAAACCAACTGGCAGTTCTTGGCGGCCGCAACTTCGCGATTCACTCGATGAAACTGGCTGTTCCAGTAGTCATCACGAACTTCGAGCGGCCGTGTGGTGCTGGGTGAAGCAGGTATCGCATCCCAGAATTTTTCCGCAGCAGCAGCCTGTGCCGCGAAAACCGGTACCAGTAGCACAGTCAGTGTGAGAATTGGTTTCATGGTTTGGTGGTCAATCTTACTTGGACTGCGGCAGCCTGCTGCCGCTTTCCGTCCCGCAGCCTGCTGCGGGACGACTCTGTATCATTTCAAATTCAACCCAACTTGATTGGCAGCAGGCTGCCAATCCCAAAGCGGCAGCAGGCTGCCGCAGTCCAAACAAACAACAACTCACGGCCCGAACTTTAGCCCATCGACGAACTCGTTCGTCTTGAAGAACTGCGACTCGCGCACCGGCTTCCCGGCGACGGTGAGGTTTTCGAAGGTAAGGTTGCGGATGCGGGCGTCGGCTTGACCCCAGAGTAGTTGCGGTTCACTCAGAACGCTCGGCGCGGCGATCGAGATGTTCTGGAAGAGGATACCCAACAGATCTCCGGCGGCGCGTTTCTCGCCGTTCTTCGAATAGGGCGTCGGCATCGCCATGCAGAGGAAGAACTGCTGCAGAGTCGGTCGCGGGTCTTCGATGTTGATGTTGCGGAAGATCACCCCAGCCCCGGCGGCACCTTTGCCTTCACCTCGCATGTTGAAGACGCGACCGCCGCTCCAGTGATGCCATTTGGCTCGCGAGTAGATGACATCGCAATCCTCGACGACCAATTGGCGATCGGTAAGTTGAGGCAGGCCGCTCAGGACGAACGACGAACCGTTGGCGTCGTTCCACAACACGGTGCGGCGAATTCCGAGTCCGTTCACATACAGCGAGTCATCCTGAGTGCGCAGGAAGCAGTCCTCGATCAGCGTGTTCCCAAACGGATTGATCCCGTCCCCGTTCGCGCGCCAAGTGAAGATCTTGGTCCACTTCACTTCATTGGGATGCCCGGCTTTGTAGGGATGAATCAGCATCAGCGAGTGAGTCGCCGAGTCCGCGATCGTGATGCCTTCGACACGCGTGTCTGTCGTGCCCATCAGCTCGATCGGTCGGTAGCGCTTGTGGCCATCCTCCGAGAGAGCAGGTTCGATATACTTGGGATGCTTCAGCCGGGCGCCCGATAAGGTGCCGAGTCCAAAGATGCGGATGTGATGGCCGTCGCCCCATTTCTGATTGGAGAGCGTGCCATACACGATCGCGTCTCCGGGGATGTAGTACTGACGGTTCGCATGCAGCGGATAAGCGAGTCCGACATCGTGAACTCCCGGCAGAAAATAGAGGGTGCTCCATGAGCCATCCGACAGGGGCATCTCACCCGGTTTGACGGCCAGCACACCGGGATCGTCAGGCTTTGGCTTGCCGACGATCAGAGGGTTCGCGAACAGCGAGATCGTATGCAGCGGCGGCCCCTTGTAGCCCTTGCCGGTGTCCTGCGCATCCATCTGCCCATCAATATCAACGGCGACGAGACACGGTTGATCGAGCCTTATGAAAGCCTTGCCGTCCTTGACCAAGCACGCGGACGCTTTGCGTTGCGGATGCACCGCCGCAGAACGAATCGGCTGCCCGTTGGCGCGAGCGATCTCGATCTCGACAGCACCAGCGGTCTCAAAATTCACATAGGTGTGAGTCCAACCGGCCAACGTGTCGAAATAGCCGTCGGTCTTCTTCTCGATCGTCTTGCAAACGGTCTCCCAAGCGAACGCACTCTGCCACTCACTGCCAGCGGCGGCCGAGCGCACACGCACTGCGTAATGCTCCGAAGCCGCCAGCCCCAGCACTGGCGGATACACCACCAATTTGTCCTCGGCGTGTGCCACGGACAGCGCAGCCAATAGAAACGCGGTAAGGAAAATGAGCCTGGGTTTCATGGTGTTCCTGCTGGTTATTGGGCTAAGCTCGCCGCTGCCCGCTTCTTCTTCAAACCAAACTTTGGATTTGGTGTCGGCATCAACGCGCCGACCGCTTTGCGCCAGGCGATCAGTTTCTCGTGCAACTCCTTCCGCTTCTCGGGTTGCTGTGTCGCGAGGTTGTTCTGTTCGCCGATGTCCTGCGGGATGTTGTAGAGCTCGAGTGCTCCGTCCTCGTACCACTCGATGAGCTTCCAATCGCCATCGCGAATCGCGCCATGCGGTGTGCCGCCTTGATTCGAATAATGCGGATAGTGCCAGAACAGCGGCGCGCCGCGCGACTTCGTTTCGCCTTTGAGCTGTGGAAGAAAACTGACGCCATCGAGATGCTGTTCGGGTTTCAAACTCTGTCCGGCGAGTTGGAGCAGCGTGGGATAGAAGTCGGTGCTGATGACGGGTGTGTCGCAGGTCGTGCCCGGTTTGGTCACACCGGGCGCGACGACGATCAGTGGCTCGCGAACGCCCCCTTCATAAGGCCAGCCTTTGCCGGCGCGGAGCGGCAGATTCGAAGTCGGCCAGCCTTCCGATGTCGAAAGTCCGCCGTTGTCCGACATGAAGACCACGATCGTCTTTTCCGAAAGCCCATTCTTCTCCAGCGCCGCGAGCACGCGGCCAATGCCCTCATCAAGCTGCTCCAGCATCGCGGCATACCTGGCGTGGTTCTGCACCAACCGCACTTTGTTTGCGCCCTCCCGCCCCCAGGCGTCCGGCGGCGCGCTCTCGGCTTTCTTTTCGTATTTCGCAACGAGGTCTGCTCGAGCGCCGATGGGCGTATGCACCGCCAGAAAAGGGAGATAGGCGAAGAACGGCTGGTCCTTGTGCTCTGCGATGAATTTCACCGCTTCATTCACGATGCGATCGGTCGTCTTGGGATCATCCTTGGGATCCGGGACCGGCAAGTCTGACACCGGATACCAGAACTGGGCGTTCCCTTTCTTCCCACCATCGTTGTCGAGTTTCTTCGGGAAACCTTGAGCGCCGGGATAGAACTCATCACCGCCGAGGTGCCACTTGCCTGCAAAGAACGTCACATAGCCCGCATCGCGGAGCGATTCCGCGATGGTCGTCTCTTCAAGCGGCAGATGTCCTGCGTTCGGCGCGGGCAGGAGTTTGCCCGAGCGGCCTCCGGGAATGAAATTCGTGACACCAAAACGCGGCGGATACTTTCCGGTCATGATGCTGCCGCGTGTCGGCGAACAGACGCAACACGCCGCATAACCTTGAGTGAACTTCATCCCGCACTTCGCCAGCGAGTCGATGTTCGGCGTTTCATAAAACGTCTTCGGATTGAACGCGCCGATATCCATGCAGCCCAGGTCATCCGCGAGAATGAACACGATGTTGGGCTTGGAAGTCTCGGCGGAATGTACTGTTGCCAGCGACGCAAGCAGCAATGTCACGAGGAGAGAGCTGACGTATTTCATGGTCTCGTTTTCTCGTCTCTTATTCGCTGCCTCTCTTCATTCGCTGTCAAAACAATCGACAGCGAATGAAGAGAGGCAGCGAATGGGACTTTGGCAGGCACTTTGTCGGCGAGGTTCGACTGTTCGCCAAGCTCGGCTATTCGTTCGGTGCGGTGGTGTTGCGCTTTCTAATGACGATCGGTGCGTCGTTCGCTTGTTTGGGCCCGGGTGTGCTGCGGCCATCGGCGATGAAATGCTCCAGCAACCTGGTCAATCGCGCGACGACTTCGGGGTGCTCGGCTTGCAGGTTCTTGGTTTCGCCTTTGTCGGTGCTGAGGTCGTAGAGTTGGTTGGTGGGGAGACCTTTCGCCTCCTTGCTACCCGGCTTTGGAGAGGTCCAGCCGCCGGAGTCGGCACACAGTTCCAGCTTCCATTTGCCCTGCCGGATGGCGAAGGAGCCGTTGAGGGAATGATGCACGACGGCCTCGTGCAGAGGTGCTGTGTCCGTGCCGAGCAGCGCGGGGAGGATGCTGAAGCTGTCTTCGGCGGCGTTGTCCGGAAGCTTGGCACCGAGGATCTCGGCGCAGGTGGCCATGAAATCGGTGTGACAGATGAGCTGTGAACTTTGGGAGCCTGCTTTGATCTTTGAAGGCCACCGCACGAAGAAGGGCAGGCGATGCCCGCCTTCCCAGATGTCGGATTTCGAGCCGCGCAGGTCGGCGCTGGGGTAGTGGCCCTGTGCTTGGAGCTTGGAGATGCGGGCTACTTTCGAGCATCCGTTGTCGCTGGTGAAGATGACGAGCGTGTTGTCCGACACGCCTGCTTTGTCCAACGAGGCGAGGACTTCGCCCACGGCCCAGTCGGACTCCATGACGAAGTCGCCGTAGGCACCGAGTCCGCTTTTGCCCTGCCACTCCTTCGTTGGCACGATGGGTGCATGCGGCGAGTTGAGTGCCAGGTAAAGGAAGAAGGGCTGGCCTGATTTGGCGCGAGTGGTGATGATGAAGTCCGCGCGTTTCACAAACTCGCCGAGCAGATCCACGGGCTTGATGAGCTGAGTGCAGCGGTCGCCCTCAAACATCGAGGTGGGTGCCTCGGTGAGACGATCAAATCCAAAGAACTCATCGAAGCCCCGAGTCAGCGGGCCGTCCTTCGTGACCGAACCCAGCGGTGCGCCGTTTTGCGTGAGCTTTCCTTGCGGCACACCTTCGAGGCTAAAACCCACGTGCCACTTGCCGATGCTCGCGGTGTGATAGCCATGCTGCTTGAGCAATGCAGCCACGGTGAGCCGTCCGTCCACGATGAGCGGTGGCCGGTTGTCGGGATAGACACCTTGCTGCAATAGCGACCGCCACGCATAGCGGCCGGTGAGCACACCGTAACGCGTCGGCGTGCAGACGGACGAACCGCTGTGCGCATCCGTAAACGTCATGCCCTGCGACGCAAGCCGGTCGAGATTGGGCGTCTTGATTTTTCCGCGCTGCGGATTGAGGCACTGCACATCGCCGTAGCCGAGGTCGTCCGCGAGGATGTAGACGATGTTGGGTTTGGATGGCTCGGCAGAGGCTTGCCCGGCGAGCGACGAGAGCAGCAGGGCGGCGAGGAATGCGAGAGAGTGTTTCAAGATGGTGGTGCCTCAGGAGAAGGATGTGGCTATTTCAAGATGCCGTTTGCTTTCAGGAATTCGATGGCGTTCTTCATCGTCAGCTCAAAATCAGCATCGCTGTTCCCTTTGCGGAAAAGTGAGCCATTGAAGAAGCCGTGGTCTTTGCCTTCGAAGGGCACGAGCACACACTCGTTACCCGCTTCCTTCATGAGCTTGGTGAAGCGCACAGCATTCTCGAAGGGCACTGTCTTGTCTGCCGTTCCGTGGAACACGATCGTCGGGACGACGCCTTTCCGCACGTGGTGACAGGGAGAAAGGTCTGTCTGCTGCTCTGGCTTGAAATTCTTCGCGCCATAGCCCTTGGCGGTCGTGTCGAGCACGGGATTGAAAAGGATCATCGCATTCGGGGCGGAGCTGATCCTCGTCTTCTCACCGGCTTCTTCATTGCCTTCAATGACACCCGTGCAAGCCGCCACATGACCTCCCGCCGAACCTCCAGCCGCCACGATCCGATCAGGATCGAGACCTAACTCACTGGCATGCTCGCGCATCCATCGAATGACCGTTTTGCCATCCTTCACGCACTCCAAGGGTGTCGTGTTGTGCCGACTTTCCACACGATAGTCGGCACAAAACGCCATCATTCCCTGATCTGACATGGCTCTGGCTTGCTGATGAAATTGCAGCGTGCGGCCGCCTCTCCAGCCGCCACCGAAAAAGAACACGATCGCAGGGCGATGATCCGCAACTTTGAATCCAGCAGGCTCAAAGACATCCAGTTTCAATTCAATGCCATTCACCGATTTGTATGTCACCGAACGATTGGGCGCGATCTCCGCAGCGTCCGCCGCTGGCGGCGACGGAGCCATCAATGCGATGACCAGCGCGATGCCCGCCAGAAGTCGGAGTGGGTCTTTCCTGAGACAGGAGTTGACGGAGTTATTCATTCGAGGTCTTGCCCTTTGCTGCTTGACGCTTCTTTCGTTTGTCCGATTGAGTCGGGCGTGCCTCGCTCTCGCCGCCGGCATTTTTCGTGGGGTCCATCTTGCGCAGCAGCGCTTCGTCCGCGCCACCACCGAACTGCTTCCAGTAGAGAACCTTCAACGGATTCATCTTGGGAGCGACGACGTTTTCATTCACAAGTAGTGGTTGCACGTCATTCCACCATTGGTCGTAGGCCGCACGGAGCGAGACGACCACTTCGGGATGATCAGTGATGACGTTGTTCTTTTCACCGGGATCGGCCTGGAGATCGTACAACTCCGCGTTGTTGACCAGGGTGAATCGTGAATTCTGAATGGCACACTTGGCATACTTGGAATCCGCCGCCTTCCCCTTGGCCCAGCGTCCGACGTGATGCACGAGCGTGCGATCGGCCCACGGCGATGTTGGATTCTTCAACAGCGGCAGCAGACTGCGACCTTCGACCTGCTGTTTCACTTCATCAGACAGTGTCGCGCCAGTGATCTCGGCGAGCGTCGGGAAGAGATCGAGATGCGCGCTGAGTGCGGCACACTCCACACCGGCCGGGATGCCACCGGCGGGCCAGCGGAAGAAGCACGGAGCTAGCGTGCCGCCTTGATAGCTCGTCCCTTTGCCAGCCTTCAGGCCGGCGTTGAAGATGCCTCGGCCTGCGGTGCCGCCGTTGTCGCTGCCCAGATAAATGACCAGCGTGTTGTCCTCAATGCGCCACTCCTTGAGCTTGGCGAGCAGCTTGCCGAAGTTCGTATCGACGTTCTCGATCATGCCGAAGAACTTCGCGGTCTCCTCGCTGACGCCCGGCTTGCCGAGATACTGTTGGTAATATTCCTTGGGTAGCACGTGCGGACCGTGTGCGGCATTGAGCGGAATGTAGGCAAAGAACGGTTGCTTCGCCTCGCGCTTCGCATTGATCCACCGGGTCGCCTGCTCGAAAAACAAATCGGTGCAGTAGCCTGTGGTCTTCTCCCATTTCCCATTGTGCCACAGCGCCGGATTGATGTTCGTGTTGCCTGGCGCGTCACCGCAGGAGCCGGGGTACGTCTGCCCGATGCCGCCGCCACCGTGGATATAGACTTCATCAAAGCCACGACTCTCCGGGCGATACGCTTCCTCGTCGCCGAGATGCCACTTGCCGAAGATGCCCGAGGCATAGCCGACCGTTTTCAACATCTGCGGCAGCGTGAACGTCTTCAGCGTCATCCGCTCGCGTTCGAGAATCGTGTGCGTGACGCCGTTCTTGAACTCATGCCGACCACTCATCAACGCCGAGCGACACGGTGCACAGGTCGGGCTCACATGAAACTGCGTGAAGAGCAGGCTCTGCTTCATGAACGCATCCACCGAGGGCGTCCGCATGATCGGATTGCCGAGACAAGCATAGTCGCCGTAGCCCACGTCGTCGGGCATCACAAGAACAATGTTGGGCTGCGCGCCGGCGGCGTGTGTACTCATCGCAGTCAGGCTCAATGCCACCGCCAGCAAGCCAAATGCGGCGCGAACGAGAGAGGCAGTTGTCTGTTTCATGGTGCTCTCCAAGTGAGAAGTGAATGGTTTCAAATGTGCGTCACTCGGCCTTCTGCTTTTTCTTCTTGTTGGCCTTCTTCTCGCCTTGATCGTTGGACTTCCACCAGTCCGGCCCTTCGGCTTCGATCTCGGTGTTGAGTTTGACAAGCGCGGCTTTCATCTCTGCAAGCTTCGCGGGCTGGGCCGCGCTGAGTTCGTTCTTCTCCTGCGGATCGCTCTTGACGTCGTATAGCTCAAACTGCGTGAGCGGTTCGTCGGCGAGAATCTTCCAGTCGCCAATTCGCATGGCCGTCTTCAGCGGACCCGGTGCGATGACGCAGCGCCAGTAGAGTGGGCGAGCACGTTCGACCGCTCGGCTTTCGATCGCGGCCAGCAAATTGCCGCCGTCCAACACACGGTCAGTGGGCAACTTCGCTCCGGCGATCCCAACGGCTGTGACGAAAATGTCTGAGCCGATCACCGGCACATCGCTGGTCGTTCCGGGCGGAGCCTTGCCCGGCCAGCGCACGATTCCGGGAACACGGATGCCTCCTTCATAAACGGCTCGCTTGCGACCGCGCAGGCCGCCCGTCGAGCCGCGGCCGGGTGACTTGATGCCGTCACCTTCGGGGCCGTTGTCGGAGGTGAAAAAGACCACCGTGTTGTCGGCGAGTTTCAACTCGTCGAGTGTCCGCATGAGCTTGCCGAACGCATGATCGAGTTGCGTGACGTTGGCGTGATGCTCGCGCTGCACTTCGTCGGTCAGGTCGGGATACTTGGCCTTGAACTCGGGCGAAGACTTGATCGGGTAGTGCGGTTCGTGGGTCCACACCGACAACAAAAACGGCTTCGATTTGTCACGATGCTGCTTCAGCCAGGTGGTCGCTTCATCGACGATCAGCGGTGCGGAATAGCCTTCGAGCTTGCCGACCGGCTGGCCGTTGCGGATGAAGTTGCTGGGATTCTCGTGGCTGCGAGCCGCGTTGTTCTGCGTCGCCATCCACCAGTCGTAGCCGTGATCGTTCGGCTGCGGCTGAGTCGGCTGGTTGAAGTGCCCGTTGAGATGCCACTTGCCGACATGACACGTCGCATAGCCGCGCTCCTTGAGCAGCTTCGGCAGCGCGATTTCGCTGGCCCGCAGATGAATCTCGCTACCTTCGGGAATCCAGGTGAAGACGCCGTTCCGATACGGAGTTCGCCCGGTGAGAATCGCCGACCGCGACGGACTGCACACGGCGCACGCCGCATAACACTGCGTGAACCGCGTCCCCTGCTTGGCGAACGCATCGAGGTTCGGCGTCTGAATGATCGGATGGCCGTAACAACCGAGATCGCCATAACCGAGATCATCCGCGAGGAAGATCACAATGTTCGGCGGCGCGTCCGCGGCGAGGATCGAGGTCGTCAATGCGAGCATCGCCGAGAGGGCGATCAAACAATGTCGAATCATGGAAGTCATCCTTTGTCAGTGAGCGGCAAGGCACTAGCCGCCGGTATCGAAATGGCGTCAGGCCTTTTTGCGGGAGGTGCGTTTCCGAGTGGGGACCGGCTCCGGCAGGTTGAGTTCCGCCAGTTCCCGGCGAATCTCCGCCGCCAGATCGGCCTCCGTGGGCAGGTGGAGTTGGTAGCGGCTGGCGAAGATGTTTTGCTGGTCCGTGCCCAGTGTGTATTTCACGGCGGTGTCGTTCTTGTCCGTGCAGAGGATCAGGCCCAGAGTGGGATTGTCACCCGTGGTACGCCGCTCGCGGTCGTAGTAGTTCACATAAAGCTGAAGCTGGCCGAGATCCTGATGTGTCAGCTTCCCAACCTTGAGATCAATCAGCACGTAACACTTCAAGACGGTGTGGTAGAAAACCAGATCGACATAGAAATGGTCTCCCTCCAACGTCAGCCGTTCTTGTCTGGCCACAAAGGCGAAGCCCTTGCCCAACTCCAACAGGAACTGTTGCAGGTTTGAGATCAGAGCCTCTTCCACCTTCGTCTCCACCAGTCGATGACTCTCCGGCAGTCCGAGAAACTCGATCACTAGCGGGTCTTTGAAGACATCCGCCGGCTTCTGAATCTCCTGGCCCTTCGTCGCCAGCGCCATCACACCCTTCTTGTCGCGGCTCTTTGCCAGACGCTCAAACAGCAGGCTGTTGATCTGCCGTTCCAGTTCCCGCGCCCTCCAGTTCTGCTGGATCGACTCGATCTCGTAGAAGGCGCGTGCCTGAAGGTTCGAGACGCGCATCAGCGTGCGGTAGTGCGTCCAGGACAGGCCCGGATGAAGTTGTCCTGGCTGCCATTCCGCAGTCGCCCGCGCGGCTTCGATGATCTGCGGCACGAGCATCGTGGATGGCAATTGGTTACGCACTGCGTAACTAATTGGTGGAGCGTCTTTCTTCGGGCCAGATTGTTTACGCACTGCGTAAACAATTGGCGCGGTCACGTTCGCTGCTGGCACTTGGCTACGCGCTGCGTAGCCAATCGCTGGCGCGGGTAATTCAGGGAAGCTCAAGTAGAACTGCCGACACAACTTTAGTGTCAATTCCCCGTATCCAGTCGCGCCGCCACTTTTCAAATCCGCAGCCAGTTTGGCAATCATGTCTTTGCCATACCCCGCCCGTTTCGCTCCCTGTTGCTGCTCCTCCACGATCTCCCGCCCGATCAGCCAGTTCGCCACCACTTGCGTCGTGTTCACCGAGCGCGCGGCATGGCTCTGCGCGGAATCCAGAATGGTCTGCACCCGGTCAAAGACCGTGGGTTTGGAAGCGGATTTCTTCATTGGAGATCACTTTTTCGGTTGTTGGAACGCAGGGTGATCCGCTTTCCCGGTCGCGAGCAGATACGCGAGCAAGTCCAGAATCTGTTCCTTGTCCAATGGATTGAGGATCGCCGCGGGCATGATGGAGATCGGAGACGGGCGTCGTGTTTCGATTTCTTTTTTCGTGAGCTTCTGCTGCTGATCCGCGGTCGGTCCGGTCTGGATGGTCACGGTCTCTTTATCCTCAACCACGATATTGCCTGTGAATACCTTGCCGGACTCCAACTCGAAGATGAACTTGCGATACTTCTCTTCGACGTTGCGGGACGGTTCGAGAATCTCCTGCAACAACACCTTCGCGTCCCCCTTGTGCTTCTTGACGACGTCGGTCAGGTCCGGGCCGACCGTGAGACTGGGGCCGTGCGAATGACCTGTATGCGAATGGTCATGCAGGGCCGAGGGAGCGGGATCGGCACCGGTGATCTTGTGGCATTGGGCGCAGGCCAGTTTTGTGAAGAGCTGTTGGCCTTTGAGAAAACTGCGGTGCTGATCGACGCGCTTGAGGTCTGGTTGCAGGTCGCTGAGTTTCCATTCGGTCAGCTTGACGACCGGTTTGGGGTTCTTGACGAGGAACGCTTTCAGGTCGTTCGTCACATACAGCGTGCCTCGCATCAGCAGGTGGTGACCGGGGAACGAGCAGATGTAGGGATAGGCTCCTTCTTCCTGCGGAGCCGTGAAGTCGATGACTTGCTCTTTGCCATAATCAACCAGCTTGCTGGACCAGAGGATGTCCGCGCTCTCCGGCACATAGCTCACGGCGAAACCACCGGCTCCGAGCGCCATCGCCTTCAGACCGATGTCGTTGTCCGTGCCCGGTTTCACCAGCAGGATGTTGTGCGGCATGAAGTCGAGATTCGCGAAAGTGAGTTTCACTTTCTTCCCCGGCTTCACCGTCAGTTCCGTGACGTCGTACAGCATGCGTTCGGGGATCGTGCCGATACGAATGGTCGTCAGTTCGGGTGTGTCGCTGAGGATGCCGGACTTCTCGGCGGCGGCCAGCTTTTCGGCGGCGATCACGCCTCCGCGCATCGAGCTTTCCACGTTGAACCACAGGTGCTTGACGGTGTTCGCCGCGATGCGAGCATGAGGGTCCGGGGACTTCAGCAGTTCGCCCATCAGTTGGTAGTCTCGAACGTTGTGCTGTTGATGAACCCACAGAGCTTCCAGCAGATGATGTGCGTCGGTCGGAGAGTTCGGATCGAGCGTCTTGATCCACTTCTTGGTCTCCGCGATGACTTCCGCGGAGTCCCGTTCGCTGAGTTCAACTCGCGTCCGATGTCGAATGGAATCGACCGGCGACTTCAGATTCTCCAGCAAGGCCGCGATGGGCTGACCATCGATGGCCACCGGCTGTTGGAGCGGTCGGCCCACGGCGGTCATGCGGTAGATGCGACCGTGAGTGTGATCGCGATTCGGGTCGCGCACGTTGTGCTGCATGTGGCCGATGATGGCGTTGTGCCAGTCGCTGAAATACAGCGATCCATCCGGAGCAAAGATCGCGTCCGAAGGGCGAAAGTTTTTGTCGCCGCTCATCATCAGCCCGCGTGATTTGTCGAGCGTCTTGGAACCGTCCGCGTTGATGGTGGTGACGGTCAGCTCCGCACCGGCGGGTTCTCCCCAGACGGTTCCTTTCTCGGCGTTGCGTTCCAGGTGGTAGTGCTTGATGCCGAGGAACCCGATCACGTTGCAGATCAGAAAATCGCCTTGCATCGACTCGGGGAAGTGCGTGCTGCTGACGACTTCGCTGGCGGTCACCGGACGCACTTCCTTCTTCAGGAGTTCGTGCATCACAAAACCTTTGCCTTCGGGGCGGACCTGGTACGCTCGGCCGCCGGTTCCGTCGGTCGCGTAGTGATAGCCCCAATGGTCAAACGAGATGCCGTGCGGGTTGGGCGAATTGTTGGCGTGCAGCGAGATCGTGAACCGCCGCGGATCGAAGCGATACATGGCGGACGCCCCCGATTGCAGTGACGGTCCCCACGGGTGTTCGTGGTTGTGCTGCATGAAGACACCGCTCTGCCAATAGATCGCGCCGTCGGGGCCGTAGATCAAATTGTTGGCGGCGTGGTGCGTGTCCGAGGAATCAAGCCCTTGCAGCAGGATGGTGCGGACATCGGCCACGTCGTCGCCGTCGGTGTCTTTGAGGAACAAGATTTCGGGCGCACAGGTCACGATCACGCCGCCATTCCAGAACTCGAAACCCAGCGGGTTTTGCACGCGTGCGAACTCGGTGACTCGATCCGCTTTGCCGTCGTTGTTGTCATCGTGAACGATGATCAGGGCATCGTTCATTTCCTTCAGCGGTTCCCACTTGGGATACGTTGGCCAGACGGCGGCCCACAATCGCCCCTTGGTGTCGAACTGCATCTGCACTGGGTTCACGAGTTGCGGGAACCGAGCTTCATCGGCGAACAGGCTGACTTCAAATCCGTCCGCGACCGCCATGAGCTTGAGCCCCTCTTCGCCGCTGACGTAGTTCAGCCTCCCTTCCTTCACCGCACTGGAGCTTTTGCTGCCGCCGCCGACGTTGGAGATCACTTCGACCGGCTTCGGGACGTTGCTGTCATCGACGGCGACATCTTTGCCCTGAGCGACGGCCCACACGCGAGCGTCTCGATTCATGGTCATCACATCGAGCATTGACAGCTCGTGCTGCAACACGACGGCGTTGGTTTGGTCGTTCGTGAACTTCAGCGTCGAGCGTCCGCCCCACACGTCATTGCCATCGCGAGCGCGATAGCGGTTATTCCAATGATTGTCCTTGTCGAGCACCGCCTTCCGCAGTGGCTCCATCGGCGTCGAAGTGGTGGCTGGTTTGCCGAGCAGTGCGGTGGCGATGATTTCCGCCAGTTGGCGATTTCCTTCGGGCGTCAGATGCACGCCGTTGATCGTCAGCGGCGAGCTGGCTCCCTTGAACAGCGTGCGCGACGGATGAAACAGATCGACAAAGGCCACGCCCGCCTCTTTGGCCGCCGCCTCCGTCGCCGCCGTGTAGGATTCGAGTTGAACGTTGTGAGCCTTGCCATCAGGCACGTTCGGATTGCCCATGTTTTCATGAGCGATCGGGCTGAACAACACGATGCGCGGGAACGATTTTCCGTTGGGCTTCGTTCCGCGAGTCCGTTTGACGAACGCGACTAACTTTTGCTGATATTCGCTCGCCTTCTCGACGCCATCAAACGATTCGTTGTAGCCGAAGAACGCGAAGACGACGTCGGCCTTCACATGCTGCAGGTACTCCGTCATCGAAGTCGCTCCGCCGCTGCGCGGGAACGAGTCCGGTCGGTCGCCGCTGGCACTCATGTTGCGGAAGCGAACTTGTTTGCCGCGCAGCTCGCTCTGCAACAGCGTCTCTATCCAGCCATCGTGCTGCATGCGATCGGGCAATCCGTTCCCCAGAATCGCGACGACATCGTTCTGCTGAAACGCGAACGGCAGCGGATCACGATAGTCGGCGGGAACGTCGGCCAGGGCGGATTCATTGGACGGCTTAGGAGTGTTCCTCTTCCTGCTGTCTGTTGCGGACTTTCCGCCTCCTTTGGCAGGCTCTCCGGTCTTCCCAGTGTAGGTGAGCCAGCTCATCCGGCCTTCGTTCTCGACATCAATGACTATCACTTCCGGCGCTGCGACATTCACAGCGCGGAAGACTTCATTCCGATCGGCATCCAACAGCGAGATGGTGAAGCCGTCGAGCCGAGTCTCGTAGCCCTCACGATTCCAGATGCCGACCTTTTCAATCTTCGCGGACGTTTTCAGATCGAGTTCCCACCAGGGATTCGTCGAGCCGCCGTTCGTGGTGTGAGTCTGCCCGCCTTTGGCCCAGTCGGGTGATTTGTTGCCATCAATCGCCTTGGCAGCCGTCCCCTCGCCGTTGGTGCTGGATTGAGTCGCGGTTCCATTCGGTGCGATGTTCTTGTTGCCGCTGATTACTTCCACTTCGGCCAGAGTCAGAATGCGTTTGTCGCCAGGAAGCTCGATGCGAACAAAGCGAGCGGGTTTGCCGGTGGCCAGGGGTTTGGCTGGTTTCTTATCTGCGGCGGCGGCTTCAGGCTTTGCTTCAGGCTTGTCGTTCTTCGGCTCGTCCTTCTTGCCACCTTCCTTGGCGGCACGCTGCTTCGTGTTGTTGTTCGCGGGAATCGGGCTTTCGAATCCGGCATACATTTCCGGCTTGATGCCACGAGCATGTGTTTGATTGCCAAAGGTATTGGGCTTGAAGGGACCGACGGTGGCGACATTCATGTCCGCCGTGATCTTCTCTTCCAAACCGACTGCCCAGAAAATGCCATTACAGATCAGCCGACGATACCCGTCGTTCGTCAAATCTTCCGGCGTCCCATACAGCGACGTGAAGACGCGCCCCGTTTTGCCAGACGCCGACTTGTAGGTTCGAGTCCATTCCGAAGGCATCGGGGGCTGAGTTTCTGACGGAGTCGAATCCGGCGTCATCCCATTCAACGGTTGAGCAATCGTCAGGATGTCGCCATCGATCGGCTTGCCCACGTAGCCACCCGCTTGAACCCAGACATCCTTCACGCCTCGCAAGATCAGATGCGACTTCATGGCATCGACGATGGTGATGCGAGTGCTTTGCTGGTGGTTGCGGCCGTAGTGACCGACCCACGTCTGCCCAAGCACCTGATGTCCAAAGCCGAGTTCGTAGCCAGCGTCCTTGCTACGGTAGTCATACTTGGCAAACGGCTTGTCAGCGGGAATCTGAAACGCATGCGTCGCCGTCCGCATTCCAACAACCGGGCCGCCTCGATTCAGATAAGCATCAAGGTGCTTCATCTGTTCGGCTGGCAGATTCTGGAACCTCAAAAACACAACAGCCAAGTCTGCGGTCTCAAGTGCTTCCATGTGAGGAATGTTCGACGGCGTTCCCGCCACAATCTCACCCGATTCCGGGTCGATGTTAAACAGCACCGTGCATTTGAAGCCGTGATGTTTCGCCAATAGCCGACCCAACGCCGGCAGCGATTCCTCGGAGCGATACTCGTGATCCCCCGCCAGAAACACGATGTGCTTTCCGTGTCCGATTCCGCTGGTCCCTTCGTAGACCAATTCGGCGGCACTCAGTGGCGATGCGAAACTCAAACTGATTGCGATCAGCGCGAGCCAAATAAGTCGTGCGAATGTGTGTCTCATGGTCTTTCCTTCAAAAGTTCGGCCATCGCGCGGCCCAGTGCGTCGCCGGTTTCGTAATAGGTCTCGGCGTTGTGGTTGTAATGAAAGCCCTGGTTGACCGGCGACACATCGGCCTCGCGCCAGAAGTCGCGCGTATCGACGGCCTTCACGTTGCCTTTGAATTCCGGGTACTTACCCTTGGCACCATCGACGGCGAGTTGAGCTTCGGCGATCTGCAACCCGAAACCCTCGCGACCGGGGTTGCCGCAGCCAGTTGCCAGCACGAACTTCGCATTCGGCGAGTCGAAATCCTTCCGTAGTGTCTTGATGAGATGCACGAGGTTCTGTTCGTAGCGACCGGCCAGAGCGGCGCTTTGGTCTTTGTGTCCCTGCCACCAGACGAAGCCCGCAATTTCGTGGCCCTGGCCTTTGTAGCCGGGGTAATACTTTTCGAGGTTCTTCAGCACGGCTTTCGCGTGCGCGACATCGGCGTCGTACTGCCGACCGGCGTACCACAGAACGGGCTTTGGTTCGGCTCCCTTGTCCCAGAAGTTGGCAACATCTTTGTAGCCCGCGTAGACCTTACCTTCGTGCTCGAACCGCTCGCTGCCGGGGGGCAACAAGTCCCAACCGAGACTGCGATTGCCGATGCACGCTTTGAGCAGCAACACCGGCTCGTCGTGAAAGTGCCCCATCACATGCCCGAAGCCCAGTTCGGGACCGAACGATCCTTTCGGAGTCAGCCATTCGTTGCGGACGTCGCCGAACCTCTCCATGTCCTTGTAATCAACGCCGCGCTGATCCATCGCATGGACGTACCGCACATCCTGCCGAGTGGTCCAATTCACCGCGTCATCGACCAGGTGCGGATATTTTCTTTTCTCCTTGACCATGTATTCCAACGAGCCTTTCGTCTCCTTTGGCCTCACCTTGCCGAAGCCCCGCATGTTGGACTGTCCCAGCATGACGTAGACCTTGATCGGCTCGCTCTGATCGCCGGGCTTGCCATCCGGCTTCGGCAATTGGTGTCTTGAATCAGAATCGAGCTGCTCCACCGCCGATGCGCTGACGGTACTCATGACCGATGCCGCTAAATAACACCAGCACTGCTAGCGATGAGATCCTGTTCATAACGTTGTCTCCATTGTCTGTTGATTTGGCCTTGGGCTCGGGCTGCGCATGAGTGGTCAGCTTGGTTGTTGACGACTACGAATTCATCCTCCAAATGGTGAAATTCAAGAAAACTGCGAAGGATGTCCAAGCCAGATAGGGAGTCAGCAGCCACGCGGCAGCCACGGACTTGCCTCGAAATGCGAGACCGGTGGCAACGATGGCGAGCCACAGCGCGATGATCTCGGCGAAGGCGAGTCCGGGGCGTTGCAGTCCGAAGAAGAGACACGACCAGAGCACGTTGAGCGCGAGTTGAATGCCAAACCAAATCAACGCCGTTTGAGCGGCACTCCACCCGTGGCCATGCCACACGAGCCAGGCGGCGACGGCCATCATCAAGTACAGCGCCGACCAGACCGGGCCGAAGAGCCAGCCGGGCGGATTCCAACTCGGCTTTGCCAGCGTCAAATACCAGCCGCCGACGGACGTCGATGTCGCTGCTGCTCCTAAACCGGCCGAGGCGAAACAAACCACGATGAAGCCGATCAGCCATGCCACTTGTCGCAACACAGACGGCTGCCAAGTTGTCGCTGGTGCGGCGGACTGGCGAGCAGTCCTCGCAATGCCGTTCAACATGCCGCCGAAGACGAACTCGTGCAGCGGATAGACCGAGTACCAATAGGCCAAACCGGTCAGACCGACTGGATCAAACACTGCCGTCTGTCGAATGCGAGAACCACTCGCGGTTGGTTCGACTTCAAATTCGAGCCATGCACGCCCGGGAAGTTTCATCTCGGCAACGAGCCGCAAACGGCGATTGGGTTCCAGCGATTCGACACGCCAGCAATCCACGGTATCTCCGATTTCGAGTTCCGTTGAATCGCGTCGACCTCGTCGCATACCGACTCCGCCGACGAGCAGATCGAGCCAACCGCGCAGTCGCCACAGCCAGTTGCCGTAGTACCAGCCGGTTGATCCGCCAATCCGTTGAATCGGAGCAAACACCGCTTCGATCGGGACACCGACTTCAACTTCGCGCGAATCGACCAATCGCGTGCCGAATCGGATCCCGCCCCATCGCTTGGGTCGGCCTGACGCACTGAGCGCGTCGGACCAGCGTGTGGCTGTCAATTCGTGATCTTCGTTGACGAGCGCTCGCGCGATCGCCTCACTGACGCCGCGCGGGCGAATCGTGAAGACATCACTTGCGTGCGAGTTCGTCACGACCGTCGGATTTCGCAGGCTGTCGACCAGCTTGCGGCCGACGCGGGCGTAAACCGGAGTCACCAGTCCCAGCCACAAGCTCGACAGACGCGGCGAGAGAAACGGCACCGAGATCATCCAGCGTTTCAACCCGCGCTGCCGAGCGTACTCGCGCATGATGTCGCTGTACGACATTTGG
>JANMIF010000058.1:0-19238 GCA_031375695.1 Planctomyces sp.
GCGAAACCTTCAACAACACTTCCGACCGCTCCCGCTCTTTGACACTCAGACGTAACTTGCCCATCGGTCCCTCGGAAACGGCACCAGTGTGACATTTCTATCTTGGACAAGATGTGACATTTCTAAATTGGTCTGACAGCGCTTCACAAAACGTGGAGTCGTTGTATTAAGGAACACTCGCCCTTTGGGTTAGTGTGCTGGTCAGCATGTTTGGGAATTGCGGCGAAATGACGAGCGAGATATACAGACAACGTGCTTAACGACGATTTGCTGTGGCGAGAATCGGAAGGAGCGGCGGTGTCTGCATTGCCGAAGATGTTGTTGCTGGATTGTCCCGCAGACCGCGCGGCGGTGCTGATCGAATCAGTTCGGACGCAGTTTGAAGCGGTCAACGTGGCGTCGCTGGAGCAAGGCTTGCAGCAACTGCACACACACGATGTGGCGGGAGTACTGATCTGCGGCGATAAAGTTGCTCCTTTGGGTGTGCTGATGCAGTCGGGCGGGATTCTGGAGCAACTCCCGGATGGATGCGCCGTCGTCGATACGGATGAAAAGATTCTGTGGGCGAATGCGGCGCTGAAGCGATTGGCAACGACTGAGTCGGGGATCGAAGGGGAGAGTTTCTTTGGCGCGTTCCGCGAGTTGCGGATCATCGGCCTCGATTTCACTCCTTTTAATACGGCGCTCGTCACCGGAGTCGCGGCTCGGACGACCGCCAAGATCGGCGAGCAGGCGTACTTTGAGCTGCAAGTCACACCCGTCTTTGACCGATCCTCGGAGACGCCATTGCTGTTGATCGCGATGTTGCGCGATGTCACGACCGAGGTATCCGAACGCGAACGGCTGAAGGCGATCTATCAAGCGGGCATGGAACTGGGCGACCTTACGCCGCAAGAAGTTCTCGACATGGACTTGAACGAGCGGAAGGAACTGCTCAAGTGCAAGATCATTTACTTCACGAAGGACCTGCTGAAGTTTGAAACCGTTGAGATTCGACTGCGGGATGAAGCGACGAATCGACTGTGTCCGCATCTCGGTTATGGCCTGGAACCAGCGGCGGCCGAACGCGAGCTGTTTGCCGAGCCGACGGGCAATGGCGTGACTGGTTATGTCGCGGCGACAGGGAACAGCTATCTCTGTTTGGACACGCGTAACGATCCGCTGTATCTGATTGGAAACGCAACCGCGCGCAGTTCTTTGACGGTGCCGATCACGCGGCACGAGAAAATTCTCGGCACGCTGAATGTCGAAAGCTCAAAGGAAAACGCCTTCAATGAAAAGGACCAGGAGTTCTTGGAACTGTTCAGCCGCGAAGTGGCCATCGCGCTCAACACATTGGAGTTGCTGGTCGTGCAGCGGAACGCCGCTGCCAACGAGTACAACTTGCGAACGCTGAAACGCGTGGCTCAGCCGGTGGACGACGTGCTGATCGATGCGTCGCGTTTGATCGAGCGGTTTATCGGCATGGACCCGGAAGCCTCGGCCGCGTTGCAACGCATCTTGAAACACACACGGCAGATCAAAGAGCTCATCGCCGAGGTGGGCCAAGAAATTACGCCGCCGGGGAGCTTGCCGGTTTCAGACGCTCCGCCGCCGCATCCACTGTTGCGCGGCAAGCGGATTCTGGTCGTGGACAATGACGATTCGGTGCGTGAGGCGGCTCGCACCTTGCTGGGACAATTCGGCTGCGTGATCGAAACGACGCACTGCGCGTCGGAAGCGTTCTTCAATGCCAAAGCAGCTCCGTATGACTTGGCTCTGGTCGATATCCGCTTGTCGGACATGACGGGCTTTGACTGTTTTCAGCGACTACGCGAAATCCTGCCCGAGTTGTCGATCGTGCTGATGACCGGCTTTGGTTACGACCCCGGCCATTCGATCGTGAAAGCTCGACAAGCCGGTTTGAAGCACGCGCTCTACAAGCCGTTTCGTTTGGACTTGTTGCTGAGCACCGTCGAAGCCGCGCTAACCCCGGCGTAGCGGAAACAACTCGACATCAGCCGACGGATCGGAATGATCACCTTGGCGAAACACGGCCACCGCCAAGTGGCCGCCGAAACCGAGTGACAACTTCAACACATGCCGCAGCCGCATCGCACGGGCCGAGCCAGCCAGATAATCCAGATCGCATTGCGGATCGGGAGTCGTCAGGTTCACCGTAGGTGGGGCGATTTGATCGAACAAGGCCAGCAGCGAGATCGCCGTTTCCACGCTCCCTGCCGCGCCGAGCAAATGGCCGATCGCTCCTTTTTGACTGGAACAAGCCAGCCGATCTGCGTGTGAACCGAAGGCGGCGCGAACGGCTCGCGTTTCGGCCACATCGTTCGCGCGAGTGGCTGTGCCGTGCATATTGATGTAGTCGATATCCGTTGCCGACAGGCTGGATCGACGCAGGACATCGCGAATCAGCCAAGCCAAACTCGCGCCGTCCGGTTCGACCTGAGTCAACCCACTCGGATCACTCGCCAATCCACCGGTGATGAATTCGGCGATAACCTTGACTCCGCGCGCGGTCGCGTGAGCCAGCGATTCCAGCACGAGTACAGCCGCTCCTTCGCCGATCACGAAACCGGATCGCTTGGCATCAAACGGGCGGCAAGCTTGCGACGGATCGGTGACCCCGCGTGCCAACACGCCCAAACGCTGAAATGATCCCAGCACGATCGGCACGAGTGACGCATCACTGCTCCCCGCCAGCACGGCATCGCATTCGCCCGATCGAATTAACTCCGCCGCGCGAATCACACAGACTAATCCGGTCGCGCACGCGGCGACTGGACAAAGCAGCGGGCCGTTCCAACCGAATTGCTTCGCGACTTCACGACCCGCCGCATCAAGCCACAGATTTTCAAAGGCTGTCGGACGACAGGAATTCGGGCGACACAATTCGCGAAATGCTTGGCCGAACGAACGCAGCCCCGGCTTGCTCGTGCCAATCACGACACCGCCGCGATCCGCTGGCAGTCCAGACTCTGACAAACCGGACTGTTCGTAGGCTTCGCGAGCGGCAGTCAACGCCAATCCCACGACCGGCTCGGCGAATAGTTGCATCAGTGACTGCGGAGCCGGTGCTCCCGCCCAGCATGCACTGGCTGAACCGTTGCAGCCCAAGTCGTCGTTCGTCAGCCAACGCAAGGCTGAGCGTCCCGAGCGAATCGCCGCCCAGTTCGCTTCGCGTCCAATCCCGAACGGCGTCACCAAGCCGATCCCGGTCACGACGACTCGTTGAGCCAGAGAAGAATGCAGTGAAGCAGGTCCGTGAGCCGTCATCACATCACGCATTGCGCCGGCTGCTACGACACACGGCAAACATTGCGGCCCCGGCCATCACGAACACCAAGGCCCACTCAAAATAGTAGTTGTCCGCGCTCACCTGCTGAACGGTTGCATTTTTGGGCTGGCCTCCGTCAACGGGAGCTGGCTTCTGTTGAGCCAGCGCGATCGATGACGCCAGCACCGCGCCACTCAGCACCATCACAAATTCCAATTGCCGCCACATCGTCGCCAACACCTCAAGCCAAAATGGATTTGCCGTCCACCGCATCTTGGCAAGCCCACGCCGAATCCGCCAGCAGCCGTTCCGTGTTTGCCAGGGCGAGTTCATTTGTAAGTCTGCAAAATCTTTGTTGATTACGGAGATTCAGGATCAATTGTCTTCAAACTTTCCTGAAACTCCCGCCGCTGCCGGATCGGGTCGAGAGCGGAATCGGTTCGCAGTGATTGCAGGAAGATCGCTCGAAATTGCAGCCCGGCCGCGCGATGAGCTTCGATCAGCAACTCCACCGTTCGAGCCGCGTATTGTTTGGCCAATTCGTCGCGGCGGTCAGGTTGAAGCTTCGGATCGACCAAGACTTTCGCGACCGCCTGAGCATAAACCGTGGCCGGATTGAACAGCAGCGGCCAGGCTCGCGGACCCAACTGGGCGACCGCTTTCAGAACCCCAGCGATCGGCTTTTCCGCTTGTTCGACCGCCGCTTCGTAGTCCCCTAGCATGACCAACGCGTATGCCAATCCTTGATAAGTGTCCGGATTCTCCGGATTCAGCCGCACCGCTTCCTCGAAGTCTTCTTTGGCCAGCTTGGCCGCTTCGAGCAAATACGCCCAGCCGCGGCGAGTCAGCATGTTGGATGACGGCTCGTATTGCAGCGACATCGTGTAATCGTTGATCGCTTCGCGGTACTTCTTTAGTTGCGCGAGCGCCAGTCCGCGAGCGCGATACACGTCACCAACGGGTCCACGCGTTTCGAGATACTTCGTGAATCCCGCGACCGCGTCCTCCAATCGGCCCAACGACAGCAAGGCTTCAGCGCGCAGTCGGGTTACGTCGTGATCGTCAGCGTTCGCCGCGAGCGACTGATCATAAGCCTTCAGAGCCTCGGCAAAGCGGCCGGCTCGATGATGTAACCGGCCGATTTCCTTGAAGCTTGCGGCGCGGCGAAGCGGATTCAATTCCAATTTGTGCGCCCGCTCGAAGTCTGCCTGAGCCGCATCGGTTGCGTTCAACGCGACCTGCACGAGGCCCCGGAAGTGATAAGTCGAGCCTTGCTGTGGCGACAACTTCGCGGCCGTCGTCAGCGATGCGAGTCCCTTTTGAAACTCCGCCGCGGCGCGGGTCGCGGCATCGGCGGATGGATCGTTCGACAGCAACTCCGCTCCGGCTCGCCAAGCGACTTCCGCCAAGTTGATGTGCGGCGCGGCGAAGTCGGGCTTGAGCTGTGCCGCCTTGTCGAAATCGGCTCGCGCGGCGGGCAAGTTCTTGTCCATCACTCGCACGACGCCACGATTCAAATACGCCGCATACGATTGTGGATCGAGTTCCAGTGCTCGTTCGAAGTCACGATACGAGTTGTCAAACTGCTTGAGTTCACCGAACGCCACCGCGCGAGTCAGATACGGCCAAATGAAATCGGGCCGGCGCGAGATGCAAGCGGTGTAACTCGCAGCCGCTGCCGCGTGACGACCGGACAACAAGTGACTCAGGCCCATCAGATTCAGCGACCAATAATCATCTGGATCAACTCGCAACGCGTCTTGATAGTGCGACAACGCCTCGTCGTATTTCCTCAGAGCACGGCTGCGCTCACCCATCAGGAAATGATCGAGCCGCGTCTTTGCTTCGGTAATTGCCGCAGCGACCTGATCCGCTTGCTCGGCCGCTTCGTCGCCAAGCAAGAGGTGCAAATCGGCTCGCAGGTACCACACGGCCGGAGACGCAATGCCGAACTTCTCCGCTTCGACCAGCCGCGCGAGCGATCGCATTGCCGCTCCCTTTTGATCGTCCGCATCGTCTTTCGCCGCGAGCTTCATTTCCAATTGCGCCAACGTGACCAGCACCTCACCGACTCCGGCTCGCCATTTGGTTTGCGTTACGTCCGGCAACAAACTCAACCGCGGATCAAGCTTGTCCGGTTGCGCAAAGTCGATCGCGAACAGGTCGAGCGCCGCCGCCCCGTGTTCGCGAGATTGCCGCGCGTCGTCCAGCGAATCTTCACCCGATATTCGACCACCGAAAATGCGTGCCTGCTCGACTTCGTTGTCAAATTCCGCGAACCGAGCCGTCGCCGCGTCGATCTCCGCCCGTTGCGACAACGCTTGATCGACCACTTTGAGCCACTTCTCGGCTTCCGAACGGATGTCGTGCAGAGCCGGTTCGTTCGCCAATAGTGCGACGACTTCCGTCAGCACAACTTGGCAATTCGGAAAGTTCGGGTTTGCATCAAGATCGTGTGAAATGTCTCTCAAACGTCGTTCGGATTTGTTCCGCAAGTTCTCGATTCGTTCTCGTTCGGCCGCCGCCTGCAAGCGACCAATGTCATCGAGCCGACTTTCGAGACTCGACCGCACGTCGGCCAAGCGGCTTTCATTTTTGACTTGTCCCAGCGCTTCGGTCAGCAGCGACGTGGCCTTCGGGAAATCGGACGACTCAATCGCCGACTTCGCATCGTTCGACTTCGCTAACGCCGTCGAACGCAATCCTCCGACGCGACGGCTTTCGAGCATCGTCCACAACGTCGTTCCGAGGCTGAGTACGACAACAACCGCGCCGCTGCTGACCACAAGCGTCCAGTGTCGCTTCACCCAGCGACGAGCTTGTTCAGTCCACGGCTCGGCAAAACATGAGATGGGTTCGTCGGCCAGCCAGGCTTCGACATCGGCCGCCAGTTTCATTGCCGTTTGATAACGGTCGGCCTGTTCTCGCGACATCGCCTTGCGGCAGATCGCATTGAGCGGCGCGGGGACCGTCGCATCGACTTCGCGCGGTGGCTTGATCCGCCCTTCGATCACGGTTTGCATCACGTCCTTGATCTTGCCGCGCGGGATCGGCTGCTGATTCGTCAACAGTTTGTACAGAATCCCGCCGAGCGAATAGATGTCGGTCCGCATGTCGAGCTTGTCGACTCTTCCTTGAGCTTGTTCAGGGGGCATGTACGACGGCGTCCCCATCACCTGCCCCATGACCGTTTGGCTACCGGCCGATCGTCCGCTGGTCGAGACTTGCCGCTGAGCCGTCGCCGCCATCGTCGGCGAGTTCGCTCTGCGGCTCGCATTCACCGAGGCCTGCGTTCCCGCCGCCGCAGCGTCTCCACTGGATGCGAGTCGCGAAGCGACATCGCCGACGTGACCGATTGCCGTACGAGTCTCCTGTTCGGCTGCGATTCGTTCGGCCAACGTCGCCTCTTCACCGATCGCATCTGATTGCAAGAAGTCATCGTCCGATGCATTTGCATCGGCGCGATCCGACTGCACCTGCCGCTCGCCGATGATGTCCATCAGCTTGGCTAGTCCCCAATCCAGAACCAGCGTCTCACCGAATTCGCCCAGCATCACGTTCATCGGCTTGAGGTCTCGGTGCAGCACTCCTTTGTCATGAGCAAATCCGACCGCCTGACAGACCGAGACAAATTGCCTCAGCAACCGCGTGAACGCCAACTGTCGCTCGGTGCTGCCGCGCGGCAGCTTGTGCATCGCGTCGATCGCCTCATCCATGTTGCCGCCCTTCAGCAACTTCATGGCGTAGAACGGAGTTCCGTTGTCCTGAAAACCGAGATCGTAAATTGGCACGATCCCCGGATGCTCCAACTGCCCAGTGATCTGTGCCTCTTCCAGAAACCGCTCTACGATCACTTTGTTTCGCAGCACTTTCGGCAAGAGTTCTTTGAAGGCGACTTGCCGCCGCAGGGCCTTATCCTCGGCGAGCCAAATGTTGCCGAGTCCACCATGCGCGAACGGCTTATCTGCCAGCTTGTAGCGCTCTGCCGGACCAGTTGCCGAACCCATTTGTTTGGTTATCGGTTTGGCCGGTGACCTGTCACTGTCGAACGACTCCGCTGGTTTCGTCACTCGCTGTCCGAGCGAATCCCGGCTGGCTGACGGCGACATGAATGACGACTGAATCAATCCGTCTCGTTCAACAATCGATGCCGATTTTGTCGGCCCGGTCGGGTCAATTATCGTCTGAGCGATCGTCGCCTCGGCATCTGCATTTGCACCGACTCCCGACAACGGCGATGCAATGATTCCCTCGGCCAACGTGGCATCTTGATCGAGATTGATCGGCAGTTCAGGAATTGTCCGGTCGTGATCGATTACGTCGGCAATCGTTTGCTGGTTCGCGTCCGCCGTCGCGGCCGGATGGCAGATTCCGCCCAAGACTTCGGTCGTATCAGCTTTCGGTTCCGTCATCGTCGCGAACTCCTCGTCAGTCACACAGTCTACGGCTTGTAACGAGTTAGCCGATTCAGGACGCGACATGACATCCTCTTTTCACTGCATGTGGGTGTTACCGAAACGCAACGCGGCCGATTGTATTCAAGTCCGCATGAGACACACTAGAAGCGTTCAAAACGCAGTTGCTCGAGAGGCTTTGACGCAGAGCTTTCATTCAATACCGTGAGCGTTTCCACCGGGCGTTCGCCCAAACTGGAAGCAGCGTAAGGGTTGATGCCGAGCAGCCACGCCGAACCTCAAGCGAGTCGTCGCCAAAACTTGCTCATCGCTGCGGCGGCACTCGCACGCTGGCTGAGTCTTGTGGATTTCGTTCGCTTCTGAGGTTGCCATGGGGGTTCACGCGTTTCATCACGACATTTGTGCCGAGGAATTCGAGTTGCGCAAGCGGACGATGCAACGGACCATCTGTAAAAAAGCAACGCTTGCCGGTCCACGCCTACCGCGCTAATATCCCGCCCGCTCTTGGCTGCCGAGTCGGCAGCTAAAACCTTCGGAGAGGTGACAGAGTGGCCGATTGTGCTGGTCTCGAAAACCAGTGTGTCCGCGAGGGCACCGAGGGTTCGAATCCCTCCCTCTCCGCTTCATACGGGCTTGAATAAACCGGACGCGAATGCGTTCCGGCTGATTCTGGACGAACGGATTTGACTTATGGCTTTGGACGTCTACACCTCATGCCCTTGCGGCAGTCACAAGAAGCTGAAGTTCTGTTGTCACGGACTGGAAAATGACCTTCAGCAGGTTATTCGGCATCAGTCGGCCAAGCAGTACAAACAGGCTCTGCAGATGCTCGCGGTATTGGAGCAGAAGGCTCCGCAGAGTGCTTGGGTGAAGAACCTGCAAGGGTTCACGTTGATGATGGACAACCGCGGGGTCGAAGCGAAAGAGCCGCTGACTCGCGTGTTGCAGGTGCAGCCGGACAACTTGTATGCGATCAGTCTGTTTGGGTTGGCGGCGTTCTTGGCCGACGGCTGGAAGAACGGCAAACAGGCGATTCAGCGATCGTTTCAACGATGCTCGGCCGAGTATCCGCACATTCTGTACTTCCTCGCTCGGTCGATCGCTCAGTTCATGGGCTCGAACGGCAGTCCGATGGCTCATCGGCAGTACCTCGCGCTGTCAATGCGAATGGCCAACGAAGACAACCGCGAAAGTGTCTTCATGGAACTGGTGGACTTCGACGGTGACGCGAAAATTCCGTACATTCTGCGAGGCAGTCACGACCTCGTCCCGGTGAGTGGTGATGAAGCGTTCGACAAAGAGTTTCGCAAAGGGGTGAAGCTGGCGTTCCTCGGTTGTAACGAAGCGGCGGGAGCAATCTTCGCCAAGTTGGCCGAAGCGGCGGAAACAACGCTTGGCGGACTGACCGAAGGTGGCGACGAAGCGGTCAAGCGGAAGAGTGATGTAGCGACGCTGTGGTGGAACGCCGGCTTGTGCCGAGCTTGGGACGGCGATGAACGATTTGCGGCCGAAGCGTTGCACCGATCGGCAAAGCAAACAGACGATTTCGAGACGTCGGTGGAGCGCGAGTTGCTGGCCCAGACGTTGTCTCGCCGGGGTGACCGCGAGGGAACGTCGCGCGTTGGGCAGCGGGCGTTCAAAGTCAAATCGGTGTCGAAGCTGTTGAGTCTTCTGGATGCCACGCCGCTGTTGGTCCGACGTATTAAAGAAGCAGCGGATAAGCCGGGTGGACCGGTGGCGGTCTTTCAAGTTTTGGAGAAAGCGGCAGTCAGCAGTCTTGATCCGGCGGCGTACACGCTCGATAGCGTGCCGCGAGTGATTGCGGATATCGCCGTCTTCGATCGGCCCGCAGGGACAGAATTTGACCCGCTCGCGAGCGTGTCGGGAATCGTCGGTGATACGTTCGAGCAAGCTTCGTCGCGATTGACGGAAGCGGCTGGCGACGAGATCGAAAAGCTCGACGTGCCAGCGACGGCCCAAGCCCCGGATGGGTTGCTGACGGTGTCGGTGTTTGAAAAGGAATACCTGCCGCTGCAATGGCGACGATACTTCGAGCCGGCGACGGCGCTGGGAATCGTACGCAGCATCAATCGACAGTTGTGGCAGAAATTCCTCGACGATCAATGGCCCGAAACCGAATTGGCGGCGCTCGGCGGCAAGACCCCACGACAAGCCATGGGCGACGAGTCATTGCGGGTTTCACTGGCCGCTTGCTTGCAGCAGTTGGACGTGTACGCGGATCGAACCGGCCTGCCGTTTGATGTGGCGGCTCAGCGAGCACGATTCCAACTACCGGCCATTCAGCCGTTCGGCGTGAGCGAACGGATCAACGTCGGGATGCTGTCGATCTTGCAATTCGCGCGCGTGCCGTTTGAGAAGTTGAATGACGAACAGTTAGTCGCGGCGTTTCAACGAGCCACGCTGATTCAGCACAAAGCCAGCCTGAAACCGCTGCTGCTGCAAGTCGTCGAGCGGCCGGGATGTCACGAGCACATCGAACTATCGCGCGTGTACCGCTTTCTATCGGACCTCGGTTCGATGCAGGCCGATCCGGACGAGGCTCTGCGGTGGCTCGACAAAGAACGCGGTCGTTCGGTGCCGACGGCGGAACAATTCGAGCACGAGTTGGATTGCGACATGCGCGAGCTGCGCTATCGGCTGGACGATCCGCACAGTCCGGAATGCAATCGGCTGCTCAAGCGGATGTGGGAACATTACGGCACGAAGGTTCCCGAACTGCGCAGCTATGTGACTGGAATTGTGACGCACTACAAAGTCGCCGCTCCGTGGTTGAGCGAAGCGAGTGCCGGGTTGGAGGGTGTCGGTGGTGGAATTACCAGTGGTGGCGTGTGGACCCCCGACGTGGCGGCTGCGGAACAACCGGAATCGGCTGGTAAGCTGTGGCTCCCGGGACAGTAACCCGATGGGCAAGCCAGGGTGAGCGCTTCACGAGACGCGAATTCAAGTTTTCGGAGGGTTTGGCCTCGCTCTCGCGTCGGGTTAATGAACGCCAAACATCGTAGAAACTCAACGGACCTCGGTCATGAAATTTGCCGATCACATGTCCGTGATGCAGCACGCCTTCGAGTTGGCGATTCAGGGCCAAGGTCTGGTCGAACCGAATCCGATGGTCGGTGCGGTGCTGGTCGATGAATCGCTCACGTTGCTGGGCGCGGGTTGGCATCGGCAGTTCGGCGCGGCTCACGCGGAAGTCGAAGCGATCCGAGACGCTGAGGCTCAAGGAAATCGCGACCGCCTGAAATCTGCCACGTTGTTTGTGTCGCTTGAGCCGTGTTGCCATGTCGGGAAAACACCGCCGTGTACTCAAGCCATCTTGGCGGCAGGAATCGGCAAAGTGGTTGTCGGTCGCACCGATCCGTCGCCACACGCGAACGGACTTGGGATCGCCGAACTTCGTGCGGCAGGCGTGCAGGTCGAAGTGGGATTGCTGGAAGCCGAGGCGAAGCGACTGACATCACCGTTCGCGAAACGGATCGTGGCCGGGATGCCGTGGGTCATTGCCAAGTGGGCGATGTCGTGGGACGGCAAGATCGCGACCAGCAGCGGCGATTCAAAATGGATCAGCAATGAAGCGTCCCGCGCGGTCGCTCATCAACTACGTCGTCGCATGGATGCAATCGTCGTGGGAGCCGAAACGGCTCGGCGCGATGATCCGCTGCTGACCGCTCGACCTGCCGGTCCGCGAACCGCTACTCGCGTGGTGCTGGATTCGATCGCGTCGGTCAAACCTGATTCCCAATTAGTACAAACGCTCGCTGTGGCTCCGCTGTTGATCATCGCTGGTCCGGACACTCCCGCCGAGAACGAAGCTCGGCTGAAATTGGCGGGAGTCGAAGTCTGTGTTCTACGTAGTAGCGACGCCGATTCGCCCGTGGCTTCCGCCAAAGATCTGAAACGCATTCGCCCGGCCGACCCGCGCGAAGCGCTGCTCGAACTTGGCCGACGGGGCATGACGAACGTGCTCATTGAAGGTGGGGGAACACTGCTGGGGGCGTTCGCCGATCAACGATTGATCGACGAAGTCCACGTTTTCATCGCGGCCAAATTGATCGGCGGCCAAGCGGCACTCAGTCCGCTCAGCGGCCGGGGAGTCGGAACGGTCGCCGAGGCATTGCAGTTAGAGGACGTGCGATTCGAGTTGCACGATTCCGATTTGCAGCTCCGAGGAATCATCGCGGGACACTGCTGGTGAATCCGGCTGACGTATTATTTTAGTCAGCCTGACCATGAGCGGTAAATTAACTCCTGCCGTTCACCTTACTGATAGTCCTGGTGCGTTGGCTTCAGGACCAACTCGGCGACATGGGCTCGCTTCGGCAGGCAGGCGATGGCGACGATGATGTCGGAAAAATCTTCCGGCTTCAGGATCGCGGCACGGTGTTCGTCGCTGACCGGTTTCGGACGGTGTTCGAGGATCGGAGTATCGACCTCGCCGGGATAGATCGTGGTCACGCGGATGCCGTTCTTGCCGTCTTCGTTGGCGACGGCAGTGCCGAGGCCGGACATCGCGAACTTCGACGCGACATACGCGACGCCGCCCAATGCGAAGGCTCGTTTGCCGCTGATCGACGAGATGTTGATGATCAAGCCGTCCTGCCGTTGACGCATTTGCGGGAGCACGGCGTACATGCAGTTGTAGACTCCGGTCCCGTTCGCGGCCATGACTTCGTCGAACTGTTCCGGCCGCATTTCGGACATCATCCGGTTCTTGATGTTCGTTCCCGCCGCGTTGACCAGGATGTCGATGTGCCCCAATTGCTGCGTCGCCCAATCGAAGAACGTGTTGACGTTGGCTCGATCACCGACGTCGCACGTCTTGAAAATCATCGCCGGTTGCCCCGTCCACTCCATCGCCGCAGACTTGAGCTTGTCTTCACGACGTCCGCCAATCGCGACTTGGCAACCTTCCGCTGCCAGAGCTTTCGCGATGCCGTAACCAATTCCCGTAGCCCCGCCGGTGACGACGGCCGTTTTTCCTTGAAGTTTCATGCGTTGCTCCCAAGTATCTCGAGGCGTCAGCGAGGGCGGACGCTCCAAGTAACGTTTTTGATTTAAATGGCCTATTACTCTTCAGATTGACATTCGAGTTCCCCGCATCGGCCGCAAGGCACTAGTGCTTCGTCAGCCTTAAGTTTTGGGGTACCTGAAGCCGTATGACTTCAGGAAATCCCGAACTCTTACGAGTTCGGCTACCCCCGTTTTAAGCCCTGACAGGGCACTAGCCCCGGTTTGAACCGGGCGCTAGCGCGTTCCGGCTGATCAGTTCTGCATTACGAGTCTCGTGAAACGCTCGCCCTCGATAACGCTTCGTGTTACTTGGATGACGGCGTCCACCAAGCATCCAGCTTGCCGAGCAGCGATTGCACGACGTTGGGATGTTGATCGGCGACGTTGTGCTCTTCAAGTGGGTCGGCCTGAATGTCGTATAGTTCCGGCTTAGCGATTTCCAATGTGCGTCGCAGGGCTGGCGTCAGACGCGCGTCTTCCGGAATCTCCGCCAACGCTCCGTCTGCGCGATGCGTGCGAGGAACGATCAACCGCCAACGGCCTTCAACTGTCCAACGCCACAGTAGGCTTTGCGCCGGCTCGTGCAAGTCGATCAACGTGTGCGTGAAGCATTCGCCGAACACGGTCTTCCGTTTTGAAACGGCCGCCTCATCAAGCAAATTCAGCCCCGATAGTCCCTCTGGCGATTCAATGCCGGCCGCGTTGAGCACGGTTGGTACGAGGTCAATCGACGAAGCCAATTCCTCCGACATCTTCGGAGTCACACGACCCGGCCAGCGGATCATGATCGGCGTTTGTACCCCGGTGTTGTACGGTGACGTTTTGTTCTTCGGGGCGAATCCCGGCCCGTCTGGCTTCTGAATCCAGCCGTTATCGGCAACATACACGACGACCGTGTTCTTGGCCACGCCATGCTTGTCGAGCAGCTTCAACAGGTCGCCGCACGTTTCGTCAAACCATTCAACCATCGCCCAATACTTTGCGACATGCAACGAGTCGGTCTGGGCTTTGTACTTGTCGAGCAACCGCTGCGGCGGCGTATGCGGATCGTGCGGCATCATCGGCGCGTACCACACGAAGAACGGCTGTTTCTGCTCGCGAGCCAAGCCAATGAAGTCATCAATCGGCTGCATCGTCTTGCGGCCGATATCGAGTCCCTCATCACCGTGCCGCTGGCCTTTCGTCATGCCGTGAGTGAACCCGCCGCGCCGAAAGTCCCCTTGCCACCACTTGCCCGTTTGTAGACTGAGATAGCCCTTCGAAGTCAGCAGCTTCGGCACTGTCAGGACCGCTTCGAGATGGCGGTTCATCACTTCACGTCCGTCTCGAAACGCATTCTCCTTCGCAGTTTTCTCAACACCCGCCCCTTTCAGTTCCGGCGGATCATTCCCAACGATCTTGTGTTGATGCGGATATCTACCGGTGATGATCGAAGCCAAGCTGGGACAACACAGGCTTGAAGGAACATAGCCGCGTCGGAACACTAAACTCTGTGCAGCCAGCCGATCCAGGTGCGGCGTCTGAATCTGCTTGTGGCCAAGAAAACTGTAGTCGGTCCAAGCGTGGTCGTCCGAAATGATGAACACCACATTCGGCGGAGCCGCCGAGTCCGCAGCGAAACTCTTTGAGCCGACGCAGCACAAAGTAGCGATGATGACCCGCAGCAGCCGATTCATTGGTTTTTCTTTAGTTGAAGCAAAGAACGGGGGCCGGGTGTTTGGCATCTTCAAAATCACGCCAACACACCGTTCACGACTTCGCCGTGAATATCGGTCAAACGGAAATCGCGGCCTTGATAGCGATGCGTCAGCCGCAGATGATCGATGCCGAGCAGATGCAGGATCGTGGCGTTGAGATCATGCACATGGACGGGGTCACGCGTGATGTTGTAGCAGTAGTCGTCGGTTTCGCCGAACGTGGTGCCGGTCTTCACGCCGGCTCCCGCCAGTAGTACGGTGAAGCAACGCGGGTGATGATCGCGGCCGTAATCGGTCGCGGTGATCCCCCCCTGTGAATAAACCGTGCGGCCGAACTCGCCACCCCAAACGATCAGCGTGTCGTTGAGCAACCCACGCTGTTTGAGATCATTGATCAGCGCGGCGGTGGCTTGATCGGTGTCTTTGCACTGCCCGCGAATCGCTGCCGGTAAACCGCCGTGATGATCCCAGCCCATGTGAAACAGTTGCACGAAACGCACGTCCCGTTCGGCCAATCGCCGCGCGAGCAAACAATTCGCCGCGTAGCTGCCTGGCCGCTTCACATCGGGACCGTAGCTCTCGAGCACATGCTGCGGTTCCTTCGACAGATCAAGCAGTTCCGGTACGCTGGTCTGCATCCGAAACGCCATCTCGTACTGCGCGATGCGAGTCTGAATTTCTGGATCGCGGACCTGTTCAAAGTGCTTTTGATTGAGTTTGGCCAACCGGTCGAGAGTCCCACGCCGCGCGGCGGCATCGACTCCCGGCGGATTCGACAAGTACAGCACCGCGTCCCCTTTGTTGCGGAACTTCACCCCTTGATGCTTTGACGGCAAGAACCCCGCGCCCCACAGCCGGTCGTAAAGCGGCTGATCATCCGGCCGACCGCTACCAAAAGACGTCAGCACAACGTAGGCCGGGAGGTCTTGGTTCTCGCTGCCGAGTCCGTAGCTCAGCCACGATCCGATGCTCGGCCGACCGGCCAATTGCGAGCCGGTCTGCGAAAACGTGATCGCGGGATCGTGATTGATTGCCTCGGTGTTGACCGAGCGGATCATGCAGAACTCATCTGCGATGTTCGCCATGTGCGGCACAAGATCGCTCATCCACATCCCGCTGTTGCCGTGCTGAGCGAACTTGAAGATCGTCGGGGCAACCGGAAACTTCGCTTGCCCCGACGTCATCGTCGTCAGCCGCTGCCCCTGCCGAATCGAATCTGGCAAGTCCTCGCCGCGCCGCTTCTCTAACTCAGGCTTCGGATCGAACAAATCCATCTGCGACGGCGCGCCGGATTGAAAAAGATAAATGATCCGCTTCGCCTTTGGAGCGAAGTTTGGGATTTCGGGCAAGGGGGAGTGTGCCTTGAGGTCGTCTGTAGCGAACGTCGGGCGATTGTTGCCAATCACGGCGGCCAGCGCCGCTGATCCGATGGCGCTCGAATGCTGCAAAAAAATCCGGCGGGTCAGTTCATCTGGGTTTAATGGTCGCATTATCGTTCGGTTCATAGATTGGAGTCCGAGAAAGCAGTTCGACAGCGTAGCGAACTCGAAAGTTGAAATCGAAGCCGCAAGCGAAAACAGTGTTGCGGATTTCACTTGTCAAACTGTTGCACTTGTTCGTGCGGGAAGTTTGTCCCTCTCTGCGCTCTTCGCTTCTCCGCAGTGTAAGAAAATGCCAGTCCCACTGTGGAGGAGCGAAAAGCGCAGAGATGGCCGGTAATTGTTGAGTGCAAACATTAGTCTGTGCCGTAATAAGCCACGCCGATCTTCCGTCGATAAAAACCGAAAGCGCCTGCATGCCCAAATTTCTTCAACGGAGTTTGATGCCCTTTGCGGCGGAAGAGGTGCTGTCGTGGCACGCGCGAGCCGATGCATTCGAGCGGTTATTGCCGCCATGGGAAGCGGTCGAACTTCGAAGTCCGGCCGCCTCGCTGAGCGGCGGAGCACGGGCGGAGTTGCTGATGCGAATCGGACCGTTTTGGAAACGTTAGATTGCCGAGCATCACGCTTTGCCAAATGGCGCGATCGGATTTCGAGACGTGCAGGTCGCTGGTCCGTTCACCGTCTGGGATCATGTGCATTCGATGCAACCCGCCCACGAAAAAAGCTGCTGCCTGGAAGATCGGATTCACTACGAGTTACCGTTCGGCTGGATCGGTCAGGCAATCGGCGGAGCCTTCGCGCGACAGACACTGGCTCGAACATTTTTTTATCGGCATCGAGTTACGATGACGGACTTGGCCGCGCATCGCAAAGCACAAGGAATTGGTTTGATGAACATTCTCGTCACCGGCGCGACCGGATTGGTCGGTTCGGCATTGATTCCGTTTCTGACAACCGGCGGACATCGCGTGTTGCGACTGGTTCGGCGAAGCACCGGCCGCGACGACGAAGTGACTTGGAATCCTGACACCAACTCGATTGACGCTACGAAACTGGAGGGCCTCGACGCCGTCGTCCACTTGGCGGGCGAGAATATCGCGACTGGACGCTGGACCGCCTCGAAGAAAGCTCGCATTCGCGACAGCCGAGTCAACGGAACACGACTGCTGAGCGAAACGCTCGCCAAATTGAAGCGACCTCCGAAGTCGCTTGTCGGAGCCTCGGCGATCGGCTTTTACGGTGATCGAGGCGACGAAATGATGACGGAATTGAGTTCGCACGGCCCGAGCTTTTTGTGCGATGTCTGTCGCGACTGGGAACAGGCAACTGAACCGGCGCGGCTCGCAGGTGTCCGTGTGGTCAACTTGCGAATCGGCGTAGTGCTGACACCGCGCGGCGGCGCGCTTGCCAAGATGTTGTTGCCGTTCAAACTGTGTGCTGGCGGAGTCGTCGGTTCCGGCCGACAATTCATGAGCTGGATCGCGATCGACGATGTCATCGGGGTCATTCATCACGCGATGACCACGGAGTCGTTGTCAGGTCCGGTGAATGCCGTCTCGCCGAACCCGGTCACAAACCGCGATTTCACGAAAACGCTTGGCCGCGCTCTCAGTCGCCCTACGATTTTCCCGATGCCCGCCTTTGTCGCGAAGCTGGCATTCGGTGAAATGGGAGATGAGCTCCTTCTCGCCAGCACGCGTGTGATGCCGGAACGACTGCAAGCGTCCGGCTACGAATTCCGCTTTCCCGAATTGACGGCGGCGCTGAATCACCTGCTGGGCACGGCGTTGAAAACGTAGCCTGACTCTCCGATTCGGGCTACGCGTTACCGCCGTGAAACAAATCAGCCCGGCCGATTGAGCGGCCGGGCTGCGAGAGTTCATTGGTGACGAACGGTCGGAACGGAGTCCCGACCGACGCACGAATTATTGTGTGACGATTTCAAAGTTTTTGATGTGCTCATTGCTTTGAGCCAGTTCGTCGAGCTTGGCTTTCAGATCGAGGTCTTTGTTGGCGAGTTGGAACTTGCAGATTCGTTTCTTGATGTCGGTCTGGACGTCGGAGACTCCTTCGACTTTTGCCAAATCGCTGCGCACGGCAGCGGCACAGCCGCCTCAGGTCATCTCGGGCAACTTCAGCGTGACCAACATCGCCCCTTCCGGAAGCGATGTTTCGACGGCCGGTGTTGTGGCCGTGTCGTTCGAGACAGGGGGCTGACCGCATCCAACCACCAGCGCCAGCAGCGCGGAAGTCCAATAAATCTTACTCATGAACAAAATCTCCCCTAGGGCCGTTCCAAAACCATTCTCACGAGATGACCGATCCCGCAACGGGCTGCATATTAACCCGAAACGCCAACGGGGGCGAGCACTTCATGAGACGTGAAAACACGCGAGAACTTCGCGAGCCATGACATCCGATGTCGTATGGAACGCTCGCCCTCACGCACGCTTCAGAGTAGTGTGCCGCTTGCGCGGATCAGGTGCTGCTCCCGCCGAACAGAAAGGGAACCCTCATGACTGAAGAAGACACACCGTCGTCAGATCCTCTGTCTAAAGAAGGACTCAAGCGTGCCCTTAAGGCGTTCAAGAAGCGGCTCAAGGCGACGCGACTGGATGATGAATCGCGGCTAGGATACGGCCCGATGACCGGCGGCGGAAAATCTGGGATCGTAGCCATCAACCCGCCGAATCAATTTCCACAGGCCGCCTGGGACGAATTGGTCAAACAGAACAAACTGAAGGTGGCCGGAAAAGGGCTGTATGAACTGGGGGATGTTCTTTGAGCGACCGGTAGCAGTCCGTAGCACAGGCGGCTCGCCTCTGATCATTTTGAGACGGCACATGCGAGCAAAATATGCGACGTCACTCGCGACCGGCAGCCTCACCAAATTCCGTGTCCGGAAATTTCTCGGCAACCTCGCGGCGGATGCGCTGGGCCGCGTCCTTTTGGCCGAGTCGGCTCAAGGAATCGGCCGCTTCCATTCCGCAGCGTGCAGCGAAACGTGGGTCGTTGTCGTCCATTAAGAATGTCCACAATAACGCCGTCGCCGCCAATTCGTGCTCGCGACGAATCGCCCAACCGCGACCTAGCAGATACGACGGGCCGGCTCGAAAGTCCGTCGGCCATTCTTTGATTCGATTTTCCCAAAGTTGCAGGGCCAGTTCGCTGACGTCGAGTTCACGCAACTTCAAACGCCACGCTTGAGCCTGTGCCAGCGGTCGCACGCGGTCGTCTTGACTGCGTGACAGTTGCGACAGTTCGCGCTGAGCCAGTTCGCCGATAGTCCCGTCATCCAACAACCAACTCGCGCCCAGAAGTCGAGCAGCGTCGGCTTCGTCCGTCAACCAGACTTTCGCTTGTGCCTTGGCCGGTTCGTTCGGTGGTTCGGCCGCCCATACCAACGGGATCAAGCAGAAATGCCGCGTTGTTCGATCGCTTTCCA
>JANMIF010000100.1:0-7482 GCA_031375695.1 Planctomyces sp.
CGAATTCCAGCGAAAGCCATACAGCTCGGCGATCTCTTGCGTGGTGTCTTTGTCCGCGTCGCGCAGTGTCGTGATCACGTCGATCGTTTGGGTGCGACGGCCGGGCTCGACGATGTGGTAGCGAATCTCGCGGAGCTCGAGTGATTCGGGAATCCGGGCGTAGGTCTCGTCGTCCATCCACTTGTATCTTGATGTTGTCTTGAGTCTTGGTCTTACCTGATTCGTCTGAGTACCTGATTCGTCTGCGTAAGAGTAATCGCGTGTGAGGGCCTCTCTCACCACACGCGGCCGACCGCGAGATCGTTAAGTCCTGGGATGCACTCCGTGGGTCAGCATGAGACCGGTCGTTTTTTTCGTCATCGGGCCAGAAACCCGAACAGTCGCTTGGGACACAACGAAACCCGTATGAGCAAGGAAGGGTGCCTTGATGACAACCAGCTCGTCCGTGAATTCTGTTTCCGTGGGGATTGACGTCTCGAAGAAAATTCTGGATGTCGATTGTTTCCCGCAACGTCAGCCGTGGCGAGTTCCCAACACGCCGGAAGGGCATCAGCAACTCATTGAGAAGCTGCGGCTCATCGGCCCGCAAAAGATCGTGTTCGAGGGGACCGGCGGCTACGAGTTCGAAATGTTTCTGGCGTTGACGGTGGCGAAGCTGCCGGCCGTGCGCGTGAATCCGCGGCAAGTCCGCGACTTCGCTCGTGCTCTGGGCAAGCTGGCCAAGACCGACGCGATTGACGCGGCGGTGCTCGCGCAGTTCACGCATGTGGTCGATTTGGCTCCGCAAATGCCGCCGAATTCCGACTTGGCCCGCATCCAAGAGTACGTCACGCGGCGGCGGCATCTGACCACGGACTCCGTCGCCGAATCCAATCGCTTGGAGCAGGCTCGCGAAGAGACCGTGCGGACCAGCATCGCCAAGCACCCTCCAGCGACATCCCCAACACACCGGCCCAAGCGAACGTCAGCACGAGACTCAACCGGCACACGGAGACTTCGCTGGCGATGTCGTTCAACGGCTCCGGCCGATCGTCGTCCGGTGCCATCGCGTCGAGCGCGGCGATCCGTTGACTCAGTGACGGGTGCGTCGCGGTCTCATAAATCAGCCGCGCGAGCCAGCCTTGCTGCCGCAGGCCGCTCACGGCATGAACTTTCGCCAGTGCCGAAGCCATCGCGCGACTGCCACACAACCAAGCCGCGCGGCGATCGCAGTCATATTCAAACCAGCGGCTGCCGAAGCGGGAGAATCCGATCCAGAACACGAATCCCCACGCCAGCGCCACGGACGGCGGCACGAATTGGCTGGCACTGGCCGTCAGGACGAACACCACGCTCGGTGTCATCGCGATAAATCACAGCGTGTGATTCGCGACATGCCCCAGTTCGTTTGCCAGGATCGCTTCTTGTTCTGCCGCCGACAGCCGCTGCCGCAGTCCGTCGGTCACCAAGACCGACGGCGCGATCAACCCGCCGACCATCGCCATCGTGTCTCCGATGCCGCCGAACGTGCTCAACACACGGACTCGTGGCACTCGCAGCCCATACGCCGCCGCAATGTCAGCGATCTTCGCCAGCAAGTCCTCATCGCGCAACAAGGGCAAAACGCTCGGGCTTCCCGCCGCTCGAAATGCGAAACGCACATGCACCAGCATCAGCAGCGCATTGACCACGCCGCCGATCCAAATGACGACCGTCAGCGCCCGATGGGGTCGTGGCATCAACCAATTCAACTCGAACCAGACGACAAACGGCGGCAGTTCCAATGCGCCGAACACCGCCGTGGTCCACAACCAGCGTGCGATCGTGCCAGCCCCCCCACAGGTTCAGAAACCAAACTACCAACCAAACGACTCCGCCGATCATCGTCATCCGCACCGGCGGCGGCTGACGTTCAAACCAGAATTCGATTGACAGGAGGTTGTCGAGCATGGAACCAAGCATCGCGAACCACCGCGGAGTAGATTGTGGACGCGGTGATTGAACGAACGCCACCGCCAATTCGCAAGCCGCAACCCGTTCGCTGGCCGACGATGTGAGTCCCTTCGGAGAGATCTTGTGGTACTCCGAATAAATAAATAGAAGGCCGCCGGTGGCTCGGCGAGTGGACGGAGTTGTGGCTTCATCGTGGAAACGAATTGGACGGCAAATTGCGATACGAACAGGCTGTTGCTCAGGGAGGAGCCGATGTTGAATCATTTGGTCGATGTGGATGTCGCGTTGAGATCGCGAGTGCTGAAGCACACTGTGGAGCAAGTCCGCAACACGCCGCTGGAGCGTCAGCCGTTCCCGCACTTCGTCTTGGGAGACTTCCTGCCTCAGGATTTCTACAACGACCTGCTCGCCAAACTGCCCGCCCCGTCGCTTTACGAGCCGTTCGTTGACTTGAAATATCACCGAGACACCGGAACGACCAATCGGTTTCGATTTCAATTCACGAATTGGTGGCTGAGCCGTCTTCCGGATCGGCAGCGCGTCGCGTGGGCAACACTCCGCAGCGTGATCGGAAGCCAGGAACTCAAGCAATCGGTCTTTGAGAAGCTGGCACCCGGTTTGTCTCTGCGATACGGCGTTTCGGAAACCGATGCCAGCCGGATGCCGGGCTTCGCCTTGCCGGAACTCTTCCGCGAGACCGAGGGTTACTCGATCAAGCCGCATCCTGACACGCGAAAGAAAGTGGTCACGATGCAGTTGGCTTTGGCCGAACACGAAGGCCAGCGCGACCTGGGGACAGAGTTTTATCGATCGAGCTTTGATCCGCGTCACTGGCTGCGTGCTCCGCGAGGCTTTGACGTGGTGAAGCGTGCGCCGTTCACACCCAACACCGTCTACGCCTTCTCGGTTCTCAACTTGCTGACGCTTAAAAGTTGGCACGGGCGGACGGCGATTCGCGGAGACTTCGGCGTTCGCAATTCCCTTCTGAACATCTGGTATCAGAACCCGGAGCACGGCAATTCGGACCTCATTGAGGACTCGAATTGGTTTGCGTCGCAGTCCAGCCAGCCACGCGCTGCCGCTTGATGATTACATGGCCCGTCGTCTCCAGGAGTTGCCCGAACACAACTATCAGGGCGAGTGTCCGTTCCTCCTTGAATGGATCAAACACCAAGACAATTTCCCCACACAAAGCATATGTTCACAACCACCCGCGCGCAAAGTGAGTCTTGCGCCCTCCAAAGATCGAGGTGTCAAATCGCACTTGACGAAGAATTTCTCCGCCAATAGGTTGCTCGCCAACGGGCCAGACGGTCCCCCGATCTTTCTGATCGAATCGCGGAAGCATTCGGGTTGCTACCTGTCAATTGTCTGACGCAGCAGGAAAACTTCACTCTTCAGGAGACACGGATGTCTTCCAGGGTTCGCGATGCAGTTCTCATTATTTTATTGGCCGTGCTGGTTTTATTCGGCAATCTTGGCGGCACGAAGTTGTGGGACGAGGACGAGCCGCGCAACGCTCGATGCGCCATTGAAATGATGGATCGTGGTGACCTCGTTGTGCCGACCTTTAACGGGGAGCTTCGGACTCACAAGCCGGTGTTGTTGTACTGGCTGATGATTGTTTCGTATCACCTCTTGGGGATCACCGAGTTTGCCTCCCGGTTGCCGTCAGCGCTGTGCGGCCTGGGAACCGTGATCTGCGTCTGGCTTTGCGGGAGGCGACTGTTCGGAGCGCGAGCGGGGCTGCTTGCTGCGGTGATCCTTTTGACCACGCTGATGTTTGATGTCGCGGCCCGCGCCGCAACGCCCGATTCCGTATACATCTTCTTCATGACGCTCGGCATCACGATCTTTGTTCGATCGACTGTTACCGGGAGTGATGTCAATCGACCTGATTCGGAAACGCAGGCTGCGGAGGTCATTCTGGGGCGACGTGTTTGGTTCCCGTCCCATCCGCTTTCGATCGCCGCTTTCTATCTGGCGCTCGGGCTGGCGATCCTGGCGAAAGGGCCGATTGGTTTTTTGTTGCCGATGGCCATTCTGGGAATGTTTCTGCTCATCATGCGCCGCTCGGTGGATGCCACTCCACAGCCATTCAGAGATGGCGACGCGGCTCGACGTGATGTGGCAACACCTCCGCGATTCCGACTTCTGCGGATGGCGGCATCCTGGTTCGCGCCGAACCATTTTCTCAAGACTTTGTGGAGCATGCGTCCTCTGACCGGAACCGTAATTTCCCTCGCCGCTGCCGTTCCGTGGTACTACGCCGTGGGGTATCAAACTCAGGGAGAATGGCTACGCGGATTCTTTCTGGAGCATCATCTTGGGCGAGCCACCTCAGCGATGGAAAATCACTCAGGCCCCTTCCTGTTGTATTATGTGGCGGCCATCATCGTGGGGTTCTTCCCCTGGAGCGTGTTCCTTGTGCCGTCGCTGCTTGACGCGAGAAAACGCCATCAACAGCAACAGCGATGGCATCCGGGAATCGTTCTGGCAGTTTGCTGGATCGCCGTCCCGGTTGTGCTGTTTTCATGCGCCAGCACCAAGCTGCCGAGCTATGTCACGCCGGGGTATCCCGGCTTGGCGTTGCTTGTCGGAACGTTTTTGGATCGTCTGGCAGCAAGCCGCGTCGCGATTTCGTCTTGGTGGGTACGAGCCGGATTCCTGTCGGCATTCGCGGTCGGTGTGCTCCTGGTGTTCGCGGGTGGATTCGCCGTCGCGCGTCTGTTTCCCGGAGAATATCTTTTGTTGGTTCCCGGTGCCGGGTTGCTAATCGGAGCTTGGTTCAGTTTTCGATGTTTCGAGAAAAAACGACGTTTCCACTCGCTCGGCATTTACGTGGGAGGTGCCGCGGCATTTGTCATTGGACTATTTCAGATCGCGGCTCCCCAGGTCTCGGAGCATCAGCAGATTGAATCGCTCTTCGCGGCGGCGGAAACTCCAGAGGCTGACTTTGCGACCTTTGAAGTCATGCAGTCAAGTTGGGTCTTCTATGCCAATCAGACGCTGGAACGATTCCATGCTGATCGGATCGAACCGTTAAGGGATTTTTTGGCAGATCAACCTTCGCACTTCGTCATCGCGAAGGCATCGCGAGCCAGCCAACTCGCCGAAGATCTCGGTTTTCCTCTCGCGACGATGTGCCGAATTCCGTGGTTTCTGAAAAATCGCGACCATGACCTCGTCCTCCTGAGGGCCTCGCCACAAGGCGATGTTCGGCATGGCGGACGAGCGATCGAATGGAAGTGAACTTTTACAGGCAAAACATTTTGTGGAGCGAACACATGGACGACTCGCCTTTGCCGAATGTGCGAACATTCTTAATTGTGAGCCTGTTCGTCGCGGTCGCGGGACTGCTCATGATTCCGTTCGATCACGCGATTGTCGCGTGGATCAATTCACACTCGATCGGCCACAAGTCTCGAGCGTTCCTGTCGCGAGCCGAGCCGTTCGGGCATGGTTACGGCATCTTGCTGATCTTGGTGACCTGGATCATTCTCTGCCGTCCAACGATTCGACGATTCTCCGCCGTCGCCGCGTCGGCCGGCGGAGCCGGACTTGTGGCCAATATCCTCAAGGCGTTCGTCGTGCGAACTCGTCCGAATCCACTGCCTGAGAATTCGGTCGATACCTTGTTGTCGTTTATGGACCCCACGGCGTCGCCCATTTCAGCCTTTGCCAAACATGTTGGTGACGACGCTCACCTTTCATTTCCGTCAGCGCATACGGCAACGGCTTTCGGCTTCGCCCTCGCTTTGGGACATCTCTTCCCACGCGGCCGAATCTGGTTTTTGTTTCTGGGATTGCTGGTTGGCTGTCAGCGAATCAACGAGGGCCGACATTACCCCGGTGATGTCTTCTGTGGAGCCGCTATTGGAATCGCCGTCGGTACGGTGGTGATGTGGCACCTTGCCGTCAATGAGCCAAGAGGACAACTCCAGCTGTGGCCAGGGAAGGGTGTGTTGTCTCGATTCGAGAAAGATTGCCGATGAAGTCGTTGCGTCCCTTTTCGGCGGAGACCCCGGCGGTTGCGATCAGCACGGTCACACCGATGCGGAATGAGCTGCCGTGCGTGCGAGAATTCGTGCGCCGCGTCGATGTCGTCCTGCGATCGCTGAATGAGAACTACGAGATCATCGTTGTCGACGACGGCTCGACCGACGGAACAGGCGAGTTGCTGGATGAACTGACGGTGGAGTTTCCGCAGTTGCGGCCGGTTCATTTGAAACGCGGATTTGGGCAGGCGATCGCAACGGATGCCGGATTTCAGGAAACCAGCGGCCAGTACGTCGTGATGCTCGACGGCGATTTGGAGCAGCCGCCGGAGGAAATTCCACGGTTGATCGAACAGCTTCAGCAAGGCTTCGATCTGGTTTCTGGTCGGCGCACGAATCGGACAATTTCCAAAATTTGGCATGCGATTCCGAGCCGTACGGCCAATTGGTTGTTGCGTCGCGCGACGGGTTGCGACGTCCGTGACATGGGCGGGATCAAAGCCCTGCGCGGCGAGCTCGCGCGGTCGCTGCGACTGCGGCCGGGGCAGCATCGGTTTCTGCCGGCGACCGTGCATGTCCTCGGTGGCAAGGTCTCCGAGATATCGGTTGCGGCGCATCCGCGGTTCGCGGGACAGAGCCATTATGGAATTTCGCGCACGGTGGATGTGTTATTGGATGTGGCGTACTTCGCCAGCCAAACGTCGGGACACGGCCGGCCGGTGTACCTGTTTGGCCGAATCAGTTTGGGATTGTTGCCGGTTTCCGGTTTGCTCGCGCTGAGCGCCGTGATCGCGTTGTTGTCGGGATCGTCGGTGGCGGCTTGGCCACTCGCGCTGCTGGCGGTCGGGTTGAGCCTTTCGGCGTTGATGTTTTGGGCCGTCGGTGTGACGTGGGAGAGCGTGCTCGAAACGCAGTCCGCCGTCCTGGATCGCAGTTCCTGGCGAATCAGGTCGGAGCCGATCGAATCGCGCGCGGAGTCACCACGACGGAAAAATGTAGCCTGACTCTCCGAGTCGGGTGTGCTGGATCATAGCGACGCTTTGCCTCAGAGAGTGTGCGGGAAGATAAGCGTTCTGGACAAGGAGGTCCTGTCGACCTTACGAGTCCGCCGGTTCCGAGTGGTTGAGGTGCTCGGCATTTCACGGACAGTGTAAGTCACTATTTTTGGCACGCATGTTCAACTCGAATTGTGGGAGGGTGAAGTACTCCAGCGACGAGTGTCGGCGGGAGTTGTTGTAGTAGGCGATGTAGGTCGCGATCTCGCGTCGAGCGGCTGCGATGGTTTCGTAATCGGTCATTTCGAGTTCGGTCTTGATTGCTCCGAAGCAAGATTCCATGAAGGCGTTGTCGTAGCAGTTTCCGGCGCGACTCATGCTTTGGCGGATGTGGGTGCGGCGTAGGACGGCCCGGTAATTCGTCCCCACGTATTGGCCGCCGCGGTCGCTGTGATGGATCAAGTCACCGGTGGGTTGTCGTTGGCGAATGGCCGAACGCAGCACTGACAGCGTCAGGTCTTCGGCCATCGATTCGGCCAGTTCCCAACCGATGATCT